>NZ_BSQE01000002.1:0-481758 GCF_030268185.1 Pseudomonas sp. NBRC 100443
CCAGGTGATAGTGCTGATGGGGATGGCTGTTGAAGCTGGTTTCAAGCGCCCGCAGGCTGCTCACGCCGGCCAGTTGGGCATACACCATGGCGACCAGGTGATCCCAGCTGCCAAAGCGCTTGCTGTGTTTGTCGGCGCCGTGTTCGGCGACCAGTCGATCGAAGACGCCGCGAGGCAGCGCTTTTAGTACATCGTGAAAACGGCTTATCCTGAACATCTTGCGGGGGCTGTGAGGTTGAGTTGGCGCTCAACGGTTTAACCCGTGCCTTCAGCCCCCGCAAGCCCTCCAGACGCCCCCTCGAAAATATTCCGGACAGTAGTGCGCGAAGGCGGGACGCGGCTCCATCGCGAACAGCGCTTGCGCTGGCCCGAAGGGGAATAACCCAGTGGCTGCGGGGTTCGCGAGCAAGCTCGCTCCTACGAAGAGCAAAAGCAGTTCTACTCCGGCTTTTGCTTTTGGATTTCCAGAGAAACCTCCGCGCACTCCGAAACGCCCCTTCAGAAGGCCGAGCGAAACCGGCGCTCAGGAGGTCATGCGACATGGATGTCGCGAGAGCCCCGATGGGCTACAGGGACGTACCCTCGGGGCGGGCCTCCGTGGCGGGGGAATTCGCGAGGGTAGCCCGACTCTGTCGGGCCCGTATGGCGGGGCAAGCCTTTTTGGTTCCTTTTGTGGCGACTGACAAAAGGGACTCGCCCGAGGGGGCGAAACAAGACGGTTGGGCAAACTCGGTGCGGCGCAGAAACACCCAAGCCAAGGCAGCGCAAGCGCTGTTCGCGGGAATGACGAGGGTGGGAGGATTGCGCCTGACCGACGCATCGCTCAGGACAGCCCCCTCTCCCGCTTGCGGGAGAGGGTTGGGGAGAGGGCGCTCTTGCATCCGACATCCACGCCACCGGGAAACTGTTCGCGAGCAAGCTCGCTCCCAGGAAACACACCATGCCTCCCTGGACTGCAGGAGCGCGCCCTGCGCGCAAATCGCGGACGGAGTCCGCTCCTACGGTCGACCCCTGTGCCAGGCGCCGTAGGAGCGGACTCCGTCCACGATTAACTCAGGTCTCGAAATAGAAGCTCTGGAACCGCTCCGCCAGTTGCACGGTGAGTTGCGCCGCCTGCACATGGTTGGGATGGGGCCCATAGTCCTGGGCCGCCTTGAACGACTCGAAACTGATGATCATGGCGAAGTCGAAGCTGTCGTCCGAGCCGACGCCGCCCAGGTTGGCCCGGGGGCCGAAGCGGACTTCGCTGACGCCGGGGATCTGCCGCAGGCTTTCGCAGGCGGCGGTCAGTTGGGCGATGTGTTCCAGGTTGCCCGGCTCTTTCAGCCAGGACACGACTACGCAATGCACGCTCATGGGCAGCATTCCTCTGTTGGTTGCGGGTTGATGCAGTTGCGCAGCGGCGCGCCCTGCAGGGCGTCGAGCAGGTTGTCGAAGGCCTCAAGGGTCATACGCTTGTGCGTCTCGCGGGTGGAGGCGCCGTTGTGCGGCGACAGCACCAGGTTGGGCAGGCCGAGCAGCGCCGGGTTCACCCCCGGCTCGCCTTCGGTGACGTCCAGCCCGGCCGCCGCCAGCCGGCCTTCGCGCAGGGCCGTGGCCAGGGCGGTTTCATCCACCAGGCCGCCGCGGGCGGTGTTGATCAGGATGGCCTCGGGCTTCATCTGCGCCAGCTGCGGCGCGCCGATGATGTGGTGGGTGGCGGCGCTGTAGGGCAGCTGCAGGATGAGCGCGTCGCTCTGCTCCAGCAGGCTGTCGAAGTCCAGGTAGCGCACGCCGAGCCGGACTTCTTCCTCCACCGGCAGGCGCCGCCGGTTGCAGTAGGTGACGTCCATGTCGAAGCCGCGGGCGCGCTTGGCCACTTCCATGCCGATGCTGCCCAGGCCGAGGATGCCCAGTTGCTTGTGGTGCACGTCCTGGCCGAACAGCGGCGAGGAGTCGGCGCGCCAGCCGCCGCCGCGGACGAAGGCATCGGCCTCGACGATGCGCCGGGCCGCGGCCAGCAGCAGGCCGAAGGCGAGGTCGGCGGTGGCCGCGGCGACCGCCTTGGGGGTGTTGCAGACGCGGATGCCGCGGGCCGTGCAGGCGGCCACGTCGATGTGGTCGAAGCCGGCGCTGACGGTGCTCAGCACCTTCAGGCGCGGGCAGCGCTCCAGCAGGGCGGCGTCGATGCGGTCGGCGGGCAGCACCAGGGCGTAGTCGGCCCCGCTCAGCAGCTCGCCCAGGTCATCCGGAAGGCCGTGTTCGGGCATGCGGAGCTCGGCCCTTTCGCGCAGGCTTCCCAACAGCGCATCGGGTACCTGGCGCGACAGGGCGATGCAGGGAGTGGTGTTCATCGCTGGCTCCTCAGTCGCGATAGCTGGTGTCGATGCGGTTGAGCCTGCGCAGCAGCGCCGGCCAGACGAAGTCGCCGCCCTGGCCGCCGGTCTGCTTGTCGACCACCTCGGCCACGCCGTCGATGATCTGCGGATCGACCTGCACCAGCTGGCCGCCGGCCTGGGCCGCCAGCTGGATCTGGCAGGTGGTCTCGAAGGTGTACATGTTGAGGAAGGCGTCGGCGACGCTGCGGCCGACGGTGAGCAGGCCGTGGTTGCGCAGCATGAAGAACAGCTTGTTGCCCAGGTCGGCCTGCAGGCGCGGCTTCTCGTCGTCGCGCAGGGCCACGCCCTCGTAGTCGTGGTAGGCCAGCGAGGAGAGCACGAAGGTGGACTGCTGGCTGATCGGCAGCACGCCGCATTCCTGGGCGCTGACCGCGACGCCGGCACGGGTGTGGGTGTGCAGCACGCACTGGATGTCGTGGCGCGCGGCATGGATGGCGCTATGGATGACGAAGCCGGCGCGGTTGGCGTCGTAGGGGCTGTCGATCACCTTGTTGCCGTCCTGGTCGATCTTCACCAGGTTGGAGGCGGTGATCTCGTCGAACAGCAGGCCGTAGGGGTTGATCAGGAAGTGATGCTCGGGGCCGGGGACGCGGGCGCTGATGTGGGTGAAGACCAGGTCGGTCCAGCCGAACAGGGCGACCAGCCGGTAGCACGCGGCGAGGTTGACGCGCAGTTGCCATTCTTCGTCGCTCACCTGGTCGCGGACATGGGGGAGGGCGAGTTCGTGGGCCATGGGGCATTCCTTCTTGTAGGTGTTCTTGTAGATGTTGTGGTGGAGCGCCCGAGGCTAAGGCGTGGCGAGGTGCGGCGACTGTCCTGAATTTGACGTCCGTCCTGCTGGCGCCCGGTCGCCCCTTGCGGCCGATGGGGGAGGCCGTCGATGCGCCTTGTGCTGGCTCGCCCGTCGGCCGAATAATGGGAGCAACGTCCCGGATTCCATGGAGCCTTCAGGCGTGACCTTCCCCTCGATGTTGTCGGAGTCCCATCTCGCCGTGCTGCTGGCCAGCCCCTGGTTCGGCGGCCTGCCGGAACAGGTTCGCGACGACATGCTGGCCCGCGCCGGCGTGCGCGCCCTGAACACCGGCCAGCAGCTGTTCCGCTGCGGCGAGCCGCCGGATGGCCTGTACATCGTGCTGCAGGGCATCATCCGCCTGAGCAACACCACCCGCGACGGCCAGGAGGCGGTGCTGAACTTCTACGAGCCGGGCAGTTGGCTGGGCGAGGTGTCGATGCTCGACCACAGCAACCGCCTGCACGACGCCCATGCCCACGAGCCCTCCCAGGTGCTGCACATCAGCCCGCTGGCCCTGGGCGAGCTGTGCGAGCGGCACCCGGCGCTGGTGCGCATGCTGCTGGACCTGGAGGTGTCGCGCCTGCGCGCCATGCTGGTGGCCTTCTCCGCCTTTTCCACGCAGTCGCTGGAGCAGCGCCTGGCCGGGCGCCTGCTGGGGCTGAGCGAGTCCTTCGGGACGAAGGAGGCGCAGGGGGTGGCCCTGGACCTGCGGTTGTCCCAGGAATCCATGGCGCAGCTCATCGGCGCCACCCGCCAGCGCGTCAACCAGGTGCTCAAGCAGTGGGAGCAGCAGGGCCTGATCCGCCAGCGCTACGGCCAGCTCCTGCTGCTGCGCCCGGACGCCCTGCAGACGCTGGCCCAGGAGCGGCCGGACCGCTAGCCCAGCGACCCTAGGTGCCCGATGGCGGCTGGCCCGCGGCCTGCAGTTCGGCGCGCCGGTCGTGGGCGCGCTCGATCAGGTAGGCGCGGATCTGCTCCACCTGCTCCGGCGCCAGCCGCCCGGCGAACGGCGGCATGCCGCGGCCGGCCCGCGCGCCGGCGACGATGCTCTGGAAGTCCTTGTGCGTCTGCGCCGTCATGTAGCGCAGGTCGGGAATCACGTTGGCACTGAAGGCGCCCAGGCCGTGGCACACCCCGCAGTGCTCGCGGAACAGCTGGTCGCCGGCAGCCACCGTGGCCGCGTCGGCGCTCAGCGGCGGCGGTTCGGGCAGTACGAGGGCGCGCCGCCTGACCTCGGGCATGGGCGCGTTGCCGCCGAGCCTGAAGGTGAACACCCGGGCGTCGGGCACGGTGCGCGTGCGTTCGGACAGGGCGCCGAGGGTGATCGGGTAGGCGCCGCCCCAGCCGCTGCTGAAGGTCACGTACTGCTCGCCGTCCACGCTGTAGGTGATGGGCGCGGCCACCACGCCGCTGCTGACTTCGCGCTGCCAGAGCAGCTTGCCGCTGTCGGCCGCGTAGGCCAGCAGGCGGCCATCGTGGGTGCCCTGGAACACCAGGTTGCCGGCGGTGGCCAGGGTGCCGCCGTTGGCGATCTGCGCGTAGGGCACCGACCAGGCTTCCTTCTGCCGCAGCGGGTCCCAGGCCTGCAGCTTGCCGGTGTAGATCCGCGCGAATTCGTCGATGCTCTTCTTGTCCCTGGGCATCGGCGGCAGCTCTACCCCGGAGTTCCACTGGCCCTTGGCGGGTATGTCGATCTTCGCCTTCGGATGGAGGATGTCGGCCGTCGATTGCGTGGGGATGTAGACCAGGCCGGTCTTCGGGCTGTAGCTCATCGGGTGCCAGTTATGAGCGCCCTGGGAGCCGGGGAACACCAGCTTGGTCTCGCCCTTGCTCCAGTAGTCGGCCGCCTCCAGGTCGACGATCGGCCGGCCGCTGTGCAGGTCCACGCCCTTGGCCCAGTTGACCTTGGGCGCGTACTGGGCGGCCGAGAGCAGCTTGCCCGTGGCCGCGTCCAGCACGTAGAAGAAGCCGTTCTTCGGCGCCTGCATCACCACCTTGCGCGGCTTGCCGTCGATGGCCAGGGTGGCGACCATGATGTGCTGGGTGGCGGTGTAGTCCCAGGCGTCGCCCGGCGTGGTCTGGTAGTGCCAGACGTACTGCCCGGTGTCGGGGCGGACCGCGACTATGGAGGAGAGGAACAGGTTGTCGCCCTTGCCCTGCGAGCGCTGGCCGTAGTTCCAGAAGGAGCCGTTGCCGACGCCGAGGTAGAGCAGGTCGAGCTCGGCGTCGTAGGCCATCGAGTCCCACACGGTGCCGCCGCCGCCCTGCTTCCAGTACTGGTCGCCGAACCAGGTCTTGCGGATCATGCCGATGGTGTCGGTTTCGTCGCCCTGCGCCGGGTCGCCCGGCACGGTGAAGAAGCGCCAGGCCTGCGCGCCGGTCTCGGCGTCGTAGGCGGTGACGTAGCCGCGCACGCCGAACTCGCTGCCGCCGTTGCCGATCACCACCTTGCCCTTGATGATGCGCGGGGCGCCGGTGATGGTGTAGTTGCGCGCGTGGTCGAGCACGGTGTCCACCGACCAGACGCGTTGCCCGCTGCGCGCGTCCAGCGCCTCCAGCCGGCCGTCGTAGACACCCACGTAGACCTTGCCGTTCCACACCGCCACACCGCGGTTGGCCGCGTCGCAGCAGCCCGAGCCCTGGATGCCGCGGTAGACCCCCGGGTCGTACTGCCACAGCAGCTTGCCGGTGCGCGCGTCCAGGGCGTGGACGATGCTGTAGGCGCTGGTGGTGTACATCACGCCGTCCACCACCAGGGGCGTGGCCTCGACCACGCGGTCCAGACCGAACCCATAGTCCCAGGCCAGGCCCAGCTGCCCCACGTTCTGCTCGTTGACCTGCTCCAGCGGCGAATAGCGCTGCTCGCCGTAGGTGCGGCCGGTGCTCATCCAGTTGCCGGGCTCGCTGTCGGCGGCAGTCAGGCGCTGGGCGTCGATCGCCGCCGGGCCGCCCGCCCAGGCCAGCGGAGCCGCGAGCAGCAGCGCCGCCCCGGTATTCCAAGGTGCTTTCATGCTGGGTTCCCCCATGGTGCCGCCAGCGGCGGCGCGTTTCTGGCGAGGCTCAGTGCGCAGGACGGTGCCCCGGCGGCAGGCCGCCGGGGCCGGCCGTCAGGCGTGACGCGCTGTGCAGGTCACGGCTCCAGCCCCAGCGCAGCTGCCACCTGCGGATAGGCCACCGTGTCGATCAACTGGCGCGTGGCGGCGCCGTAGGGCGGCGTGATCAGCTCGAAGCTGCCGCCGGCGCGGCGCTCGTAGAAGCCGCGCGGGTTGGAGAACTCGCGGAAGCCTTCCTCGCCGTGGTGCCGGCCCATGCCGCTGGCACCCACCCCGCCGAAGCCCATGGACGCCAGCGCGCCCTGCATCACGGCGATGTTGAAGCACACGCCGCCCGAGCGGGTGCGCGTGGCGATCGCCTGGCGCAGCGCCGGGTCGTCGCTGAAGAGGTAGATGCCCAGCGGCGTGTCGCCCTGGTTGATGCGCGCGATGAGGTCGTCGGTGCTCTTGTAGGTCTGCACCGGCAGGATCGGGCCGAAGATTTCCTCGCGCACCACCTGGGCGTCGTCGCGCGGGTTGACCACGATGTGGAAGGGCATGTCGCGGGCGCCGGCATCCATCTCGCGGCCGATGCGGATCACCTGGTCGCTCTTGTCCTGGGCGTCCTCCAGCAGGCGTTGCAGGCGCTCGACGTGGCGCTGGTTGATGATGCCGCTGGCGCTGCTGGCGCCGTTGTCGTGGCCGAAGCTGTGCTGCATCACTTCGCTCAAGGCCTTCACGAAGTCCTGCAGGCCCTCCTCGGGCACCAGCAGGTGGTCGACGGTGATGCACAGCTGGCCGCGCTTGATGGCCTTGATGCCGGCGATGGCCGCCAGCGTCTGCGCGTCGCCGAGCTTGTCGCGGCCGACGATGGTGGGGTTGCGCCCGCCCAGTTCGAGGGTGACCGGCACCAGGTTCTCGGCGCAGCGCTTCATGATCTCGCGGCCCACCGCGGTGCCGCCGGTGAACAGCAGGTGGTCCCAGGGCAGCGTGGCGCAGTGCCGGGCCAGTTCCAGGTCGCCGTTGACCACCGCGACCTCGTCCTCGGCGAAGTAGGCTGCGAACATTTCCTGCAGCAGGGCGCCGCTGTTGGGCGTGAGGTCCGAGGGCTTGAGGATCACCCGGTTGCCGGCGCCGAGCATGTCGATGAGCGGGCCGATGCCGACGTCGAAGGGGAAGTTCCACGCCGCCATGTTGCACACCACACCCTTGGGGCTGTACTGCACGTAGGCCAGCGACTCGCCCTGGGTGGCGGGGTCGACCGGCTTGGCGATGGGCTTCATCCACTGCTGGACGTTGGCGCAGTCGAAGCGCACACGCTCGACCATCGACAGGATTTCGGTGAGGTCCGCCGCCGCGCCCGAATGGCTGCCGAAGTCCGCCACCAGCGCTTCGTGGATCCTGGCGCGGTAGCTGTACATCATCGGCACGATGCGCGACATGCGCTCGATGCGCGTCTCGGCGCTGGGGAACATGTCCTGGGCGAAGGCCGCTTTCTGCAGCGCGAACAGGCGCTCCAGGCGCTGGATGGGGGTTTGCGTGGTCATGACAGGTCTCCGGTGGGTAGCCGCGCGTCCCGTCCCGGATGGAGCGGGCCGTGCGGGAGGGCGCTGGCCCCCGGCCAGGGGCACGGGGGCAGCAGGATGCTCGGGCCGACGGCCTCGATGTCGGTGTGGCCGCAGAAGGCCATGCTCAGGCTCAGTTCGTTGTGGATGATCTCCAGCGCACGGCTCACGCCGGCCTCGCCGAGGGCGCCCAGGCCGTAGACGAAGGCGCGCCCCAGCAGGCAGCCGCGCGCGCCAAGGGCGCGGGCGCGGAGCACGTCCTGGCCGCTGCGGATGCCGCCGTCCATCCAGACTTCGGTCTGCGCGCCGACCGCCTCGACTATCGGCGGCAGCGCGCGGATGCTCGACTGGGTGCCGTCGAGCTGGCGCCCGCCGTGGTTGCTGACCACGATGGCGTCGGCGCCGTGGGCCACGGCGCTGCGCGCGTCGTCGACGTCCTGGATGCCCTTGAGCAGCAGCGGGCCGTCCCACCAGCGGCGGATTTCGGCGACGTCGGCCCAGTTCAGCGACGGGTCCAGCTCGCCGCCGCGCCAGCGCGCCATGTCGGCCATGCTGTCGATGCCGGGCGCGTGGCCGACCACGTTGCCGAACGCGCGCCGCGGCGTGCCGGCCATGCCCAGCGCCCAGCGCGGGTGCCTGGCCACGTCGAGCAGCTGGCGCAGGTTCATGCGCGAGGGATCGGTCAGGCCGTTCTTCAGGTCCTTGTGGCGCTGGCCCACCAGCGACAGGTCGAGGGTCAGCACCAGCGCCGTGCAGCCGGCGGCCCTGGCGCGTTCGACCAGGCGCCGGGCGAAGGCGCGGTCGCGCATCACGTAGAGCTGGAACCAGAAGCCGGGGCCGGCGTGTTCGGCCACGTCCTCGATGGAGCAGATGCTCATGGTGGACAGCGTGAAGGGCACGCCGAAGGTCCGCGCCGCCCGTGCCGCGAGGATTTCGCCGTCGGCGTGCTGCATGCCCAGCGCGCCCACCGGGGCGAGCGCCAGAGGCATGGACAGGCGCTGGCCGAGCAGGGTGGTGACGGTACTGCGCCGGTCGATGTCGATGGCCACGCGCTGGCGCAGCAGCAACTGCTGCAGGTCGGCCTGGTTGGCGCGGTAGGTGCTCTCGGTCCAGGAGCCCGAGTCGGCGTAGTCGTAGAACATCCGCGGCACGCGGCGCTGGGCCAGGGCACGCAGGTCCTCGATGCAGGTGATGCAGGTCATGGCGCGCCGCCGTCGAGCAGCTTGCCCGGGTTGAGGATGCCGGCGGGGTCCAGCGCGCGCTTGATCGCGCCCATCAGCGCGCGTTCCTGCGGGCTGCGGGTGATCGACAGCCAGGGCTTCTTCTCCAGCCCGATGCCGTGCTCGGCCGATACCGAGCCGCCGCGCGCCCGCAGTTCCGCGTAGACCAGCGCCTCGATGCGCGGCTTGAACCGTTCGAGGTCGGCGTGGGGCAGGGTGACGACCAGGTGCAGGTTGCCGTCGCCCAGGTGGCCGAACACGTAGAGCCAGTGCGCCTTGGCTTCTGCGAGCAGCAGCTGCTGCACCTGGCGCACGTAGCCGTCCATCTCGGCGATCGGCAGGGAGATGTCGAAGCCCAGCGGCATGCCGTGCCGCATCACCTGTTCCACGTCGTCGCGCAGCGCCCAGAAGGCCTGCGCATCGGCGTCGGAGCGGGCGAGCACCGCGTCGCTCAGCAGCCCTTGCTCCAGGGCCGCTTCGAGCGCGGCCTCGAAGCGCTGGCCGTCGGCTTCGCGCTGGCTGCCCTGGGCCTCGACCAGCACGTAGAAGGGGTGCTCCTGGCCCAGCGGCGGCAGGCTCCTGGCCGGCGGCGTGGTCACCAGGCGGTAGAAGGACTGCCACATCACCTCGAAGGACGACAGCGAGCCGCCCAGCGCGCGGTCCATGTGGCGCAGCAGCCCGGCCACGGCATCGAAGCCCGGCGCCGCCAGCAGCGCGGTTTGGCTGGCCAGCGGCTTCTCGCGCAGGCGCAGCACCAGGCGGGTGATCACCCCCAGGGTGCCTTCGCTGCCGATGAACAGCTGCTTGAGGTCGTAGCCGGTGTTGTTCTTGATCAGCGGGCGCAGGGACGACACCACGGTACCGTCGGCCAGCACGGCCTCCAGCCCCAGCACCATGTCGCGGGTCATGCCGTAGCGCAGCACGCGGGTGCCGCCGGCGTTGGTGGCGGCGGTGCCGCCCAGGGTGGCGCTGCCGCGCGCGCCCAGGTCCAGCGGGTAGACCAGGCCCTGGGCCTCCACGGCTTCCTGTAGGGCCTGCAGGGTGACGCCGGCCTGTACGGTGGCGGTGCGCTGTTGCGGGTCGATGGCCTCGATGGCGCGCATGCGCTCCAGCGACAGGATGATCTCGCCGGGCCCGGCGTCGGCGCCGCGCACGAGGCCGGTCAGGCCGCCTTGCGGCACCACCGGCAGCTGCCGTTGGTGGCACCAGCGCAGCACGGCGGCGACCTCCCCGGTGCTGGCCGGGCGCACCAGGGCCCGCGCCCGCAGGTGGTCGGCGCGCAAGGCGCCGGCCGAACGGCTGGCGAGATCGGCCGCGCAGAGCACGCCGTTGTCGCCGACGATGGCGCGCAGCGCCTCGACTATGGGGTCCATATGCGATCGTCTCCTAGCGGGGAGCGGCGGGCGCTCGGGCGGTGTCGTGCAGCGAGGCCCTGAGCTGCGCGCGTTCCTTTTCCACCTGCTCGACGTGGCGCTGGCGCACGTGGCCATAGCCGCGGATCTTCTCCGGCAGCGAGGCCAGGGCGACGGCGGTGTCGAGGTTGCCGGCGTCGAGGCTGGCGATCAGGCCGTCGACCTCGCGCTCGTACTCGGCCAGCAGGCGCAGCGCGAGCCGGCGTTCGGCGCTGTTGCGGAAGGGGTCGAGGAGGGTGCCGCGCAGGCCCTTGCAGTGCTTGAGCAGGCCGAAGGCCTTCAGCAGCCAGGGCCCGACTTCCTTCTTGTACGGCTTGCCGTGCTGGTCCAGGCCGCCGAAGGGCCAGGCGCCGACGTTGAAGTGGACCTTGTAGTCGCCCTCGAACACCGCATCGAGTTCTTGCCTGAAGGTGGCGGAAGCATAGAGGCGGGCTACTTCGAACTCGTCCTTGATCGCCAGCAGCTTGAAGTAGTAGCGCGCCACCGCCGTGCTGAAGCGCTCGCCCAGACCCTGCCCGCGCTCGGCCGCCATGGCGCGGTCCACCAGGGTCTTGTAGCGCCGGGCATAGGCCTTGTTCTGGTACTCGGCCAGGTAGGCCATGGAGCGCTGGACGATGGCGTCCAGGGACATGTCGATGCGCGGCGCGGGGGCGACCGGCTCGCCGGCGCAGGCGGCCCGTTCCACCGCCTGCAGGTCGACTGCCGCGCGGCGGCCCCAGAGGAAGCTGGCCTTGTTGAAGTCGACCTGCACGGCGTTGAGTTCCAGCGCGCGCATGATGGCCGCGTGGGACAGCGGCACGCTGCCCAATTGCCAGGCCGCGCCGAGCATGAACATGTTGGCGGCGATGCTGTCGCCCATCAGCTGCGCGGCGATGCGCAGGCCCTCCATGGCCAGCAGCTGGCCGTCGCCGCAGCGCTGGCGGATGCGCTCGACCAGCGTGCCGGCATCCATCTTCCAGTCGGGGTTGCGCGCGAAGTCGCTGGTGGGCACCAGGTCGCTCGCCACTATCACCCGTGTGCGGCCGGGGCGCACGCGCAGCAAGGCCTCGTCGCCGGCGGTCACCACCAGGTCGCAGCCCACTATGGTGTCGGCTTCGGCCGTGGCGATGCGCGTGGCATGCAGACGCTGCGCATCGGCGGCGATGCGCACGTGGGACATCACCGCGCCGTACTTCTGCGCAAGGCCGGTGACGTCCAGCACCGAGACCGCCAGCCCCTCGATGTGCGCGGCCATGCCGAGCACCTGGCCGATGGTGACCACGCCGGTGCCGCCGACGCCGGTGATCAGCAGCGAGAACTCGCCGGCGAGCGCCGGCAGCGCCGGTTCCGCGATGGCCGGAAAGTCCGCCGCGGCCACGCCCGCGGTGCGCGTCTTGCGCAGCCTGCCGCCGTGCACGGTGACGAAGCTCGGGCAGAAGCCCTCGACGCAGGAGTAGTCCTTGTTGCACGAACTCTGGTTGATCTTGCGCTTGCGCCCGAAGGGGGTTTCCAGCGGTTCGATGGACAGGCAGTTGGAGGCCCTGGAGCAGTCGCCGCAGCCCTCGCAGACGGCCGCGTTGATGAAGCTGCGCTTGGCCGGGTCGGCCCACTTGCCGCGCTTGCGCAGGCGCCGGCGCTCGGTGGCGCAGGGCTGGTCGTAGACGATCACCGACACCCCTTCGATCTCGCGGCAGCGCAGCATCACCGCGTCGAGTTCGGTGCGGTGCAGCAGCGGCACGCCGGCCGGCAGGCTGCCGGCGGGGTGCTTGGCCAGGTCGTCGGTCAGCACGAAGATGTGCCGGACGCCCTCGGCCATCAGCTCGGTGACCACCTGCGGCACCGTCAGCTCGCCGTCGATGGGCTGGCCGCCGGTCATGGAGACGAAGCCGTTGAACAGCACCTTGTAGGTCATGTTGGCCTTGGCCGCGATGGCCTGGCGGATGGCCAGGAAGCCGGAATGGAAGTAGGTGCCGTCGCCGATGTTGACGAATACGTGCTTTTCCCGGGTGAAGCGGTGCTGGCCCAGCCAGTGCATGCCTTCGCCGCCCATCTGGGCGAACATCGGCGGCGTCTTGACCGGGTCGTGCAGCACGGCCATGGCGTGGCAGCCGATGCCGACCATGGCCCGCGAGCCGTCGGGCACCTGGGTCGAGCGGTTGTGCGGGCAGCCCGAGCAGAAGCCGGGGTTGCGGTTGGGCGCGGCCGGGTCGGGCAGGCCGGGCAGTTTGTTGGTGGCCGGCGGCAGCGCCATGTCGGGCAACTCGGGGTGCAGCTTGCGCAGTTGCCCGTGGATGGCGTGCATGACCTGCGTCGGCGACAGCTCGCCCCAGCCTTGCAGCACAGCCTCGCCATGCTCGGGGGCGAAGGCCTGGGCCGCGTCGTATTTACCGGCCACGCGCGGGTGGTTGGGCAGCGCCAGGTCATAGAGGATGCCCTTGACCTGGTCTTCGAGGATGCCGCGCTTTTCCTCGACCACCAGGATGGCGTCCAGCCCGTCGGCGAATTCGCGGACGAACTGCGGGTCCAGCGGCCAGATCAGCCCGGCCTTGCCGATGCGCAGGCCCAGCTCGCGTTGGCGCGCCTCGTCCAGGCCCATCCCGGCCAGGGCCTGCAGCACGTCCTGGTACGACTTGCCGGCCGACAGCACGCCGAGCCGGGCGCCGGGCACCTCCTGCAACAGGTGGTTGAGGCGGTTGGCGCGGGCGTAGGCCACGGCCGCCGGTAGCCGGTGGTTGACCAGGCGCTCCTCGCCCATCAGCGGGATGTCGAAGGTGCGGATGTTCAGGCCCTGGGGCCCCAGGTGCGGGGCAACCTGCAGCTCGGGCAGGACGATGCGCGGCGAGTCCGGGCCGACGCGCACCGAGCCGCCGCCCTCGACCACGTCGTTGTGCACCTTGAAGCCCACGGCGCAGCCGCAGAAGCGGCTCATGGCGAAGCCGTGCAGGCCCAGGTCGAGCAGTTCCTGGGTGTTCGACGGGTAGAGGATCGGCAGGCCGGCGGCGATGAAGATCGGGTCGGAGAAGTTGATGACCGAGGAAGACTTGACGCCGTGGTCGTCGCCGGCGATGGCCAGCACGCCACCGTGCTTGTGGGTGCCGGCGCTGCCCAGGTGGCGCATGGCGTCGGCGCTGCGGTCGGTGCCCGGGCCCTTGCCGTACCAGATGCCGAACACGCCGTCCACGCTCGAACCGGGCAGCAGGCCGACGTACTGCGAGCCCCACACCGCGGTGATCGCCAGGTCCTCGTTGACCCCCGGCATGAAGTGGATA
Organism: Pseudomonas sp. NBRC 100443; assembly: GCF_030268185.1. Lineage (NCBI taxonomy): Bacteria > Pseudomonadati > Pseudomonadota > Gammaproteobacteria > Pseudomonadales > Pseudomonadaceae > Pseudomonas > Pseudomonas sp. NBRC 100443. The sequence continues at coordinate 13,649 of NZ_BSQE01000002.1, forward strand.
TTGTTGGCCTCCAGGCGCGCCTGCTGGGCCCACAGCTCCATGTCGTAGCGGCCCAGCGGCGAGCCACGGTAGCCGGAGATGAAGCCGCCGGTGTCCAGGCCCGCGGCCTGGTCGCGCCAGCGCTGCTGCAACGGCAGGCGCGACAGGGCCTGGGTGCCGGTGAGGTAGATCCAGCCCTCGCGGGTTTCGAACTTGTCGTCGAGGCTGACGCTCGGGTGGGGCAGAGGGGCGTTCATCACGGTGTCTCCTGCTTATTCTTGTTCTGGCGTCTCTCGCGGAGTACAAGCGGCGGGGGCGGGCAGGGCATGCCCGCCGGGCGGCTCATGGCGCCACGACGATCATTGGAAAATAGTGCGGCGCGATACCGCGGGAGACTGTTAGGTATTTGCAATGCGAGGACGCTGTAGGAGTACTCATGACTACCCCTTCCGAGGTATCGGCAAGCCACCTGCGGACGCTGCTGGGCAACCCCTCGTTCGCCCTGCTGCCGGCGGAGGTGCGCGACGAGGTCCTGGCCCACGGCCGGCAACGCCGGCTGGCGGCCGGGCAGCGGCTGTTCCGCCGTGGCGACAGGGCCGATGGGCTGTACATAGTGCTGGAGGGCTCGCTGCGCCTGAGCGGCACTTCCCGAGATGGGCTGGAGGCGGTGCTGAACTTCTACGAGCCGGGCTGCTGGGTCGGCCTGGTGTCGCTGCTCGATGGCCAGCCGCGCATCCATGATGCCCAGGCGGCCATGCCGTCCCTGGTGCTGCAGCTCACCCCGGCGGACGTCGAAAGCCTGATCGGCCGGCATCCCGCCTTCGCGCGCTTTTTGCTGCACCTGCAGAGTTCGATGCTGCGCGCGTTGCTGGTCGGCTTCGAGGCCTTTTCCACCCAGTCGCTGGAACAGCGCCTGGCCAGCCGCCTGCTGGCGCTGGCCGCGGCCTTCGGCTCGGCCAACGCCGATGGCGGGCTGGCCATCGAGCTGCGCCTGTCCCAGGAGACCCTGGCGCTGCTGCTGGGCAGCACCCGCCAGCGGGTCAGCCAGTTGCTGAAGAAGTGGGGCCAGGACGGCATGATCGAGCAGAAGTACGGCTGCATCGTGGTGCTCGACCGGGGCCGGCTGGAGGCGCTGGCCCGGGAATGAGGCTTCAGCCTTCCTGGCACTCCTGCCAGCGCTTGCGCGCGCGCAGGTAGGCGGCGGTGTCGGCGTAGCCGAGGCGGGCGGCGATGCGTTCGCGGTCCAGGCCCTGCAGCTCCAGGTACTGCTCAAGCTCCGTGCGCACCGCGGCCAGCACCTGGCGGTAGCCCAGGTCCTGCTCCAGCAGGCGCCGGCGCAGGGTGCGCGGGGTCATGTGCAGCGCCGCGGCGGCGCTCTCCAGGCTGGGCGCGGCGCCGCTTTCCAGCTCGCCGCGGATGTGCCGCGCCACCCGCGCGGCGGCCCCGCTGAACTGCTGCAGGCGCGCCAGGCGCTGTTCCAGGCCGCTGACGATCAGCTCCACCAGCACCGGGTGGTGGCCGCGCATCGGCACCTCCAGCACGCGACTGTCGAAGACCAGGCGGGTGCGTTCGCAACCGAATTGCAGGTTCGGCCCGAACCACTCCCGGTACTGCGCATGGTAGGGCGGCCGCGGGTAGGCGAACTCGGCGCGTAGCGGCAGCACGGGTTCGACGCAGCCTTCGCGCATCTGCGTCATGGTCATGGCCAGGGCATGTTCGCTGTAGTGCCGGCGCAGGCGCTCCGAGGCCTCTATCTGCACCTCCAGCGCCACCTCGCCTGCGGCTTCGACGATGCGCAGGCGATCAAGGTCCGAGCCCAGGTGGGCGAAGCGCTGCCAGTAGCGCAGGGCCTCGCCGACGTTGGCGCAGCACAGCGTCAGGGGCACCAGCACGAAACGCTCCCTGGGCAGGAAATGGCTGAACAGGTGCAGGCCGACGGCCGGATCGATGTGCGCCGCGCGTTGCCATAGCTGCTCCAGTTGCGTCCGGTCAAATTCCTCGGCTTCGCTGTGCTCGCTGAGGAAGCGCGCCAGCACCCGGCCCATGGCGCCGCGGTGCCGCGGCTGGACCGGCGTGGCCACTTTGGTTCGGTTTTTGTCCTCTTCGGGCATGTTCGCCAGCGTCCTCTTGCCGTTTCATGTGACCGTTCGAGCGTGCTGTCTCGCCCTGCCGATCGATGACCAGCCACGCCTGCCGTTGATGATAAACCGAGAACGAGAAACATGATCCTTACCTGTCTGCCTCGCTTCGCCGCGACATTAGCCGCGCCGCTGCTGCTCCTTGGTCTGTCGATACTGGGCGGCGCCGCCCAGGCGGCGGAAAAACCCAACATCGTGGTGATCTTCGGTGACGACATCGGCATGTGGAACCTCAGCGCCTACAGCCGTGGCGCCATGGGCTATCGCACGCCGAACATCGACAGCATCGCCAAGGCCGGCGCCATCTTCAGCGACCACTACGCCCAGCCCAGCTGCACCGCCGGGCGCGCCGCCTTCATCACCGGCCAGCTGCCGATCCGCTCGGGCATGACCACCGTCAGCCAGCCGGGCGGGCTGCTGGGCCTCAAGCCGCAGACCGTGACCCTGGCCGAGGTGCTCAAGACCCAGGGCTACACCAGTGGCCAGTTCGGCAAGAACCACCTGGGCGACCGCAACGAGTACCTGCCGACGGTGCACGGCTTCGACGAGTTCTTCGGCAACCTCTACCACCTCAACACCGAGGAGGAGCCGGAGGACATCGACTACCCGACCGACCCCAACTTCAAGAAGCGTTACGGCCCGCGCGGCGTGCTGCACTGCTACGCCACCGACAGCGAGACGCCCGGCGAGGACCCGCGCTTCGGCAAGTGGGGCAGGCAGCGCTGCGAGGATACCGGCGCGCTGACGCGCAAGCGCATGGAAACCGTGGACCAGGAGCTGATCCAGGCCTCGTTCAAGTTCATGGACAAGGCCGTGGCGCAGAAGAAGCCGTTCTTCGCCTGGATCAACACCACGCGCATGCACGTCTTCACCCACACGCCGAACCAGTACCTGGAGCGCTGCAAGCAGTTCACCAGCGGCGAGGACGAACACTGCGCCGGCATGCTGCAGCACGACGAGGACGTCGGCACGGTGCTGAAGAAGCTCGACGACCTGGGCATCGCCGACAACACCATCGTCATCTACTCCACCGACAACGGTCCGGAGCACGAGACCTACCCGTTCGGCGGCACCAGCCCCTACCGCAGCACCAAGATGACCACCTGGGAAGGCGGCGTGCGCGTGCCGATGATGGTGCGCTGGCCGGGGCACATCCCGGCGGGCGAGGAGCTCAATGGCATCCAGTCCCACGAGGACCTGTTCACCACCCTGGCGTCGGCCGCCGGCATGCCCGACGTGCGCGAGCGCCTGGCCAAGGGCGACGACCTGGGCACCGGCGTGGTGAAGAAGAACTACATCGACGGCCTCGACAACCTGGCCTACTGGGAAGGCAAGACCGACCAGTCGGCGCGCCACGAGATCTTCTACTACGCCGAGAGCCGCCTGCAGGCCGTGCGCCTGGACCAGTGGAAGGCGCACTTCTACACCCGCGACGGCTACTACGGCAGCACCAAGACCCTGGAGATGCCCTGGCTGTTCAACATCCGCCAGGACCCCTTCGAGAGCTACGACCAGGCGCCTGGCCCGCGCGCCAACCTGCTGCAGAAGAAGACCTACGTGTTCAACCGGATGACCGACGCCATAGTCGCGCACCTGAAGACCTTCAAGGACTTCCCGCCGGCGCAGAAGGGCGTGTCGCTGAGCTTCGACCAGCTCAAGGAACAGATCACCAAGTCCGCCGAGAAATGATCTTGCCGGGCGGCCGCGAGCGGTCGCCCGACATACCCGTGCGCCAGCGCGCGCCGATAACAACAAGATTGGAGTTCTACCCCGATGAGTCAGCTCAGCCCCGCCGCCATGCAAGTCTTCGCTGCCATGCAGAACGCTCCGGTGGTGTCCCGTGACCACGCCCGCGAAGCGATCCTGCTGCTGGAAGACGACCTGCCCTGGGTCGCCCTGCCCGACGGTTCCACCATCCAGCTGCTGCACGTGGACCTGAACCAGAACCTGTGGATCAACCGCACCCGCATGAAGCCGGGCTTCGGCGTCGACACCCACTACCACACCGGCCCGGTGTTCGCCGTCACCCTGCAGGGCGAGTGGTTCTACCGCGAATACCCGGACAAGGTGAACAAGGCCGGTTCCTACCTCTACGAGCCGGCGCATTCGCTGCACACCCTGTGCGTGGCCGAAGACGCCAGCGAGATCGCCGACGTCTGGTTCGCCATCTTCGGCAGCAACGTCGACATCGACGAGAAGGGCGACGTCATCCGCATCCTCGACGCCAAGACCGCCCTGGCCGTCTACCGCGCGCTGTGCGCGGCCGAAGGCAAGAGCTGCGACAAGCTGATCGTGCTCGGTGAGTGAGATGAGCCGGTTGCAGAGCGCATTCGTCACCGGCGCCGGCGGCTTCATCGGCCGCCACCTGGTGCGCCAGCTGCTGGCCGAGCAGGTGGCCGTGGTCGCCCTGATGATGCCCGGCGAACCCGAGCCGGCGGAGTGGGGCGACAGGGTCCGCATCGTGGTCGGCGACGTGCGCCGGCTGCTCGAACTGCGCGAGCAGATCGGCCCGGTGGACGCCATCTTCCACCTGGCCGCGGTGGTCAGCGACTGGGGCAGCACCCAGTCCCACGTGGAAGTGACCGTCAAGGGCACCGAGCACGCCATCGAACTGGCCCTGGGCTGGGACGCGCACTTCGTGGTGACCACCAGCGTCTGCGCCTTCGCCAGCGCCCTGGCCAAGGGCCGGCTGAGCGAGGGCAGCCCGGTCGGCGTGCCATCGTCGGCCTATGAGTTCTGCAAGCAGGAACAGGAGCGCGTCACCCGCGAGGGCGTGGCGCGCGGGCTCAAGGGCACCATCGTGCGGCCGGCCAACGTCTTCGGCGTCGGCAGCATGCCCTGGGTGAACTCTTTGGTGCAGGTGATGCGCGAAGGCGCGCCCTGCCTGCTGGGCTCCGGCGACTGGGACGCCGGGCTGGTGCACGTGAACAACCTGGTGGCGCTGCTGATCGCCGCCGCGCGCTCGGAGTACGTGCACGGCGATGTGTTCATCGCCGCCGACGGCTTCGGCGTGACCTGGAAGACCTACCTGGAGGCCCTGGCCAAGGCCGCGCAGACGCCGCCGCCGAAAAGCCTGCCGAACTGGCTGGCGCGCTTCATGGCCAGCGCCCTGGAGTGGTGGGGCCACCTGCGCAAGCAGACGCAGCGTCCACACCTGACGCGGCAGACCTTCCGCCTGATGGGCGGGCCCAACGAGTTCGCCATCGACAAGGCCCGGCGCCTGCTCGGCTACCGGCCGCCGGTGAGCTTCGAGGCGGCCATGGCGGAGCTGACCGAGCATTTCCGCACACAGCGCCAGGCGTCGGCAGGCGCCGCCGGCGCAACAGCAGGACTGGAGAGCCAGGCATGAGTCAGTGGACCCACGGCACGCCGCGCGTCGCCTTCATTTCCGGCGCCGGCAGCGGCATCGGCCTGCAGATCGCCAAGGCCCTGGTGGGCGAGGGCACCAGCGTGGCGCTGTTCGACCTGCGGGTGGACGAGAACGTGCTCGCCGAGTTGCGCGGCCTGTGCCGGCAGCCGCAGCAGAAGGTCGAGGCCTTCATCGTCGACATCACCCGCGCCGCCGAGGTGGACGCGGCGGTGGATGCCGCCGCGACCAAGTTGGGCGCGCCGGACTTCGCCTTCAATTCCGCCGGCATCCTGCGCACCGCGCTGTTCACCGAGCTGCCGGCGGAAACCTTCGAGCTGGTGGTGCGTATCAACCTGATCGGCAGCCGCAACTTCGCCGCCGGCGTGCTGCGCTACATGCAGCGGGGCAGCCACCTGGTGCTGGTGGCCTCGCTGTCGGGAGTCATCGGCGGCTACACCCAGGCCGCCTACTGCGCCTCCAAGTTCGGCGTGGTGGGCCTGGCCGAGGTCCTGCGCCTGGAGCAGAAGCCGCGCGGTATCGACGTCTCCGTGGTGTGCCCCGGCGAGATCGCCACGCCCCTGCTGAGCTACGAGCGCCAGCACGGCAGCAAGGTCACCGAGGCGCTCAACGCCACCGCCGGTGTGCTGACGGTGGAGGAGGCCGTGGCCGGCATCCTCTCCGGGCTGCGCAAGCGCGAATTCATGATCACCCCGGGCCTGCGCGCCCGGCTGCTGCGCGGCATGGCGCGCAAGACCAGCGCGCTGCTGCGCTGGCTCACCGACCAGACCCTCGCCAAGGCCCTGCAGGCCGAGCGGTAACGGGGTTGCCGTCCGTCCGGCGGGTGGCAACTCGGATTTTCCTTCAGGAGGAGTTCGGAGCATGCGCGTCCATCGAAAAGAACTTCTGATCACCGCAAGCCTGATCCTGGCCGTCGTCCTCGGTCTGGCTGCACAGGTTTTCATCACATCTGCGGAGGGCGATCTGCTGTTCCTCGGGGCCGTGCCGGCGACTCCCGGAGCTGGTGGAGCCCCGGTACTGGCGATGGGCAGCCACCTGCTGCCATGACGGATGCCGTACTGCATGCGCCGTGAATCCTTGTTGCTGGCCGGCTGCCTGCTGTTCGGCGCCGGCCAGGGCTGGGCGGTGGAGAACGGCGCCGGTTTCTACCTGCTCGGTTCCCGCGGCCCCATGGCCGGGGTACTGCCGCCGCCGGGGCTGTACCTGCAGAACGACTTCTACCGCTACAGCGGCAGCGCCGGGGCGAGCCGGGACTTCCCCCTCAACGGCAAGGTGGTGGCCGGCATCGACGTGGAAACCTGGCTGGCAATGCCGACGCTGCTCTGGTCCACGCCTGCGCAACTGCTTGGCGGCAACCTGGGGCTGTCCTGGAGCCAGCCCCTGGGCGGGCCCGGCCTCGACGTCGACGCCGAGCTGACCGGGCCCCAGGGCGGGCGCTTCGCCAGCGACGTGCACGCCTCCAACTACACCTACGGCGACCCGGTGCTGGCGGCCTTCCTCGGCTGGCACCGCGGCAACTTCCACTGGCAGGGCGGGGTGTCGCTGAACGTGCCGGCCGGCGACTACGACGACCAGGCCCTGGCCAACCTCGCCTTCCACCACTGGGGCGCCGACCCCTTCGCCGCGCTGACCTGGTTCGACCCGGCCATCGGCCTGGACCTGTCCGTCGCCGCCGGCGTCACCGTCAACGCCGCCAACCCCGCCACCGACTACCGCAGCGGCAACGAGGCGCACCTGGAGTGGGCCGCCGAGCAGCACTTCGGCCCGCGCTTCTCCGCCGGCCTGGTCGGCTACCACTACCGCCAGCTGACTGGCGACAGCGGCCGCGGCGCCAGTCTCGGGCCTTTCCGGGGCCGCGCCCGGGCCCTGGGCGCGACCCTGGCCTGGAACTTTCCCGGCGCGCGGCCCTGGTCGCTGCGCCTGAAGGCCTACAAGGAGCAGGGCACCTACAACCGCCTGGAAGGCCACGCCGCCTACCTGACGCTTTCCGTGCCCCTGGCTTCGTTCTGACGCACGGATGGGGCCGCACCAGTTCCAACCCAGAGCAAGGAATTCATGATGAAAGCCACACGCACGATGCTGTCCGCGCTGAGCGTGGCCGTCGCCCTGGCCGCCGGCCACTGCCTGGCCGCGCCGAGCTATGCCGACCCGCAGGTCAGCCTGGTGATGACGCCGCAGAAGGTCGCCCAGGCCCAGGAGATCGACGCCTACAACCTGGGGGTGATGGCCTACACCTGGGGCTACCCGCTGGTGCGCCTGGAGCGGATCCTGCTCGAGTACATCGACGTGCCGGCGAACAAGCCGCCTACCAGCTACCGCGGGCCGCTGAACCAGATCGGCTGGGCCACGGCGCTGTCCACCCCGGCGGACAAGGACATGCCCACCGCCAACAACGACACCCTGTACATGAGCGCGGTGGTCAAGCTGGACGAGCCCTACGTGCTGAGCGTGCCGGACACCGCCGACCGCTACTACGTGATCAACGTCTTCGACATGTACCACGACCTGGAGCACTACATCGGCCGTCGCGCCACCGGCACTGGTGCCGGGCGCTTCGCCCTGGTGCCGCCGGGCTGGGAGGGCAGCCTGCCGGCAGGCGTCAAGGCGCTGCCGGTGAGCACCGACAAGGTCTGGCTGTGGGGCCGCGTGCACATCCGCCAGGGCGAGGACCTGGCGCCGGTGCTGGCGCTGCAGAAGCAGTTCGACCTGCGCCCGCTGAGCCAGCTGGGCAAGGCCGGCTACGTGCCGGCGAAGCAAAGCCTGCCGGCGCTGCCGTCGATCGATGGCGACGAGCTGGGCTTCTTCACCCACCTGGGCTACGCCATGCAGCACAACCGCATAAAGACCGTGGACCAGGCGCTGGTGGGGCAACTGGCGCGCATCGGCCTCACCCCCGAGCACGGCTTCGACCGCAGCAAGCTGACCGCCGAGCAGCTGCGCGGGCTCAAGCGCGCCCTGGCCGACGGCCAACTAGTGGCGGGCAAGGCCACCATGACCTCCACCGTGCTGCGCAATGGCTGGAACGTGGCCCTGGTCAAGGCGTTCGGCTACGACTACCCGGGCCGCTCGGTCATGGCCGGCGCCTACCTGGGCGGCAACCTGGCGGAGGAGGCGGTCTACCCGATCCGCTTCACCGACGAGCAGGGCAAGCCGCTCAACGGCGAGACCCCGTACCGCTTGACCTTCGCCAAGGCGCCGCCGGTGGGGGCATTCTGGTCGCTGACGATCTACAACGCCGGCGACAAGATGCTGGTGGACAACCCCATCGGCCGCTACAAGGTCGGCTCGGACACCCCGGGCCTGCAGGTCGCGGCGGACGGCTCGATCAGTATCCCCATCCAGCACGCCCAGCCGGCCGGCGCAGGCAAGGCCAACTGGCTGCCGGCGCCCAAGGGCGACTTCTACCTGCTGCTGCGCCTGTACCAGCCGGACGCCAGCATCCTCGATGGCAGCTACGCGCTGCCGCAAGTGACCCGCGCCCGCTAGCGGCGCGGTGGATCGCGGACGGAGTCCGCTCCTACAAAGAGGAATGCCGGGCTTCACGGCGACCTGTAGGCGCGGGCCTTACCCGCGATTTCGCGCGCAGGGCGCGCTCCTACATGGGAATGGCGCGGGTGGGGCGGCGTAGGCGCAACTGTTATGCGCCCCGCGCCGAGATGCGGCGGATAACCGCGAACGGTTATGCGCCCTACGAACTTGCCGGTTGACGCTGAACCACCCGACCGCTCCGAACGGCCCCCTCTCCCGCTTGCGGGAGAGGGCTGGGGAGAGGGCGCTCTTCCGCGAGTCTTTTCGTAGGAGCGAGCTTACAGGGAGGAATACCGTGCTTCATGGCGACCTGTAGGAGCGGGCCCTGCCCGCGATTCGCGCGCAGGGCGCGCTCCTACAACGGAATGGCGTGGGTGGGGTTGCGTAGGGGCGGATCTCATCCGCGAACCACGCCGGAGGTTCCGGCTAATCGCGGACAAGGTCCGCTCCTACGGGGGAGGAATACCGTGCTTCACGGCGACCTGTAGGAGCGGGCCCTGCCCGCGATTCGCGCGCAGGGCGCGCTCCTACAACGGAATGGCGTGGGTGGGGTTGCGTAGGAGCGGATCTCATCCGCGAACCGCGCCGGATCGTCCGGCTATCGCGGACAAGGTCCGCTTACCGCATGAGCGAGCATGGCTTTCGTAGGATGGTGTTGAGCGAAGCGATACCCATCACCGCAACCGCATGGGTTTCGCCAAGGCTCAACCCATCCTACGAAAAGCGTCTCGGCGCGGCCGGCAAGACAGTTGCTCCTACGAAGAGCACTGGAGGCGCCATGGTTCGGGTGGCCCGGGCCACAAAAAAAATGGCGACCCGAAGGTCGCCCAAAACCACAGGTGCTGCTGCTCAGCGAACCCCGTCGCTGCGCAGGGCAGCCGGGGTGAATTTGGCGGCGGAGGAGGGCTCGCCGAAGCGGATCCAGCTCTTCTCCTGGTTCATCATGCCGCTGACCGCGTAACGGCCGGAGATCAGGTCATACAGGGATTCCAGGGCGTACCAGGGCACCTGCTGCTTGTAGTCCTGGGTCAGCATGGCCTCGCCTACGCGCCACAGCTGGCCGCGGCCGTCGTACTGGTCGGACAGGGCGATGCTCCAGGAGTCCTCGTCGACGTAGAAGCGGCGCTTGGCGTAGATGTGCCGCTCGCCCTGCTTCAGGTTGGCTTCCACCACCCAGACGCGGTGCAGCTCGTAGCGCGCCAGGTCCTGGTTGATGTGGCCGGCCTTGAGGATCTCGTCGTACTTGTGCTTGGGCGAGGCCAGCTCGTAGTTGTTGTAGGGGATGTAGATTTCCTTCTTGCCCACCAGCTTCCAGTCGTAGCGGTTGGGCGCGCCGTTGTACATGTCCAGGCCGTCGGAGGTGCGCAGGCCGTCCACCTCGGTGGTCGGGCTGTCGTAGGCCACCTGCGGTGCGCGGCGCACGCGGCGCTGGCCGGCGTTGTACTGCCAGGCCATGCGCGGTTCCTTTACCTGGTCCAGGGAGTCGTGCACCAGCAGCACGTTGCCGGCCAGGCGTGCCGGCTCGGTGACCCGCGACTTGTAGTAGTACAGGAGGTTTTCCGCGTCCTTGGGATCCAGGTCGGCCATGCCCTTGGGCACCGCCAGGTCTTCCTCGTAGCGGATGGCGGTGAAGCTGCCGTTGGTCTGCGGCGCGGCGGTGACCGAGGCGCGCAGGATGTTCACGCCGCGGAAGCGGGTGATGTGGTTCCACACCACTTCCAGGCCGTCCTTGGGAATCGGGAAGGCCACCCAGCGGCTGTCGGCGAAGCCCTGCAGGCCGTTGCCGCCCTGCACCAGGCTGGTCTTCAGCGCGCTGGTCTTGGCCGCCTGGTAGATGAAGTCCGGGACCACGGTGCTGCGGTGGCTCGGGTAGACGTTCATCTTGTAGTCGGGGTAGCGCTTGAACATCGCCAACTGGCCTTCGGACAGCTTGGCCTTGTACTGCTCGACGTTCTGCGCGGTGATGGTGAACAGCGGCTTCTCGCCGGCGAAGGGGTTGCCGGGGAAGCCCTTGGCATCCACCGCGGCGGCGTTCTGCGCCAGGCCGCCGGTCCAGGCCGGGATGCTGCCGTCGGCGTTGCCGGCCTTTTCCGCGCCCAGCGGGGTGAGGCTTGCGCCCAGCTTGGCGGCTTCGTCCGGGGACACCGCGGCCAGCACGCTGCCGGCCAGCAGGGACAGGGTGAATGCGCCGATCACTCGTAGTGCTTTGTTCATCGTTGAGTCCTCGCGGATCAGAAGTTCACGCCGACACTGAACGCGAGGAAATCGCGGTCGATCAGGGTGTTGTAGTCGCCGCCGAAGAAGTTGGTGTACGACAGGCTGGCGGTGTAGGTGTTGCGGTAGTCGGCATCCAGGCCGAGGCTGATGGCCTTGGCGCCTTCGTTGAAGGTCGGGCCGTAGCCTTCCACGTCGTGGGACCAGGCGATGTTCGGTTTCAGGTTGATGCCGGCGATGGCGTTGCCGTAGTCGAGGATGCCGCGGGCGCGGTAGCCCCAGGAGGTGTTGGTGTAGAAGCCGTGGGTGTTGCCCGGCGCCCACTGGCCGTACTCGGGGGAGCGGCCGTAGCGCATGGAGCTGGTGGGTTCCAGGTCGCTCAGCTGGGTCAGGCCCAGTTCGCCCACCAGGGTCAGGCGGTCGGCGCCCATCACCTGTTCGAAGAAGTGGGTGAAGGTGGTCTGCACCTGGGTCATCGGCTTGCGTTCGTAGCCGCGGTTGATGCCGCCGGGCACGTTGGGCATGGTCGGCGAGCTGGTCGCCGCGATCGGGTTGAGCACCGCCAGGGAGACGTCCGGGGTGTTGATCTGCAGCGGCATGTTCGGCCGGTAGCTGATCTCGCCGTTCCAGGCGGTGCCGGTGGGCAGGCTGGTGGCGAAGCTCAGGCCGTAGAGGCGGATGTCCTCGGGGTACTCGATGAAGTAGTTGCTGTTGCCCAGCACGGTGCTCAGGGCCATGCCCTGGACCACCGAGGAGCAACCCGGGCGGCCACCGCAGGCGGCGCCGGTGGCGGCCAGGATGCGCCCCAGCGAGGCCAGGGTGGCGCCGTTGGCGGTCTGGCTGCTGTAGTAGGGGTTGCGGCTGTGGTAGTTCATGGCGTAGGCGCCGTACTCGACGTCGTCGGTCATCCAGCGCAGGGCCAGGCCCCACTGGCCGCTGTCGCCCGGCTCGCGGTCGCCGCTGCGCGGCAGGATCACCCCTTCGTCGTTGGCGATGAAGCCCTGGCCTGCGGCCGCGGCGATGGGCTCGAACTGCGCCATCAGCGAGCCGAAGCCGGGCGCGGCGTTGTTGGCGTTGTTCAGGTTGCAGCCGTGGGGGACCACGTCGGTGCCGAAGAAGGTGCCGCAGTTGTCCAGTACCGTCTTCTCCCACTTGAGCTGGTAGAAGCCCTCGACGGACAGGCTGTCGGTCACGCTCTGCGACAGGTAGAACATGTTCACCGGCAGCAGCGCTTCCTTGATCTCGGCGCCGGGGCGGCGGATGGCGGAAACGTCGATGGGGTTGATGCTGTTGATGCTGTTGGGGATGAAGGTGCTCTCGCCCCAGCTCACCACCTGCTTGCCCAGGCGCACGCTGCCCGGCAGGTTCTTGATGTCGTAGTTGTGGTAGACGAAGGCATCGAGCAGCTGCGCGCCGGAGGAGCGGGCGCCCTTGTCGCGGCCGTCGTCGCTGATGTCCTTGAACGGCCGGCTCTCGTCCTTGAGCTCGAAGTCGTACCAGTACTTGCCGCGGACGAACAGGCCGGTGTCGCCGTATTTCAGCTCCAGGTCGTGGATGCCCTTGAACAGCTTGGAGAAGGTCTCGCCCTTCTCGAAGTTCACGCGGCCGTCGTCGGTGGTGTGGGTGGCGATGTTGCCGCCGTTGTTGTAGCCGATGAAGTCCTGGTGGGGGCTCTGGGTACTCCAGCTGGCGCCCAGGGACAGGGAGGAATCGAACTGCCCCTCGATCTCGCCGATGTTGAAGTTGACCGCCTTGGCAGGGGCGGCCACGCCCAGGGCGACGGCCAGCGCGAGCAGCTGCGGTTGGAAGAATCCAGGTCTTGTTATTGTTCTCATGAAACGCTCCAGTGCAGGGGGTGGAAGACTGCAGGCACAAGCTATGTGGAGCGCCGGGGGCGGATAAGCGCGCGAAAGTACGAGTGGCGCATCGGAAGAAGGTATGAGTCGCGCTGTGGCGCGGGTTCCAGCGGGGTCCAGCAATACGCTGAATGGTCCTTCATTCACTGGCTCGGTGAGATGTGGGAGTTGTCTGAAGGAATTCCGCGGGGCAACGCGCGCACCGGGCCAGGGCCCGGTGCGTCAGGAGGTCGGAAGGGCGCCCGCGGGCGTGCGGATCAGATGAGGTAGCCGCCGTCCACCGCCAGGCTGATGCCGGTGGTGTAGCTGGAGGCGTCGCTGGCCAGGTAGAGCACGGCGCCGGCCATTTCCTCGGGGTTGGCCACGCGCTTGAGCGGCACCCGCTGCAGGATGCCGTCGAGCACCGCCTGGTTCTGCACCAGGGCGGCGGCGAACTTGGTGTCGGTGGGCCCCGGCAGCAGCGCGTTGCAGCGGATGCCGAAGGGCGCGCATTCCTTGGCGAAGACCTTGGTCATGCTGATCACCGCGGCCTTGGTCACCGAGTAGATGCCCTGCAGCTCGCCGGGGGTGATGCCGTTCACCGAGGCGACGTTGACGATGCTGCCGCCGCCTTGCGCCTGCATCAGCTTGCCGGCTTCCACCGACATGTAGAAGTAGCCGCGGATGTTGACGTCCACGGTCTTCTGGAAGGCGGCGACGTCGGTGTCCAGCACGTTGCCGTACTGCGGATTGGTGGCGGCGTTGTTGACCAGGATGTCGAGGCGCCCGAAGCGTTCGCGGATCCAGGCGAAGGTGGCCTGGATCTGCTCCGGCTCGCCGATGTGGCAGGCCACGGCGCTGGCCTTGCCGCCGGCGGCCTGGATGGCCTCGGCCACCGCCTGGCAGCCCTCCAGCCGGCGGCTGGATACGATGACCTGGGCGCCCTGGCGGGCCAGCAGGTGGGCGATGGCTTCGCCGATGCCGCGGCTGGCGCCGGAAACGAAGGCGACCTTGCCGCTGAGGTCGAAGGGGGCGGGTGTGGACATGGGCTGCTCCGGGAACGGTTGCGAAAGGGGCCGGCCACCGCCCCCGGTCGGATCAGGAGGCGCGTCTAGGGGTGGGGCCGGCCAGGCGAGCATAGGCAGCGGGGCGGAGCGGCGGTATCGCCCGGAAGTGCGATCAGGATGATGAATGGGGATGATGGGCCGGCGCGTGGCGAGCCGGCCCCGGGTGGCGCCTCAGGCCTGTTCGCGGGCCGGCAGCATGGCGCGCAGCACGCCGTCGCGGCGCACGTGGTGGTGCCAGATGGCCGCGGCGGCGTGGCCGAGGATGAGGGCGAAGAGCAGGTACTGGGCGGTGACGTGGAAGGCCTTGGCCGCCTCGCGCGCGGCATCGGACAGCGGTAGCGGCGGGATTTCCACGAGCCAGAACAGGTTCACCGGGCGCTTGCCGAACAGCAGGCCGGTGAGCGGCATGAGGATCAGCAACGCATAGAGCAGGGCATGGCCGGCCTTGGCGGCCAGCAGCTTGAGGCGCTCGTCGGCCGGCAGCAGCTGCGGCGCGCCATGGCGGGCGCGGACCAGCAGGCGGGTGACGGTCAGGGCCAGGACGGTCAGGCCCAGGGACTTGTGCAGGGTGAACACCCCGCCGACGCCGCCGAGCAGGCCGGCGAACAGGTCCTTGCCGTAGGGCAGGGCGATGATGGCCAGCACCAGGAGGGCGCTGAGCCAGTGCAGGGTGATCTGGGCGGGGGTGTAGCGGGCTTGGGTCACGGGGGTTCCTCTTTGCGGACGCCGGCCTTGCCGAGGGGGCTTGGGGCGGGTCGTTTTTTCGTGGGAGCCGGGGAGGGTAACCGAAGGGGCTGGCTGTTATGGGGAGGAAGGCGTTGCAATTTGTTGTGGGGGGGTGAGAGCGCCCTCTCCCCAGCCCTCTCCCGCAAGCGGGAGAGGGAGCCGTTCGGAGCGGTCGGATAGTTCAGCGTCAACCGGCAAGTGCGTAGGGCGCATAACCGTTCGCGGTTATCCGCCGCATCTCGGCGCGGGGCAGGACAGTTGCGCCTACGCCGCCCAACCCACGCCATTCCCCTGTAGGAGCGCGCCCTGCGCGCGAAATCGTGGGCAGGGCCCGCTTACCTTCCAGGAAGCACGGCTTTTCGTAGGATGGTGTTGAGCGAAGCGATACCCATCACCCCGACCGCATGGGTTTCGCCAAGGCTCAACCCATCCTACGAAGAGCGCCTCGGCGCAGCTCCCATGCAGGAGCGCGCCCTGCGCGCGAAATCGCGGGAGCGCTAGAACCCACTCTCGCGCATGAACACCGCCGCCAGGTGCATCAACCCATCCGCCAGCAGGCTGCGGCGCTGGCCTTCGATCTGCAGGTGGCCGCGGGTTTCGTGGAGGTTCGGTGGGGCTTCGTCCAGCTGCACCAGCACGTGGAACAGCGGGCTGCTGGGCACCAGTTGGTCGCCGTGGGGTTGCACCGCCAGGGGGCCGCCGTGGCGGGAGGCGAGGGCCGGTTGGCCCAGTTGGCCGATGCGCGTGGTGCCTATCTGCAGGACCTTGCCGGTGATCGCCCGGGGCACGCCCTCGGGGTAGAAGCGCACCGCGCTGCCTTTGCCCAGGCGCTGGACTTCGTCGGGGCCGACGTAGGCGTCCACCTGCCAGCTGTGTGGGTCGATCAGTACGCCCAGGGGCTCGCGGGTGCCTATCCATTGGCCGCCGCGCCAGTCCGGGTTCAGGTCCAGCCACTGGCCGGCGAAGGGCGCCTGCAGGTTCAGCCGGGCGATTTCCGAGCGGGCGGCGCGGGCTTCCTGGAATTGCACGCCGTAGCGCTGGCGGGTGGCGGCTTCCTCGGCCAGGCCGCCGGGGTCGGCCAGCAGGCCGGCCAGGCGGGCGCGGTAGCCTTGCATGCTGGCTTCGTTGCCGGCCAGGCGGAGGGTGATGTCCGGCTGGTCGAGCACCACCAGGGTCTGCCCGGCCTGCACCGGGCCGGCCTTACGCACTTGCTGCAACAGCGCCGGGAAGGGTGCGTAGAGGCGCACCTGGTGCTCGGCGCGGGCCAGGCCCACGGCGTGGATCTGGCTGCGCCAGGGCACCGCGACCAGCAGCAGGGCGGCTGCCAGCAGGAGGAGGAAGAGATGGCGGCGGCCGCGGCGCACTTCGCCGCGGTGTTGCCACCAGTGTTTCAGTTCGCGCCAGATCGGCTGCACGATGAACCAGGAGATTTCCACGGCGAAGAGAAAGATCCCGAGCAGTTTGAAGAAGAACAGGTAGACGGTCACCGCGATGCCCAGGAACAGCACCAGGCGGTACACCCAGGTGATCATGGCGAAGGCCACCAGCAGGCGCCGCTGGCGTACCGGGAAGGCTTCCGGCCAGGCTTCGTCGAGCCCCAGCAGGTTGCGCCGCAGGGTGACCTTGGCCAGGGCCGTGGCGCGCTCGTGCAGGTTGGGGAAGTCGAGCAGGTCGGAGAGGATGAAGTAGCCGTCGAAGCGCATGAAGGGGCTGGCGTTCAGCGCCAGGGACAGCGCCCAGCTGGTGGTGGCCAGGTACAGCAGGGCGTTGCGCAGCGGGCCCGGGTCGCTCAGCGCCCAGCCCAGGGTGGCCAGCCCGGCCAGGCCCAGCTCGGTGAGGATGCCGGCGCTGGCGATGGCCAGGCGTTGTTTCGAACTGCGCAGCTTCCAGCTCTCGCCGGTGTCGGTGTAGAGCATCGGCCACATCACCACGAAGGCGATGCCCATGTGCGCCACCTTCAGCCCCAGGCGCGTAGCCACCAGGGCGTGGCCCAGTTCGTGGAGTGTCTTGGCCACCACCAGGGCCAGGGCGAAGCTGAGCAGGCCCTCGGTGGAGAAGGATTCCACCACGTCGTGGCGGAAGGTGTCCCACTGGTGCGCCACCAGGACGATGCCGAGCAGGCCCAGGCCCACCACCAGCACGCCCATGAAGGGGTGGAACAGCCAGCCCAGGGCGCCGGCCAGGCGCCGCAGGTGGCGTTGCGGGTGCAGCAGCGGGATGCGGAAGAACAGGTAGTGGTGCAGCCACCATTTCCAGGTCAGGAACTGGTTGCCCTCGCTGGCCTCGCGCAGGCGTTCCAGGGCCTGGGCGCCGGGGCGCACCAGCTGGTGGCGTTCGAGGAAGGCGCGAAAGCCCAGCACCTGCTCGACGTCGGGCTTGAGCGCGGTCTGCTCGGCGATGTCTTCGGCGATGCGCCGCGGCGTCTGCTCCCAGCGCAGCAGGCATTCGAACTCCAGCCAGCCGATGCGGAAGAAGCGGTTGGTGACGTTGTCGTGGATCACCCAGGCCGGCTCGCCGTCGGCATTGCTGCCGGCCTCGGCGATGTCGAGGTCGTCGCGCAGCGGCGGCGTGGGCAGGTCTTCGGCGGCGGCGTCCATCACCAGCCGGTCCAGGCGCGGGCGGCGGCCAGCGGCCGGCGCAGCAGGTAGTAGCCCAGCGGCACGCGCTCGCCGTAGAGCTTGGCGGTGCCGTGCAGGCCCAGGCGGGCGTGGGCCGGGGCGCCCTCGACGCTGGCCAGCAGGCGGTAGGAGGCCACGCCGTCGTCGCCCGGGCGCGCCTCGTAGCTGGTTTCGAGGATTTCCCCGTGCAGCGGCGAGAGCGGGTAGGCGGTGAGGAACAGGGTGACCGGCGCGCCGCTGTCCAGGGCGATGGCGTCGGCCACCGGCAGCTGGATGCGCATGCCCGGCTGGCGGGGATCGGCGACCTGGAGGATGCGCTCGCCGGTGACCACCGGTTTGCCCAGCCAGTCGTTGGGGTCGCTGTACACCGCCACCCCGGCGCGCGGCGAGAGCACCGTGGTGCGCGCCAGTTGCGCCTGCACCGCGGCCAGTTCGGCGCGGCGTTGCCGCGCGGTGCCGTTGAGCACCGCCAGCTCGCCCTTGCTCTGCGGGTTGTCGAAGGCGCGCTGGCTGGCGGCCAGCAGCTCGGCGTCGGCCACCGCGACTTCCTTGGCCAGCACTTCGGCGCGGCTGCGCAGGGTGGTTTCGTCGAGGGCGAACAGCGGGGTGCCGACCTCGACGCTCTGGTTCGGCCGCACCAGCATGCGGGCGATCACCCCGTCGATCGGCGAGCTGATCACCTGGGCATTGCGCGACACCACTTCGGCCGGGGCCAGCGCGGTCTGCCGCACCGGCACCAGCAGCATCACCGCCAGCACCGCAACGCCCAGCAACAGCTGGCGCCGGCTGGGGCGCCAGAAGCGCAGCGAGCGCGGCTTGCCGAAGGCGGCCCAGCAGTGCGCCCAGGTCTGGAACACGCCCTGCAGCAGGTTCTCCACCGAGGGCGCCGGGGCTTCGTCGAGGAGGAACACCAGCAGCCCCAGGCGCTGGCCGTGGCGGTCATGCAGGGGGATGACCCAGAGCCCGCTGGGCCACCACTCGGCCCAGCCTTCGGCGATGTCCTCGGGCACTTCCAGGGATTCGCGGGGCAGCCAGCGCGGCGCCGCGTCCGCCACTTGGCCGCTCAGCCAGCGCCCGGCGCGGCGCAGCCAGACCAGGTAGGGCGAGTCCTCGGTGGGCCGCGCAAGGCCGGAGATGCACAGCAGCTCCAGCTGCTGGCCGTGCTGGGCCAGCACCAGCGCCTGGTGGAAGCGCAGCAGGGCGTAGAGGTCGTTGGCCATGGAGAAGGCCAGGGCGTTAAGCGACTCCGCGGCCAGGGCGCGGTCGCGCAGGTTGGCCAGGCTCAGCAGCAGCTGGGGTGGCGGAAACATCTCGCTCATGGCTGCCTACTCTTGCGCGTCGGGGAAGCGCGCGGTACCGCTCATGCCCGCGATCAGTTCAGGATAGGCCGCATCCAGGCGCGCCTCCAGCTCGACGGTCTGGGCCACGGCGTCGACCCGCGCGTTGATGGCGCTGACCTTGGCCGGGTAGCGCTTGCCGGTCTCGTGGATTTCCACTTCCACCGGCATGCCGGGCTTGAGCTGCGGCAGCAGGGTGGAGGGCACGTTCAGGCGCACCTTGAGGGCGCCGTCGCTGACCAGGTCGAACAGCGGCGCGCCGGCCTGCACGGTCTGGTACGGCTTGACGTAGACCTTGGCCACGCGCCCGGCGAAGGGCGCCTGCACCTGGCAGTAGCCGGCCTGGGCGCGGGCCAGGGTGAGGGCGCCCTCGGCCTTGCTCACCTCGGTGGTGGCCATGGCCACTTCCAGCTCGCCGGCGGCGTCGAGCTTCTGCAGGTTGCGCTTGGCCGCCAGGTTCTGCCGGGCCATGCCCAGCTCGGCGGCGGCGACCTTGGCGCGGGCCTGCACCTCGACGCACTGGAGCTGGGCCAGCAGGGCGTCCTTGCCGACCTTCTGGCCGAGGCTGGCCTTGAGTTCGCCGAGGGTGCCGTTCATCTGGCTGGACAGGGTGGTCTCCAGGTCCGATACCAGCAGCACGCGGATGGCGTTGGGTTCGTCGCTGGCGGCTGGCGGCGGGAGAGTGGGATCGCCGTCGGCGGCGAAGGCCGACGGCAGCAGGGCGAGGAACAACAGCGGCAGGAACGACAGGCAGGACTTACGGCTGTGCGGCATTGGCGCTTCCTTCGTGGCTGCTGGAGGGGGCGTTGCTGGAGAGGTTGCTGCCAGAGAGACTGCTGCTGGCGGTGAGCAGGTTGCTGCCGCTCTCCTGTTCGAGGGTGCGCTGGATTTCCCGGGCCAGGGTCTTCACGTCGTGGTTTTCCACCTTGTCCGGCAGCACGGCGAAGCCCACCGAGTTGTACAGCCGGCCCCAGGCGGCCTGGGCGTCGGAGTAGGCGGCCTCGCGCTGGTAGCGCGAGAGCAGGTAGCGGCCCTCGGCGCGGATCAGTTCCAGCTCGGTGCCCAGGGCGGCGCTGCGGGCCTTCTGCGCGTAGTCCAGCAGGCTCTTGTCGACGCGCAGGCTGTCGTCGGCGAATTCCACTTCCTGGCGCGCCAGCTGGTAGCGCAGCAGGCCGACGCGGACCTGGGTGAGGATGGCCATGGACAGCGCGGTGCGGCGCATGTCGTCGGTCTTGGCCTGGGTCTGCTGGGCGGTATTCAGCGCCGGGTACTGCAGCAGGCGCAGCAGGTTGATGGAGACCTGCACGCCGGTCTCGTTCCAGTGGTTGTTGTACAGGTACTTGTTGGAGTCGTACTGGTAGCCGTAGTTGACGCTGACGTTGGGCCACAGCTGGGCCTTGGCGATCTTCAGGTCGTTCTCGTCGACGCGCTTGCGGTACCACTCCTCCATGATTTCCGGGCGGTGCTGCAGCGACAGCTGCTCCAGTCTCTCGACGTTGCTGGTGACCAGCGGCAGCGGCGGCTCGCTGGTGTCGGCCAGGAGCATCTTCGAGTTCGGCGGCAGCGACATCAGCGCGGCCAGTTCGGCGCGGGCGAACTCCAGGTCCTGGCGGCGCACGGTGAGCATGTACACCGAGTCGAGCAGGGCGCGCTGGTAGGCGAGGATGTCCTGGCGCGGCAGCAGGCCCTGGTTCTCGGCCTCGCGGGCGGCGGTGAGGGCGCGGTGGGTGCGCATCAACAGGTTGTCCACCTCCGGCAGCAGGCGCTGGGCGCCCAGGGCCCGCCAGTAGGCGTTGCGCACGTCCTGCATGACGTTCTGCGCCACGCGCTCGCGGCGTTCCTCGGCCATGTGGATCTGGTCGGCCTTCTGCTGGGTGCGGTAGTAGGCCACGCCGAAGTCCAGCAGGCTCCAGGACAGGCCCAGGCTGTCGATGTCGCGGTAGCGCTCCTCGGAGGTGGACGGACGCAGGGACACCTGGCGGTCCTGGATGCCGATGGAGGTGCCGCCGGAGTCGTTGTTGCGCCCGGCGTAGCCGGCCGAGGCCACCAGGCGCGGCAGCATCTCGTGGGCGGTGACGTCGCGCAGGTCGGCGGCCAGGGCGCTTTCCAGCAGCTTCAGGCGGTAGTCGAGGTTGTATTTCAGGGCTCGCGCCGCGGCCTCGTAGAAGGTGATGGGCGCGTTCACCGGCTCCTGCTCGCGGTACATGCGCGCCTGGTCGTCGATGACGCGCTGGCGCATCTGCTGTTCGTCGTAGGGTTTGGACTCCATCAGCGAGGAGCAGGCGCCAAGCACGGTGCTGACGGCGATGATGGCACTCAAGGCCTTGAGGCGTTGTCCCGGCATAAGCATTCCTTGTTCAATGCGTGTTTTTTTCTGTCGATCCCGATTCAATTCGCGCTCCCCCTGCGTTGCGCGGCTTCGCGCAGCTGTTGGCGGAAGCCGCGGGCGGTCTGCGCGGGCTTCTCGGCGGCCGGTACCAGGTCGCTGGCGCGCGGCGCCCAGAGCGAGGGCTCGCTGAGCAGGCCGTCGGCGCTGAGGTTGGCGCGGCCGTGGCGGCCGTCGATCCAGGCCCTTTCCCGTTCGCTGGCTTCGCGGCTCTCGGCCACCGCCTGGGCCACGTACTGGCCGGGCACCAGGCCCAGGCCCGCGCCGATCGAGTCCACCTCGACCTCGGGGGTGAGGAACAGGTCGGCGCGGTTGCCGTCGACGTGCCACATGGATTGCATGAGGCGCTGCTCGATGCTCTCGACTTCCGGCAGCACGAAGATCGCCGGCTCCAGGCCCAGGCCGGGGGCATTGCGCTGGCCGTCGCCGGGGCGCTGGCCGAAGTAGGGGCCGGCCGGCGGCTGGATGTAGGGCGAGGCGATCTCCAGGGTGATGGTCAGCTCGGCCTGGTCGGTGGCGCCGGCGAGGTCGGCGACGGTGTAGGTGAAGACGTCCTGCAGCACCCGGCCCAGGCCGGCGGCGGCGAGCACCTCGGGGTTGGTCTGGTCGATGCTGTAGGTGTAGCTGCCGTCGGCATTGAGGGTGAGGAAGCCGTAGCGCCCGGCCAGCACCTGGCCGACGCTGCCGGCCGCGCCGCTGGCGTTTTCCGCGCCGACGCGCACGCCGACTACGCTCAGGCGGTCGCCGCCGTCCACGTCGCTGTCGTTGGGCAGCACGTTGCCGCTGGCCTGGGGCGCGACCACCTGGTCGCTGGCGGTGTTGCTGTCGTTGCGCGCCACCGGGTTGTCGTCGGCGCCCTGGATGGTCACGGTCAGGCGCGCATCGGAGGTAGCGCCGGCGGTGTCGCGCATGCGGTAGGTGAAGACTTCGCGCAGGGTCTCGCCGGCGGTGCGCAGGGCCTGCACCACCGGGTCCGCGTTGTTCACCTCGTAGCGGTAGCTGCCGTCGGCGTTGAGCAGCAGCACACCGTAGCGCCCGGCAAGACGTTGCCCGGCCTGGGCCTGCTGGCCGTTCTCGCCGCTGAAGAAGATCACTTGCCTGGTCTCGCCGTATTGCACGCCGTCGACGTCGCTGTCGTTGTCCAGCACGTTGCCGGTGGGGTCCACCCCCGGGGTGCCGTTGTTCACTCCGCCAGCCTCCACGGCGATGGCGGCGTCGTCCTGGGCGATGGGGGTGTCGTTGCGGCCGTCGATGGTGATGGTCAGCACGCCGTTGCTGGTGGCGTCCCAGATGTCGGTGACCTGGTAGGTGAAGCGTTCCACCAGGGTCTGGCCGCTGACGCGCAGGGCCTGCACCGCTGCCAGGCTGTTGTCCAGGATGTAGCTCCAGCTGCCGTCGGCGTTGATCCGCAGGTCGCCGTACTGGCCGCGCAGGGTCTGCCCGGCCGCGGCGGCGTCGCCGGGCAGGGGGCGGTCGCCGCTCCAGAACGCGAGGATGGTCATCTGTTCCGGGAACAGGTCGATGGTGTCCGGGTCGTGGTCGTTGTCCAGCACGTTGCCGCCGGGGTCGCTGCCCGGCGTGGCGTTGTTCAGGCCGCCGGCCTCCACCGCGGTGCCCTGGTCGGGCGCGGTGATCGGCGGCTGGTCCTGGCCGCGGATGACGATGTTCAGGGTGGCGGTGTCGCTCAGCCCGCCGTCGTCGGTCACCTGGTAGGTGAACTGCTCGATGACGAAGCCCAGCGGGCCGAGGGCGATGATGACGTCGTTGCTGGAGTCGACCACGTACTGGTAGCTGCCGTCGGCGCCGATGGTCAGGGTGCCGTACTGGCCGACCAGCACCTGGCCGTTGGCCTGGGTGGTGCCGCCGGGCACGCCGGTCAGCGCCGGGTTGTCGCCTTCGGCGCCCAGGCCGATGCCCGTCAGCGTCTTGTGGTCGCCGGCGTCGACATCGGTGTCGTTGGGCAGCACGTTGCCGATCGGATTGCTGCCGCCATTGCCGTCGTCGTCGGTGGCCACGGCGAAGTCCAGGTCGTCGTGGGCCACCGGCGCGTCCCAGGCGCCCTGGATGGTGATGCGGATCTGCGCCTGGGAGGTGGCCCCGGCGGTGTCGTGCATCTGGTAGGTGAAGACTTCGCTGAGGCTCTCGCCGGCCTTCAGTGCCTGCACCGCGGCCAGGCCGTTGTTGACCGTGTAGACGTAGTTGCCGTTGGCGTCGATGCTCAGGCTGCCGTAGCTGCCGGCCACCGAGGTGTTGCCGGCGCCGACCTGGACGAAGCTCCCGCCGGCGGCCAGGGCGCCGGTCCGCAGGCCATCGACGGTCTTGCCGTCGCCGCCATCGACGTCGGTGTCGTTGAGCAGGGCGTTGCCGCTGGGGTCGGTGCCCGGGGTGCCGTTGTCGGTGCCGCCAGCCTCGACGGCGATGGGGGCGTCTTCGCTGGCGATGGGGGTGTCGTTGCGGCCGTGGATCACCACGCTGAAGGTGGCGGTGACGGTCTTGCCGTTACCGTCGCTGACGCTGTACTGGAATACCTCGGTCAGGCGCTCGGCGTCGGTGCGCAGGGCCTGAACGGCGGCATTGTTGTTGTCGATCACGTAGCTGTAGTTGCCCTGGGCGTCGAGCACCAGGCTGCCGTAGTTGCCCGCCAGGCTCTGGCCGACGGTGCCGTTGGCGCCGGTGGGGCTGACGATGGCGGTGATGGTCAGGGTATCGCCGTCCGGGTCGCTGTAGGACGTGGCGATGTTGCCGCTGGGGTCCAGGCCCGCGGTGGCGTTGTTCAGGCCGCCGGCCTCGATGGCATCGACAGTCACCGGGTTGATCTGTGGCGGGTCGTTGACCCCGGTGACGGTGATCACCAGTTGCGCCTGGTCGGTCAGCCCGCCGCTGTCATGGATCTGGTAGGTGACGATCACCTCCAGGCTTTCGCCGGCGCCCAGGGCGCGGATGTCCGGGTTGGCGCTGTTGACGAAGAAGCTGTAGCTGCCGTCGGCGCTCAGGCTGAGCTGGCCGAAGTTGCCGTTGATCAGGCTGCCGTTGGCCAGGCGTGCCACTTCGGTGGTCAGGCTCACCGAGCCGCTGGCCGGCACCGCGGTGAAGCTGCCTCCGGCGCTTTCCAGGCCGCTGCGCACGCCGTCGACCTTGAGCACGTCGGCGTTGGGCTGGTCGAGGTTGTCGACGTCGGTATCGGTGCCGACGCCGGCAGCGCCGGTGATCACGTTGCCGCTGGCGTTCACCGGCGCCGGGCTGCCGTCGCTGGCGCCGGCGCTGGCGCTGCCCTGGTCGTCGACCGCCAGCGGGGCGTCGTTGGCGCCCTGGATGGTGATGGTCAGGGTGGTGATGGCGCTCAGGCCGCCGGCGTCGGTGACCTGGTAGGTGAAGATTTCGGTGAGTGTCTGGCCGGGGGACAGCGCCTGCACCGCCGGGCTGTCGTTGTCGATCACATAGCGGTAGCTGCCGTCGGCGTTGAGCGTCAGGCTGCCGAAAGCGGTCTGTATCACCGCCGGCTGGCCGCTGGCGACCGGAATCACGCGCCCGCCACCCGGGCCGTCGTAGCGGGCCAGGCTGACCGTCTTGGTCTCGCCCAGGGCCACCGAGTCGACGTCGGTATCGTTGCTCAGCACGTTGCCGGTGGCGTCCTGGCCGGCGGTACCGTTCAGGGTGCCGCCGGCCTCGATGGCGATACCGGTGTCGGGCGCGGCCACCGGCGTGTCGTTGGCGCCGTGGATGTTGATCTGCAGCACGGCGCTGCTGGTCAGGCCGCCGCTGTCGACCAGGTCGTAGTCGAAGAAGTCGCTGAGGCGGTCGTTGGCGGTGCGTAGCGCCTGCACCGTCGGGTTGCTGTTGTCGACGATGTACTGGTAGCCGCCGTTGGCGTTGATCAGCAGGGTGCCGTAGCGCCCCTGGATGCTGATGACGCCGCTGGACGGCAGGTCCAGCCCGGCGGGGTTGGCGTTGCTGGCGATGTGGGTGACGCTGAGGAAGTCGTTGTTGGTCTGGATGTCGACGTCGGTGTCGTTGGCCAGCACGTTGCCGGTGGGGTTGGTGCCGGGGCTGGCGTTGTTGGAGCCGCCGGCCTCCACGGCGATGGCGATGTCGTTGTTGGCTTGAGGCGCGTCGTTCACCGGGTCGATGACGATGTTCACCGTGTCGGTGTCGCTCAGGGCATCGTCCAGGTTCTCGCCGGGGATGCCGTCGCCGTCCTTGTCGCCGAAGTTGCCCTGGTCGTTGGTGACCATGGTCAGGGTTTCGCTGTCGCGGAAGGTGTTGAAGTCCTGGTCGCCCTTGTAATAGAGCTGGCCGAGCAGGATGTTGAGCTGTTGCAGGGTGCCGCTCAGCACCAGGGTGCGCCCGGCGCCGGTGGGCGGCGTGGCATCGGCGGCGGGCGGCGTGGCCGACTGCCAGAGCACGCCGTGCTGCACGCTCAGGGTGATGCTCATGATGCCGTCGGCGTTGCCGGCGTTGACGTCCACGTCGCTGGTGACCAGGCCGACGATGTGCAGCACCGTGTCTTCCGTGCCGTGCTGGTCGGTGACGGTGTTGATCGGCGCCTCGTTGAGGTGCACGTAGCCCGAATCGGCGGTGCCGGTGGCGCCTTCGCCCAGGGCGAGGCTCACCGTGCCCAGCCCGGCGGCGCTGGTGCCGGTGTCGGTGTCGATGCGGATGTGGAAGCGGTTGTTGGCCGCCAATTGATAGTCCTGCGGCACGGCGATCAGGTAGTTGCCGGCGGGCAGGATGGCGAACTGGTAGATGCCGCCGTTGGCGGTGACGGTATTGAACACGCGGTCGTCGGCGGTGCCGAACTGGCCGTCGGCGCCGGCCCAGGTCAGCTGTACGGCCACGCCGTCCAGGCCCGGGCCGTCTGGGGTGGCGATACTGGTGGCGGACCGGCTGTCGTTCCATAGGGTGCCCTGGACCACGCCCATGCCCGCGCCCTCGCTGAGGACGTAGTTGTTCAGCCCGCTGGCGCCATCCTGGCCGTTGCGTTCGCCATCGGTGCTGCCGCCGCTGCCGGGCAGGGAGCCGCCCCAGCCGGTGTTTTCGAAGTCCGTCGGCAGGCTGGTCCAGGTGAGCACCGCGGCGCTGCTGGCGTCGTCGGCGATCACGCCGTTGGGTAGGGTGACGCTGTAGATCACCTGCACCTGGTCGTTGGGGGCGAGCCGGGCGAAGTCCACCGAAATGGCGCTGCCGTCGCTGAAGGCGACGCCTTCCGGCAGGTTGGCCAGGTTCAGCGCCACGCCGTTGAGCAGGATGCCCTGCACCTGGTAGTTGCTGCCGTTGGGGAACTGGTCCTGCAGGTGGATGTTGTAGGCCGGCACGCTGCCGTTCTGGGTGAAGCTGACCGAGACGGTGGTATCTGTGGTGTTTCCGGCGCCGGGCTGGATGTCGATGACGTGCTTGTCCAGCCCGGCCAGGCTGGGCTCCACCACGGTTTCGAAGAGGGTGTCGCTCTTGCCGCGGTCGACCCCGCCGTCCAGGCCGACGTGTTCGTGGGCGCTCACGCCGAGCTGCTTGCCGGCCTGGTTGCCGCTGACATTGGTGACGCGCACGTTGAACTCGAGGACCACCCCTTCGAGGTCGCTGTCGTTGGCCTCGGTGTTGGTCAGGTTGCCCAGGTTGAAGGTCACCGTCTGGCTGCCGTCGGCGTTGGTGACGATGTCCAGGCGGCCGCCGCTGGCGTCGAACCGGCCGACGGGCACGGTGCCGCCGAGGCTGGCGCTGATCGGCTGGGCCACGTCGCTGGCCTCGTTGCCGTTCATCCATAGCTGGCCGTTGCTGGTCAGGGTGATGTCGCTGGACAGACCGTTGAGGTTGCTCGAGACCAGGGCGATGAGGATGTTGTTGAGGTCGGCGGGGATGAATTCCAGGCCGGCGGCCAGTTCGATGCGGACCTGGTAGTTGGGG
The DNA here is from genome assembly GCF_030268185.1 of Pseudomonas sp. NBRC 100443. Classification (NCBI taxonomy): domain Bacteria; kingdom Pseudomonadati; phylum Pseudomonadota; class Gammaproteobacteria; order Pseudomonadales; family Pseudomonadaceae; genus Pseudomonas; species Pseudomonas sp. NBRC 100443. Next base: position 40,742 of record NZ_BSQE01000002.1, read on the forward strand.
TTGTCGCCGGTGGGCACCAGCACCGCCACGCGGTAGCGGATCACTTCGCCCACCGCCACCTGTTCGTCGAGGGCCGCGGTGTTGGTGCCGCCGGCATCGCTGGGCGGCGGGGTGTCCTGCATGCCGCCGACGCGGGAGATCTGGATGCCGTTGGCCACCGGGATCAGCAGCGGCGAGATGACCCGGTAGTCGTTCAGGGTGCCGCCCCCGAGCAGGCCGTCGTCGCCGCTGCGCTCGCCGTTGGCGGTGTCGGTGGCGCTACTGCTGCCGTCGAGGCTGGTCCAGCGCACTTCGGCGTTGTTCGGAATGGCCGCCTCGCCGGCGGCGCTGGCGTTGACCACGCCGCTCAGGCTGATGACGATGCTGCCGCCGTTGGCGATGTCGATATTGGCGCCGCCGGCGCTGACCAACTGGCCGTTGAGGATGACGAAGCCGGGCCCGCCATTGTTGGTCGCGCCACCGTTGTAGGTCACGTTGGTGATGGTCAGGCCGTCGATTTCCGTCGGCAGCAGGTCGAGCAGGCTGAGGTCGAAGGCATCGGTGCCGGAGTTGTTGGCGATGGTGATGTCGAAGCTGATGGTGTCGCCCTGGTCGTAGCCGCCAAGGCCGCCGCTGGAGGTGATCTGCTGGGTCACCGTGAGCGTCGGCTCGACGATGGCCACGCCGGGCTGCTGGGCGCTGGCCACGGTGCGGTCGAGGGCGGTGGCGCCGTTGGGGGCGTCGCCGTCCGGGTCGCTGTAGACCAGTTGCGCGCCGTTGTTCAGGCTGACCCCGGCCTGGTTGCCCGGCACGTTGCTGGCCACCAGCACCAGGCGGATGACGAAGGCATTGTTGCCGGTGTTGTTGTCGGCCGTGGCGCCGGCAGTGCTGAACACCAGGCGCATGTCGCCGCCGTCGCTGCCGTCGGCGCTGAAGCTGGAGACGCTCAGCGTGCCGTTGAAGTCCTGGCCCAGGGCGCCGCTGCCGGCCGCGGTGGTGATGATCTGGTAGCCGAGGTTGCCGTTGAAGCGCGGGTCCAGGCGCAGGCCCGGGGGGATCAGGTCGTCGATGCGCAGGTTGGCGGTGCCGCCTTCTGGCAGGGTGACGACGATGTCGTAGGTCATGCCCTCGCCGATCACCAGGTTGCTGCCGCTGGTGTGGCCGGCGCTGGAGTCGTCGTCGCTGAGGCTGCCGTCCTTGTAGTTCTTGACGAGGGTCGGCGCGGCCACCTGCTGGTTGGCGATTTCCGTCAGGTCGGTGGGGGTGAAGTCCTGGCCGCCCTCGACGCTGGCGTAGTTGGTCAACGCGGCGCTGCTCTGCAGGGTGCGCGAGGCGAGGATGGCGTTGTCGACGGTGACGTCGTAGGTGATCACCACCAGGTTGGCGCCGGAGAGGTCGTTGGCCGTGCCGCTGCGCCCGGCCAGCAGGGTCGCCTGGCCATTGGCGTCGAGGAAGGTGATGGTGTTGCCGCTGATGCTGTAGTCGGTGCCGAGCGCCAGCAGCGTGCCGTCGCCACGGTAGACCTGCAGGTTGGCCGCGCCCAGGCTGCCGCCGACGAAGGCCAGCCCCGGCGGCAGGGTGATGCTGGTGCTGACGTCGTAGGCGGCGCCGCCACCGCTGTTCTCGATGGCGGTGGCCAGGCGCAGGGTGTCGCCGCCGTCGATGCCGCTGACGTCGCCGTTGATCGCCGCAAGGTCGGTGACGTTGCCGCTGAAGGGCTTGCCGCCGGTACCCGGCGCCGTCCAGTTGCCGCTGGTGCCGGTGACACTGCCGTTGCTGCTGGAAACCACGCCGTGCTTGATGTCCAGCACCGGCTCGGCGATCGAGGCGATCACCGCGACATCGGAGGAGACCAGCACGTCCTTGTCGATGGTGGTGGTCTGGCTGGATTGCGCCAGCACGTCCAGCGAGCGCTGGTCGGCGAAGGGCTGGTCGCCGACGACCATGGTGAAGTGCACCTGCACCGTGCCGCCGTCGAGGCCGCCGGAGATGAAGTCGCCGAAGTCGAAGACGATCGAGTTGCCCGGGCCGGTGGTGACGCTGTCCGGCACGTCGAGAATGGTGTTGTCCGGCCCGAAGGACCACTGGCCCACGCCGCTGCCGACGCTCCAGGCGATGCCGGTAGCGTCCAGCAGCGGCAGCGGCAGGTAGGCGACGAGCTTGAAGTTCTCGTAGTCGGCCACCAGCAGGTCGTAGCTGATGGTGAAGGTGACCACGTCGCCGGGGCGCAGCTCGCCGTCGGCCGGCGGCGTGCCGCCATTCACCGTGGTCAGTTCGATGTCGACGCTGGAACTCTGGATGGTGCTGGTGGTGCTGGAACCATCGGTCTGTTCGCTGCCGAGGTTGACGGCGTCGCGTATCACGGTGGCGTTGACCGTGGCGCTGTTGCCGATGCTGTCGCCCTCGTTGAGCTGGTCGTGGGGCGGGTGGTCGGTGGTGTAGGTGGTGTCCACCGTGGCGTCGTAGGTGATGAAGGCGTGAACGGCGCCGTCCTGCACGTCGTCCCGGGCCAGGTCGCCGAACAGGGCGCCCAGGCCGGCGCCGCCCACCGCGTTGAGAATCGACTGGGCGATGTCGAAGACCAGGGTGGTGCTGCCGTCGGCGTTCTGCGTGGCGGTGTAGACCAGGGCGATGGTCTGGCTGTTGGCGCCCTGGCGGATGACCAGGGTCGGTGGGTTGGCCGTATCGAAGGTCTGGCCGTCGCCGAGCTGGTCGGTGATGGTGAAGCGGCCCTGCTGGAGGATGTTCTCGCCGAAGCCGAAGAAGTCGGAGATGGCGATGTCCATGGTGTAGCGCAGGGTGTCGCCGGGGGTCAGTCCGGGGGTGCCGACGTCGCTCTGCAGGTTCACCTGCTTGAGCAGGGTGATGGACTTGGCGACGAAGGTGATGCCCTGGCCATCGCCGGTGATGGTGAAGGGGTAGCCATCCGGGTCGGTGGGCCGGTCGCGCGGGTCGAGCGGGTTCCAGTTGCCGCTCGCGGTGGCGGTGCCGAAGGTGATGGTCACCGGGTTACCGGTGCTCGGGTCGATCACCGGGGCGCCGTTGGCGTCGATTTCCGGTACGTAGAAGCTGACCTGGGTGGTGCTGGGGCCGCTCAGGGTGTCGTAGTGGATGCTGTAGCTGCTGATGAAGACGCTCGGGTTGGCCAGGGCCACGGCGATCAGCGCCGGGTTGGTCAGCACGGTGCCGTCGTGCAGGGTCACCGAGGTCAGGGTACCGCCGGCGCCGGGGGTGATGGCGCTGACGTGGACCTGGGCGGGCACCGTCTGGGTGATGGTGACGTCGGTCAGCGTCTGGCCGTCGGCCGGGGTCACGGTGACGCTCTCGGTACGGGTGTAGTTCGGGCCGGTGACGGTCTCGCCCTCGGGCATGTCCAGCGTCTGCGTCACGCTGAGCAGAGTCGGGGTGACCACGAAGGCATGCAGCGAGCCTTCCACCCGGCTGGGGTCGAGGGTGGGGTTGTTCAGCGAATCGTTGCCGTACTCGAAGCCGCCGCGGGCGTTGATGGTCAGGTTGGGGGCGCCGTCGGAGAGGCTGGTGTCGGCCAGGTCGCTCAGGTGCGCGGTGACCTGCACGTCGATGCTCGGCTGGCCGTTGGTGACGCTGGCGTAGGGCAGCTGCAGTACCACCATCTGATCGCCCGGCTTCATGCCGACGCTGGCGGCGTTGATCACCAGGGCGTTGCCGTTGGCGTCCTTGGCCAGCGGGTGGGTGGCATTGCCGTTGGCGTCGAAGGTGACGACGAAGGACTTCACCGTCTGGCCCAGGTAGGTGGCGCTGACGAAGCTCAGGCCGTCGTCGCCGTCGCGCCCGGTGGCCGGCAGGAACAGGTCGATGTAGGGGGCGAAGCCGACCTGGGCCGAGGGGTTGCTGAAGCTGACGGTGAAGGTGACGTCGTCGCCCAGGCGCACCGCGGCCCCGCTGCCGATGCTGGTGGTGGGGTCGGCGTCGGCCAGCAGGCCCTGGAAATGGTCGAGGGTGCTGGCGGACAGGGCGATGCTCTTGTCCAGGTCGCCGTGGCGCACCTCCAGGTTCCAGTCGCCGCCGGCGGCGCTGGCGCCCGTGGCGTTGCTGGAGGCGCCGACGTCGGCGCCGGTCCATTGCGCCAGGCGGTCGACCAGGGCCTGGCCGGCGCTGCCGGCGCCCACGGCGCAACCGTAGAGCTGGATGTCGGCGCCGGCATCGAGTTCGCCGCGCCAGCTGTTCAGGGTGCTGCCGAACTGGTCGAGGTTGGCCGCGGTGAAGGTCTGGTTGCCCAGGGTGAACTGGCCGGAGGCGCCGTGGGAGAAGATCTGGATCGAGTCGACCTTGCCCAGCTGCGCCAGCGCCGCGCTGATCGCCGCCAGGGCGTCCTGGCCGGCATCCACCACCAGGGTGGTGACGTTGGCCGCGAGGTTGGCGGTCAGTTGCTCGCGGTTCTCCACACGGCTGTCCAGCACCACCAGGGTGCGCGGCTGGCCCGGGGCCTTGGCCGCGGCGGCGTCCGGGGTGCTGGGGGTGTGGCTGGCGTCGCTCTGGTCGGCGTGGTCGCTGGCGTGGTGCTGCTGGTCGGCCGCGGAGGCGGCGGCGCCGTCGAAGAGAATCCTGGGTTCCAGGGCCAGGGCCTGGCTACGGGGCCGGAACGCAGCGATCGGACGGCTTGGTTTCGACATGTCCATACGAATTCCCACATCAGAAATCAGCGATCGAAAAACAACGCCCGGACTTCTAACGCGAGCTTTTCCCTGGCCATTAGCCTAGTCAGGAATCGTGGATTTGCTCAGTTTTGTTACATCAATTTCTTAAGGAAGTTTCTGAGGTATATGCACTTGATGAATGAAGCCGCAGGTAAGTATTTCATGACCTGATGGTCATGATTCGCCAAGCGCTCTGGATCGCTTCTTCCACTGCACAACTGCGCCTCGGGAAACCGCCGTGGCCCGGATGTATTCCTTTTGTGACAAGCGGCTGCGGGCAGGCGGGGGAGCCTGCAGCACTGTTTCGATGATTCCATATTGCCATTGCCTTTTCCCGCGCCAGCCCGCACCATGCGGCGCCGGCCCCCGTGGGGCGCCGGATGGTCCGCTGGCAGGAAGTGACGATGTTGTCGAACGGGCGAATGGGGGGCCCGCGGCGGAGGTTGCCGTGGCTGGCCACCGTGGTCGTGACCGCTACCTTTGCATGGCTCCCCGGGTGGCTGGAGGCGGACTGGGATTTCACCCTGATCGCCCGCCGCGCCGAGGCGCTGTATGGCCCGCTGGGGGCAGGGCGCGCACGCATCGAGGCCTGGCAGCGGGTGCTGGCCGACGAGGCGGGCGCCGACGAGCAGGAGCAGCTGCGGGCGGTCAACGACTTCTTCAATCGCCAGCTGCGTTTCACCGACGACCTCGGCCTGTGGCACCAGGTGGACTACTGGGCCACGCCGGTGGAGGCCCTGCTCAAGGGGGCCGGCGATTGCGAGGACTTCGCCATCGCCAAGTACGTCAGCCTGCGCCACCTCGGGGTGCCGGCGCAGAAGTTGCGCATCACCTACGTCAAGGCGCTGCGCCTGAACCAGGCGCACATGGTGCTGACCTACTACCCGCGGCCCGAAGCGGTGCCGCTGGTGCTGGACAACCTGATCGGCAGCATCCTGCCGGCCTCGCAGCGCGACGACCTGCAGCCGGTGTACGCCTTCAACGGCGAGGGGCTGTGGCTGGCCGACGGCGGTGGAGGCAAGCAGGTGGGCGACAGCAAGCGGCTGTCGCGCTGGCAGGACCTGTTGCGGAAAATGGAGGCCGAGGGGTTCCCCTCGCGCGAGTAGCGGAGTCGAGATGTCCCTGTTCAAACAACTCCTGATCGCCATCTGCCTGTTCCTGGTGGTGGCCTTCGGCGGCAGCTTCATGGTCGGCCTGGAAAGCTCCCGCGAGCAGTACGTCAACCAGTTGCGCTCCCACGCCCAGGACGCCGCCACGGCGCTGGGCCTGTCGCTCACCCCGCACATCGACGACCCGGCGATGGTCGAGCTGATGGTCAGCTCGATCTTCGACAGCGGCTATTTCGAGCGCATCCGCGTGGTCGACCTGGCCACCGGCAAGGTGCTGGTGGAGCGCCAGGGCGTGCCGGACGCGGTGGCCTCGGGCGCGCCGCAGTGGTTCGTCTCGCTGATCGGCCTGCCGTCCGCCGGCGGCGACGCCGTGGTCAGCCGCGGCTGGACCCAGGCGGCGCGGGTGGAGGTGGTGAGCCACCCGATGTTCGCCATCGCCAAGCTCTGGCAGAGCGCCCTGGGCAGCCTCGGCTGGCTGCTGCTGTGCGGGGTGGCCAGCGCGCTGCTCGGCGCCTGGCTGCTGCGCCGCCAGCTACGCCCGCTGGACTACATGGTGGCGCAGTCCCACGCCATCGCCCGCCGTGAGTTCCTCAGTCTGCCTGAGCTACCGCGCACCCCGGAACTGCGCCGCGTGGTGCAGGCGATGAACCAGATGGTGGAGAAGCTCAAGGCACTGTTCCAGGAACAGGCCGAACGCAGCGAGCGGCTGCGCGACGAGGCCTACCAGGACAGCCTGACCGGCCTGGGCAACCGGCGCTTCTTCGACCTGCAGCTGCAGGCGCGGCTGAGCGCCGAGGACCAGGTCAGCAGCGGCTACCTGCTGTTGCTGCGGGTGCTCGACCTCGCCGGCCTCAACCTGCGCCTGGGCGCCCAGCACACCGACGCCTTGCTCAAGGCGGTAGCCGAACAACTGCAGCGCGCCAGCCAGGGCCTGGGCGCCGGGCGCACCCTGGCGCGCACCCGCGGCGGCGAGTTCGCCCTGCTGGCCCCCGGGCTGCTGGAGGAAGACGCCGAGCAACTGGCCACGCGCCTGGAGGGCATGCTCGCCAGCCTGGCCAGCACCGGCGCCAGCGACCAGCCGCGGGTGGCGGCCTTCGGCCTGGTGCCGTTCCATCCCGGCGAGGCGCCGGCCAGCCTGATGCTGCGCGTCGACCAGGCCCTGGCCCAGGCCGAACGCCAGCAGCACAGTGCCTGGGCACGGCTGGACAGCGAAGCGGCGCCGGTGGCCGACGCGCGCCACAGCTGGCACCAACTGCTGGAGCGGGCGTTGCGCGAGAAGCGCTTCGAGCTGTACTTCCAGCCGGTGGTGGCCTGCGAGGACACCGAGCTGGTGCTGCACCACAAGGTGCTCTCGCGCCTGCCGGACGGGCAGGGCGGCAGCCTCGCGGCGGGCCGCTTCCTGCCCTGGCTGGAGCGCTTCGGCTGGTCGGCGCAGCTGGACCTGCTGATGCTCGACCTGACCCTGGCGCACCTGGCCGGCCACGACCAGGTGCTGGCACTGAACCTCTCGGGCGCGCTGCTGCGCGACGAACGCGCCCTGGCCCGCGCCTTCGAACGCCTGCGCCAGCACCCGCAGTACGGCAGCCGCCTGGTGCTGGAGCTGGAAGAAGACCAGTTGCCCGACCAGGCGGCGCTGGAGGCACTCACCCGCCGCCTGCGCGAGCTGGGCTACGGCCTGGCGCTGCAGCACTTCGGCGGGCGCTTCAGCATGATCGGCAACCTGGCGCGCCTGGGCCTGGCCTACCTGAAGATCGACGGCAGCCACATCCGCGCCATCGACGTGGAGAACGACAAGCGCCTGTTCATCGAGGCCATGCAGCACGCGGCGCACAGCATCGACCTGCCGCTGATCGCCGAACGCGTCGAGACCGAAGCGGAATTCCGCGTGCTGCGCGGGATGGGCATCGAGGGGGCGCAGGGGCAACTGTTCGGCGCGCCGCGGCCGTGGGGGCGGGGTTAGCGACGGCTGTTCCGTCCCCCCGTTGGAGCGGACTCTGTCCGCGATTCGCGCGCAGGGCGCGCTCCTACACCCGCGCTTCCTGGAGCCGTAGGAGCAACTGTCTTGTGCCGAGGCGCTCTTCGTAGGATGGGTTGAGCTTGCGAAACCCATGCGGTTGCGCTGATGGGTATCGCTTCGCTCAGCGCCATCCTACGAAAAGCCGTGCTTCCTGGAACCTACGCAGAAATATCCGCACGCATCGGAACGTTTCTTCAGAAGACCGAGCGAAACCCGCTCAGGAGACCAGGCGACATGAAGGTCACTGGGTCATTCCCCTTCGGGCCGGCGCAAGCGCTGTTCGCGATGTCAGATCAACCCCCCATCCTCCTCCTCGTCGATCAACCGATGCAGGCCTCCCAGCGCCTCACGCGCCTGGGTACGGCTGAGCAGCTTGGAGCGCGCCGCCTCGGGCAGGTCGGTAATACGGATCACGCCCTTGGCCATCAGCACCGAGATCAGGTCCTCCAGCACCCGGATCATCTCCAGGTCGCTGCGTTGCAACTGGCGCAGGCTGTATTCGGCCTCGCGCCAGGCGTGCACTTCCTCGTCGTCGTCGGCCAGGCTGCCGCTCATGCCGGCGAAGGCGGCGCTTTCGACGCGTATCAGCCGGCCTTCGGCGTCACGCTGGATGTAAGGCATCGCCTCGTCTCCATCAGGTGTTCGGGATACCTGGCGACGCCCCGTGGGGCGCCGCCAGGCGGGCTCAGTGGTGCTCGGTCTTCACCAGCGGGTCGGCGCCGGCCACCAGCGACTTGACGATGTCCGCCGAGGTCGCGCCGTAGGTCTTGAGGTCGACGCCGGTGAGCTTGATGGTCACGTCGGGCGAGCTGTTCACCTGGCCGGTGGTGCTGATCTGCAGGGTCGAGGTCGCGGTGTCCACCTTCAGGTAGCTGAGGATGTCGTTGTGCGCGGCATCCGGCAGCAGGTCCACCAGGTCGATGCGGTCGCCGTCGGTGGGCTTGAAGTCGGTGATGGTGTCCTTGCCGGTGTCGCCTGCGCGCCAGATGAAGGTGTCGGCGCCGTCGCCGCCGGTCAGGGTGTCGTCGCCCTTGCCGCCGACCAGCAGGTCGTTGCCTTTGCCTCCGTCGAGGGTGTCGTTGCCCAGGCCGCCATACAGGGTGTCGTTGCCGGTACCGCCATTGAGGATGCTGTTGCCCGCGCCACCGTAGAGTATGTCGTGGCCGTCGCCGCCATTGAGGGTGTCGGTGGTGCTATTGCTGCTGTTGGTGCCGTAGCCGTGCAGCAGGTCGTTGCCGCTGCTGTTGGTCGAGGCCACCGTGATGCTCAGCGTTTGCGTAGCGCTGGCCGTGCTGCCGTCGGACTCGGTGGCGATGGCGGTGACGCCCAGGGTCAGGGTGCCGTTGTAGCCGCTGGCCGGCAGCAGTTGCAGGTCGTGCAGCTGCGCCTGGGTGAAGCTCCAGCTGCCGTCGGCGTTGTGGGTGCCGCTGGTGAAGGTGGCGTCGTTGGGCATGCCGGTGATCTTCACCGAGAGGCTTTCCGAGCCGTCGGTATCGCTCAGGGCTGCGTTGATGCCGACGTTGATCGGCGCACCGTAGGTCTTGCCGCCCAGGGTGAAGGTGGGAGGATCAAGGCTCAGGCTGGAGTCCTTGTTGGCGTCGCCGCCGTTGAGCACCAGCCAGTCGAAGTGATAGTTGCCGCTGCTGCTGGCGGTGTAGCTCTGTACGCCACTGCCGTTGACGCTGGCGCCACGCTGCTCGGAGGAGGTCACCTGGATCAGCGTGCGGGTGCCGTCGGGACCGGTGACCACCAGCGCGACTATGTCGTTGAAGCCATTGCTGATCTCGCTGCCGGAGTTTTCGCCGTTGGTGAAGTTCCAGGCGAAGTTGACCTGGGTGCCGGCCTTGAGCGTGTAATCCGAGCTGGTCAGCGAGCCGTCGATGACGTCGACGTTACCCGGGTCGCTGGTACCGGTACCGTTACCGGCCGGTGGATTGATGCCGTCCAGGGCACCCGACTTCAGGCCGGTCTCGGTTTCCAGGTTGGCCTGGGTGATTCCCTGGGTGGTGCTGATGCTGGTGGCGCCGGGGTTGAGCGCGAAGATGCTGCCGCTATTGAGCAGCGGCACGTCGGCCACCGGCGTGACGCTGAGCGCCACCGTGGAGCTGGCGGTGCCGCCGTGGCCATCGCTGATGGTGTAGGTGATGCTGTCGCTGCCGCTGAAGTTGGCCTTGGGCGTGTAGGTCAGAGTGCCGTCGGCATTGACCGTCACGCTGCCGTTGCTGGCGGAGGCGCTGGTGACGCTCAGGCTGTCGCCGTCGACGTCGCTGTCGTTGGCCAACACGTTGAGGGTGACGGGCTTGTCTTCCTGGGTCGAGGCGATGTCGGGCTTGGCCACCGGCGCATCGTTCACCGCATTGATGCCGACGGTCACGGTGGCGGTGGAGGTGCCGCCGTGGCCGTCGCTGACGGTGTAGGTGAAGCTGCCGGTGCCGTTGACGTCCTTGGCCGGGGTGAAGACGACGTTGCCGTTCTCCAGCTTCACCGTGCCGTTGACCGCGCCCTGCACGCTGAGGATGGACAGGCTGTCGCCGTCGACGTCGCTGTCGTTGCCCAGCAGGGTATTGGCGGCGATGGTCAGGGCGGTGTCTTCGTTGGTCACCAGTTCGGCCAGGGGGTGGCTGAGGCTGCTGCCGCCGAGCACGCTGTGGCTGCCGCCGGCGGGGGCCAGCTCGACCTTCAGCTGGGCGTTGCCGCCCTGGTCCCAGTAGAGGATCTCGATCTGGTGGTTGCCGCCCTGGGCGACGGTGAAGACCGGCGACACCAATGTACTGGCGCTCTGGTTGGCATCGACCTTGGCTACTTCCACACCGTCGATGCGGATGCTGTAGCCGTCGTCCGCCGTCACCTTGAACGTGTAGTTGCCGGCGGCGAGGTTGACCAGCCCGGTGAGCTGGACGATGGCGTCGCTGGTGTTGGCCGGGTCGGTGCTCAGCGAGGCGGCGTCGCTGCCGAGGAACTTCTGCAACTGCTTGTCGCCGCCCAGGTTATTGCTTACGCCATTACCGTAGTCCAGTGCGGTAGCGGTGAAAGTCGCGCTGGGGGTGTTCTTGGCGATGAACGCGCTGACCATGCTCAGGCTGGTCAGGTTGTTGCCGTCGGTGCCCTCGCGGTAGCCCCAGTAGTTGCCCTGCAGGCCGCCGACCAGGTAGTGGTCGTTGACCGCCACGGGGTCGTCGTTGACCGGGGTGACGTTGACGGTGAGCTTGTTCGGCGTGCTGTCGAAGGCGCCGTTGCTGTCCTTCACCGAGAAGGTGAAGCTGGCGTAGTTGTTGCCATTGGCGTTGGCCGCCGGGGTGAAGGCCAGCTTGCCCAGGTCGGCTGCGGCGATCACCTGGCCCTGGGTGACGGCGACGCCGTTGAAGGTCAGGCTGCCGGCGCCCGGCAGGCTGTCGATGCGCACCGCGCCGAGGGCGTCGTTGTGGTCGACGTCGTTGAAGCCGAAGTCGAGGGCGCTGAAGCTGCGGCTGCTGTCTTCATTCAGCGTGATGGTGCCGTCGCTGCCGGTGGGCGCGTCGTTGGCGCCGGTCACGGTGATGGTCACGGTGGCCGGGGCACTGGTGGCGCCGGCGCTGTCCTTGGCGGTGTAGGTGAAGCTGACCTGGCGGCTTTCGCCCGGGGCCAGGCTGTCGAAGTCGCTGCCCGGGTTGAATACGTAGCTGCCGTTGGCGTTGAAGGTCAGGTTACCGTTACCGGTGCCCGGGCCGCTGACCAGGGCGTAGCCACTGGGGTTGACCGGGCTGTCGATGTCGCTGGCAGCCGGCACCTGGTCGCTGAGCACGCTGTTCTCGCCAGTGGTCTTGCTGTCGCTGGCGGCCACGGGGGCATCGTTGACCGGGGTGACGGTGACCGTCACCAGTTGCTCGGCCAGGCCACCCTGGCCGTCGCTGACTGTGACGGTGAAGCTGTCGGTGCCGTTATAGTTGGCCAGCGGGGTGTAGCTGTAGCTGCCGTCGCCGTTGACCACCACGCTGCCATGGGCCGGAGCGCTGCCGTTCTTCAGGGCGTAGCTCAGGGCGTCGCCGTCGACGTCGCTGGCGCCGAGCTGGCCGTGGAGCACGTCGTCTTCCGCGATGCTCTGGCTGGCCGGGCTGGTGAATACCGGGGCGTCGTTGACCGGGGTGACGGTGACCGTCACCAGTTGCTCGGCCTCGCCGCCATGACCGTCGCTGACTGTGACGACGAAGCTGTCCGGGCCGTTGTAGTCGGCCGCCGGGGTGTAGCTGTAGCTGCCGTCGCCGTTGACCACCACGCTGCCATGGGCTGGGTTGCCGCCGTTCTTCAGGGCGTAGGTCAGGTTGTCGCCGTCGATGTCGCTGGCGCCGAGCTGGCCGTGCAGCACGCTGTCTTCCACGGTGCTCTGGCTGGCGGCGCTGGTGAATACCGGGGCGTCGTTGACCGGATGGACCTGCACCGTCAGCGTCTGGCTGCTGGTGGCCTGGTCGCCGTTGGCCGTTTCGCTGGCGGTGGCACTGACCTGCAACTGGAAGCTGCCGTTGAAGTCCTGCGGCGGGGTGATGGTGAGTTTGCCCAGGTCCCAGCCGGTGACGTCGACGCTGGTCTTGTCGGCCCCGGCGGTGAAGCTGAGGGTGCCGTCGCTGAGGACCGCGCCGAGCGGGATCGAACCGATGCTGACCTTGAGGGTTTCCGAGCCGTCGGTATCGACCAGCGCGGCGTTGACCTTCGACAGCGGAATGCTGCTGTCCTCGCGGCCTTCGTTCAGCCCGTAGACCTGGTAGTAGCCCTGGCCGTTGCTGCCGGCCAGGTCCGCCAGGCGCTCGCCGGCGGCGGTGAGTTCGCTGCCGTCGTGGTAGAGCAGGGCGCTGCCAGTGCCGAGGGTCTGCGCCGGGCTGCCGTTGTCGGAAAGCGTCAGGCTGTAGTTGCCCGGGCCGCTCTGGTTGTGCTGGTAGAGCGCCAGGGTGTAGTAGCCGCTCTCGCTGGGGGTGAAGGTACCGCTGAACTTGCCGCTGGAGCCGCTCCAGGTGGCTTCGGCGACCTTGGTGCCGCCGACCACCAGGCGGATGCTGTCGTCGCCGACGCCGGCGAAGGTATAGGTGTGGCCGGCCTCGAGGAAGATCAGGCCGCTGACCTTGGTGGCGGTGCCTGCGCTGACGCTGCCGTTGCTCACGCTGTTGGTGGAGGACGTGCTGGCCGGCGCGCCGGCGGCGTCGATGACGCTCTGCAGGGTGTCCGGGTTGATGCCGTTGCCGTTGCTGCCCAGGGCCAGGCCGGTCCAGCTCTGCACGGTGAGGCCGGTGGACGCCGGATGACCGCTGGAGGCGTCGAGGCTGAGCAGCGGCGCGTCGGCCACCGGGGTGATGCCGACGGTCACGCTGGCGCTGCTGGTGCCGCCATCGCCGTCGCTGATCGTATAGACGATGGTGTCGCTGCCGCCGTAGTTGGCGTCCGGGGTGTAGGTCAGGGTGCCGTCCTGGTTGATGGTCACGCTGCCATGGCTGGCACTGGCGCCGGTGACGCTCAGGCTGCTGCTGTCGATGTCGGTGTCGTTGGCCAGCACGTCGATGGTGACGCTGTGGTCTTCATCGATCGTGGCGCTGTCATCGTGTGCGATGGGGGCATCGTTCACTGCCGTGACGGTGATGCTGACGACGGACTCGACGGTGCCGCCCTGGCCATCGCCGACCACCACGGTGAAGCTGTCGTTGCCGTTGTAGTCGTGGTCCGGGGTGTAGGTGTACTTGCCGTTGCTGGAGTCGAGTACCAGGGTGCCGTGCTGTGGCTCGCTACCCGGTTTCAGGGTGTAGGTGAGGGTGTCCTTGTCGACGTCGCTGGCGACGACCTGACCGGAGACGGCGGTGTCCTCGGCAGTGGTGTTGCTGTTGTCGGCGGTCACCGGCTCATCGTTCACCGCCGTGACCGTGATGCTGACGACGGACTCGACGGTGCCGCCCTGGCCATCGCTGACCACCACGGTGAAGCTGTCGTTGCCGTTGTAGTCGTGGTCCGGGGTGTAGGTGTATTTGCCGTTGCTGGAGTCGAGTACCAGGGTGCCGTTCATCGGTCCGCTACTCGGCTTCAGGGTGTAGGTAAGGGCATCGCCATCGACGTCGCTGGCGACGACCTGGCCGGAAACCGGCGTGTCTTCCAGGGTGGTCTTGTTGGCGTTTTCGGCCACCGGCAGGTCGTTCGCCGAGTTCACGGTGATGTCCAGGGTCGAGCTGGCGCCGGTGTTGGTGGTGTAGGTGATCTGCGGCACGGCGCCGTGGTAGTTGGCGTCCGGGGTGAAACTGTAGTGGCCGTTCGCATCGATCACTATGCTGCCGACGCCGACGATGGTGGTGCCGGTGCCGGCGGCGATGTTGCCGCTGAAGCCGGCGACGCTGTAGCTGCTTACGCTCAGCGTGTTGTCCACGTCGCTGTCGTTGTCCAGCACGTTGCCGGTCGCGCTGCCGTCGTCCTCGTCCATGCTCGCGACGTTCGGGAGCAGCACCGAGGGATCGTCCACCGGGGTGACGTCCAGGGTGAAGGTGTGCGAAGCGCTGTCGAAGGCGCCGGCGCTGTCCTGCACGCTGAAGCCGAAGCTGGCGTAGGGAGCGCCATTGTCGTTGGCGTCGGGGGTGAATGTCAGCTTGCCGAGGTCGGCGGCGGCGATCACCTGGCCCGGGACGACGGCGACGCCGTCGAAGGTCAGGCTGCCGGCGCCCGGCAGGCTGTCGATGCGCACGGCCTGCAGGTGCTGGCCGGCATCGGTGTCGTTGAAGGCGAAGTCGGCGGCGCTGAAGCTGTGGCTGCTGTCCTCGTCCAGGCTGGCGCTGCCATCGGCGCCCTGGGGCGGGGTGTTGCCGCCCACCTGCACGGTCAGGCTGCTGCTGTCGCTGGCGCCGTGGCTGTCGCTGATCTCGTAGTGGATCACCACGCTGCCGCTGACGTTCTCGGCGGGCACGAAGTTCAGGGTGCCGTCGGGGTTGATGCTGACGCTGCCCTGGCTGGGGTCGGCGAGCACGGCCTTGGTGACGCTGAGCGCATCGCCGTCGACGTCGCTGTCGTTGCCGAGCACGTCGATGCTCGGCAGCGCCACGTTGATCGGCGTCAGCGCCTGGTCGGCGTTGGCCACCGGCGCATCGTTGGTGCCGGTGATGGTCAGGGTCAGGGTGCTGCTGCCGGTGGCGCCGTGTTCATCGGTCACCGTGAAGCCGATCTGCAGCACTTTCACCTGGTTCGCGGCCAGGCTGTCGTAAGCCGCGTCCTTGGCATCGAAGACCCAGCTGCCGTCGCTGTGCAGGGTGAAGCCGGCCGGCGCGGCGCCGTCGACGGAGTAGCTCAGCTGGGCGCCATGGTCGACGTCGCTGGCCTGCAGCTGGCCGGTGATCTCGCTGACCGGCTTGAGCTGGTCGACCAGGGCCTGATTGTTCGCGCCGTTGCTGGTGAGGGTCCAACCCGCGCCGTCTTGTACCGCCTGGCCGACCGAGCCGACGACGCTGGCTTGCGGCGGCAGGTTGCTCAGTACCAGGGTGGAGTCGACGGAGCTGTCGCCGCTGTCCGCCACGCCGATCACCAGGGTGTAGGTGCCCGGCTGGTCGAAGGTGTGGCTGAAGGTCTGCGGGCCAGAGGTGCCGTAGTCGCCCACCGCGGCGACGCTGCTCAGCAGGGTGACGACCTGGCCGTTGACCTGCACGAAGGCGAAGTCGCTGTAGGGCGCGTAGTCCTGGGTGGTGAAGGTCCAGTTGAAGCTGATGGCTTCGCCCGGCTGGGTGGTGGTGATGGTCAGCGTCAGCGCCGAACCATCGGTGGCGCCGGCGACGACGCCCGGCTGCAGGCTGCCGCCCTCCACGGCGCTGGCGCTGGCGGCCTGGGCCACCGGTGCATCGTTGCTGCCGACGATGTTGACGGTGACGCTGGACTGGGTGCCGTCCGCGCTCTGGACATTGAAGGTGTCGGTCAGGGTTTCGTTCAGCTTGAGCTCGTTGTAGGCCGAGTCGGCGACGTAGCTCCAGGTGCCGTCGGCAGCCAGGGTGAAGTGGCCGTACTGGCCGGCGACGTTGGTCTGCTCGACGAAGGTGGCCGGGCTGTCGACGTCGGTGATGGTGAGTTGGCCGCCGGTGGTGATCGGGGCGTTGGTCTCGTTGATGCTGACCTGGGCGCCGGTGATGACGGCGGCGTCGTTGGTGCCGTCGATGGTCACGCTGACGCTGGAGGTGGTGCCATCGGCGCTGGTAACGGTGAAGGTGTCGGTCAGCGACTGGCCGACATTCAGCTGGTTGTAGGCCGAGTCGGCTGTGTAGCTCCAAGTGCCGTCGGCAGCCAGGCTGAAGTGGCCGTACTGGCCGGCGACGTTGGTCTGCTCGACGAAGGTGGCCGGGCTGTCGACGTCGGTGACGGTCAGTTGGCCGCCGGTGGTGATCGGGGCGTTGGTCTCGTTGATGCTGACCTGGGCGCCGGTGATGACGGCGGCGTCGTTGGTACCGGTAACCGTGATGGTGATGGTTTGCGGATCGCTCAGCGCGCCGCTGTCATCCTTGGCCTGGTAGGTGAAGGTGACGTCGCGGCTGACACCGGCCGGCAGGCTGTCGAAGTCGTGGCCCGGATCGAAGGTATAGCCGCCATTGGAGTTGAAGGTCAGCGTGCCGTTGCCGGTGCCGACATCGGTGGCCAACTGGTAACCGACAATGGTGCCGTCGACATCGCTGGCCGCCGGGACTTGGCCATTGAGAACGGTGTTCTCTTCGGTCGTCGCGCTGCCAGCCTGAGCAATCGGTGCGTCGTTGGTGCCGGTGACCGTGATGGTGATGGTCTGCGGATCGCTCAGCGCGCCGCTGTCATCCTTGGCCTGGTAGGTGAAGGTGACGTCGCGGCTGACACCGGCCGGCAGGCTGTCGAAGTCGTGGCCCGGATCGAAGGTATAGCCGCCATTGGAGTTGAAGGTCAGCGTGCCGTTGCCGGTGCCGACATCGGTGGCCAACTGGTAACCGACAATGGTGCCGTCGACATCGCTGGCCGCCGGGACTTGGCCATTGAGGATGGTGTTTTCTTCGGTCGTAGCGCTGCCAGCCTGGGCGACCGGTGCGTCATTGGTCCCGGTGACGGTAATGGTCAGGGTGCTGGAGCTGGTAGCTCCATGGTCATCGGTGACGATGACCGGGATGTTGATTACTTGCGTCTCACCATCCGCCAGATGTTGATAGGCCGGGTCCTTGCCATCGAAGGTCCAGCTGCCATCGGTTTTCAGGGTGAGGCCGGCGGGTGTATTGCCGTTGATGCTGAAAGTCAGGACGGTGCCATCATCGGCGTCAGTGGCTACCAGTTGGCCTGTACTCACCTGGTCTTCGTCGGCTGCTGCGCTGGCAGCTTGGGCGACGGGGACATCGTTGGTTCCGGTGACGGTGATGGTCAGGGTGCTGCCACTGGTAGCCCCCTGGTCATCGGTGACGACCACCGGGATGCTGATGACCTGGGTTTGTCCCGCAGCCAGGTGCTGATAGGCGGCATCGCTGGCGTCAAAGCTCCACTTGCCATCCTGGCCCAGGGTGAAGCCGGCGGGTAGGGGGCTGTCCGAGCCGAATTGCAACTGGGCCCCCTGGTCGGCATCAGTGGCCTGCAGTTGGCCATCGATCTGGCTGTCTTCGTTGACCGCGGCCCTGGCGGCCTGGGCCACCGGTGCGTCGTTGGTGCCGGTAATGGTCAGCGTCAGAGTGCTGGTGTTGGTGGCGCCATGCTCGTCGGTAACGATCACCGGAATGCTGATGACTTGGGCCTCTCCATCGGCCAGATGCTGGTACGCCGGGTTCTTGCCGTCGAACGACCAATTGCCATCGGTTTTCAGGGTGAAGCCGGCCGGTGCATTGCCGTCGATGCTGAAGGTCAGGACCGCGCCGTCGTCGGCGTCGCAGGCCGTCAGTTGCCCGGTGCTCACCTGGTCTTCATCGACTGCAGCGCTCGCAGCCTGGGCCACTGGTACGTCATTGGTGCCAGTGACGGTGATGGTCAGGGTGCTGCCACTGGTAGCCCCCTGATCATCGGTGACGACCACCGGAACGCTGATGATCTGCGTCTGACCGGCAGCCAGGTGCTGATAGGCGGCATCGCTGGCGTCGAAGCTCCACTTGCCGTCCTGATCCAGCGTGAAGCCGGCGGGGAGGGGGCTGTCGGAGCCGAACTGCAGCTGCGCCCCTTGGTCTGCGTCGGAGGCCTGCAACTGGCCATTGATCTGGCTGTCTTCGTTGACGGCGGCACTGTCCGCCTGGGCTACCGGTGCGTCGTTGGTACCAGTGATGGTCAGAGTCAGAGTGCTGGTGGTATTGGCTCCCTGGTCGTCAGTGACGATTACCGGAATGCTGATGACCTGGGTTTCGCCATTGGCCAGATGCTGGTACGCCGGGTCCTTGCCATCGAACGTCCAGCTGCCGTCGGCTTTCAGGGTGAAGCCGGCCGGTGCGTTGCCGTCGACGCTGAAGGTCAGGACCGCGCCGTCATCGGCGTCGGTGGCCCTCAGTTGGCCGGTGCTCACCTGATCTTCGTCGGCCGCTGCGCTGGATGCCTGCGCTATCGGCACATCGTTGGTACCGGTGACGGTGATGGTCAGGGGGCTGCCACTGGTAGCGCCCTGGTCATCGGTGACGATCACCGGAATGCTGATGACCTGCGTCTGGCCTTCGGCAAGGTGCTGATAGGCAGCATTGCTGGCGTCGAAGCTCCACTTGCCGTCCTGGCCCAGGGTGAAGCCGGCGGGCAGAGGATTGTCGGAACCGAATTGCAGTTGCGCCCCTTGGTCGGCATCGCTGGCCTGCAGCTGGCCACTGATCTGGCTGTCTTCATTGACCGTGGCACTGGCAGCTTGGGCGACCGGCGCATCGTTGCTGCCGGTGACGGTAATGGTGATGGTCTGCGGATCGCTCAGCGCACCGCTGTCATCCTTGGCCTGGTAGGTGAAGGTGATGTCACGGCTGACACCAGCCGGCAGGCTGTCGAAATCCTGGCCCGGATCGAAGCTATAGCTACCGTCGCTGTTGAAGGTCAGCGTGCCGTTGCCAGTACCGACACCGCTGGCCAACTGGTAACCGGCGATGCTGCCATCAACATCGTTGGCCGCCGGAACCTGGCCATTCAGCACATCGTTCTCGGCGGTAGTCGCGCTGCCCGCCTGGGCAACTGGCGCGTCATTGGTGCCGGTGACGGTAATGGTCAGGGTGCTGGAGCTGCTGGCGCCCTGGTCGTCGGTCACCACCACCGGGACGACGATCACCTGGGTCTGGCCTTCGCCCAGGTGCTGATAGGCCGGGTCCTTGCCGTCGAAGCTCCAGTTGCCGTCGGGCTGCAGGGTGAAGCCGGCGGGGGCCTTGCCGTCGACGCTGAAGGTCAGGCTGCTGCCGGTGTCGGGGTCGCTGGCGGCGATCTGGCCGGTGAGTTGCCCGTCCTCGGTGACCTGGGCCTGGGCGCTGGTGGCTTGCGGCGTGTCGTTGGCGCCCTGGATGTCGATGTCGATCACCCGGGTGTCGCTGGCCCCGGACGGGTCGCGGACGGTGACGGTGAAGCTGTCCTGCGGGTGCTGGCCGGCCGGCAGGGCGTTCACCGCGGCGGCGTCGACCACGTAGACGTAGCTGCCGTCAGGACTGACCGTGAGCTGGCCGAAGGCGCCCTTGGCGCTGCCGCTCCAGGTCAACTGGTCGCCGTCGACGTCGCTGGCCTGCAGCTGGCCCTTGATGTCGGCGAAGCTGTCGTTGGCCGCTGTGTCGACCAGGGTGGCGCCGTAGCTGCCGCTGGCCACCGGGGCGTCGTTGACTGCGCTCACGCCGATGTCGACGGTCAGGCTGCTGGACGCGCCGCGGTTGTCGGTGACCGTCACCACGAAGCTGTCGGCGCCGTTGTAGTCGGGGTTGGGCAGGTACTGCCAGGTGCCGTCGGCATTGACGATCAGGCTGCCGTTGGCCGGGCCCCGGGCGAGGGAGTAGGTGAGGCTGTCGCCGTTCGGGTCGCGGGCCTGGAAGGCGCCTTGCAGCAGGGTGTCCTCGGCGGTGCTCAGCTGCAGGCCGGCGAGGGCGTTGCCCTGGTCGTCGACGAAGCTGGGCGCGAGGTTCGGCGCCTGCTCCTGCTGGCGCTCGCCGTCGCCCTGGCCGGCAGCGCCCGGGCCGCTGGTGGTGTAGCCGATGCTCGGGTCGACGTGGCCGCCGGTTTCCTCCAGCAGCACGAAGCTGTGGCCGCCACCGGCCGGGCCGCTGCCAGCGGCGCTGGCGCCCGGGCCGGCCGCGGTGGGGGCGAGGGTCTGGGTCGGGTCGGCGCCGGCGGCGATGGCTTTCTGCAGTTCCTCGGCGCTGGCCGTGACGGCGGGCTGGGCCGGCGCATGGGGTGCCAGTTCGCTGGCGCTCAGCTGGCTGTCGCGGCCCAGGTCGAGCACGCGGCCGTCGGGCAATTGCAGGGCCACCGCGCCAGCGTCGCCGGTCTGCACCAGGTCGCCGAGGAAGAGGCGGTCGCCCTCGACCAGCACCCGCCGCTGCCCCTCGGCGGATACCGCCAGCACTTGCCCGATGACGCTTTTCACCACTGCGACGACGCTGCTCATTGCACTTCTCCCCTGAGGCGGATGCTGGCGTGCCGGCCGGGTCGCGGCCCTGATTGCGGCGCGCCAGGTGGCATTCCCTTGTCTGTTGGAGCTGGAAAACAGGCGTCAACTAATTGGCTTAATGAGTTTTCGCGATTAGGTTTATGCCAATCTATTGACCATTTCCGAGGCATCCTAAACAATTGGCAAAACGATGTCACTGTGATGTCAAAGAGCCCCGCGAAAAAATTTCCAACGGGGCTCCGGGCGCCAATGACCTCCTCACGTGCAGCGCATTCGCCGGTCCTTCGATGCCACCCCTGGGTACACGAATCGCTGTCCATATCCCTGCGATAAGGATGTTCAAACCATGCGTTTGCGTTTCGTGCCCCTGTTGCCCCTTGCGCTCTACTGCGCGGCCCCGGCCCATGCCACCACCCTGAACGAAGCCATGCAGCGCGCCATGGACGTGCACCCGGAAATCCAGGCCGGGGTGAACAGCCGCCTGGCCGCCGACCAGCAGCTGCGCGCCGCCCAGGGCGGCTACCTGCCTTCGGTCGACCTCACTGCCGGCTATGGCCGCGAGGGCGCCGACAACCCCACCACCCGCGGCGAGGGCGACCACTGGCGGACCATGAACCGCGGCGAGTCGGCGCTGAGCCTGCAGCAGATGGTGTTCGACGGCTTCGCCACCTCCAGCGAGGTGGGCCGCCAGAAGGCCACGGTGAACTCCCGCGCCTATGCGCTGCTGGGCACCGCCGAGCGCACCGGGCTGGAAGTGGCGCAGGTCTATACCGACGTGCTGCGTCGCCAGGAGATGGTCCGCCTGGCCGAGGAGAACCTGAAGAGCCACCAGCGCATCTACGACCAGATCAGCCTGCGCAGCGCCCGCGGCGTCGGCCGCCTGGCCGACCAGGACCAGGCCGAGGCGCGCCTGGCCCAGGCGCGCAACAACCTGCTCACCGAGCAGACCAACCTGGCCGATGCGCGCACCAACTACCTGAGCGTGGTCGGCGCCGAGCCGCTGGAGCTGAGCGAGCCGGCCGGCCTGCCGGGCCTGCTGCCGCAAGACCTGCAGGACGCGCGCCGGCAGCTGCTGGAGAACAGCCCGATCCTGCGTTCGGCCGAGTCCGACGTGGCCGCCGCCGAGAAGCAGTACGAAGCGGCCAAGGCGCCGTTCTACCCGCGCTTCGACGCCGAGCTGTCGCGCAATGCCGACAACAACCTTTCCGGCGACCCGGGCCACAACAACGATTGGCAGGCCATGCTGCGCATGCGCTACAACCTGTTCGCCGGCGGCAGCAACAAGGCCGAGCTGCAGTCCAAGTCGTACCTGGCCAACCAGGCCCTGGACGTCCGCAACAACGCCCTGCGCCAGCTCAACGAGGAACTCGGCCTGGCCTGGAACGCCCTGGCCAACGCCCGCGATCAGCTGCCCATCGCCCGCCAGTACGTGGACTACAGCAGCCGCGTGCGCGAGGCCTACCAGAAGCAGTTCAGCATCGGCGAACGCACCCTGCTGGACCTGCTGGACAGCGAGAACGAACTGTTCAACGCCTCGCGCCGCCTGGTCGACCTGCGCTACACCGAGCTGTTCACCCAGTACCGGGTGAAGGCCACCCTGGGCGAACTGCTCAAGAGCCAGGGCGTGGTCGCGCCCCTGGCCAGCGTCGCCAGCGAAGACGTCAAACCCCAGGTGCAGCTGCCCGGCCTCAACTGAGCCGGCCGTGCGCCCAACCCCCGGAGTAGCCCCGCGTGGATCAGGAAACCAGCCAAGTCCCCTTGAGTCGTGATCCGCGCGTCCTGCTGGACGACCCCCTGCTGGACAGCCTGCTGAGCCTCTGCGCGCTGCACCGCAAGCCGGCCAGCCGGGCCATGCTCACCAGCGGCCTGCCGCTGCCCGGGCAGCGCCTGTCCGCTGAGCTGCTGCCGCGCGCGGCGGCCCGCGCCGGCTTGCAGGGGCGCCTGCTGCAGCGGCCGCTGGAGCGGATCCCGGCCATCGCGCTGCCGGCCATGCTGCTGCTGCGCGACGGCCGCTGCGCCGTGCTGCTGGGCTGGGAGGCCGGCGGCGAGGCGCGTCTGCTGCTCAGCGAGAGCGACGGCGGCGAGGTGCGGGTAGCCCGCGAGCTGCTGGCCGAGGACTACGCCGGCCAGGCCTTCTTCGCCCAGCCGCAGCACCAGCACGACCTGCAGCACGGCGAGATGATCCCCCGCGCGCGGCGCTGGTTCCGCGACACGCTGCTGCGCTCGCGCTGGCTGTACGTCGATGCGGTGGCGGCGAGCCTGCTGATCAACCTCATCGCCCTGGCCGCGCCGCTGTTCGTGATGAACGTCTACGACCGCGTGGTGCCCAACCAGGCCGCCGCCACCCTGTGGGTGCTGGCCGTCGGCATCAGCGGCGCCTACCTGTTCGACCTGCTGCTCAAGACCCTGCGCGGGCTATGCCTGGACCTGGCCGGCAAGAAGACCGACCTGATCATCAGCGCGACGCTCTTCGAGCGCATCGTCGGCATGGACCTGAGGCAGCGCCCGGCGCGGGTCGGCAGCTTCGCCCAGAACATCCACGAGTTCCAGACGCTGCGCGACTTCCTCGCCTCGCTGACGCTGACCAGTCTGATCGACCTGCCGTTCACCCTGCTGATCCTGCTGGTGATTGGCATCATCGGCGGGCCGCTGGTGTTCGTCCCGCTGCTGGCTTTCCCGCTGGCCGCCGGCATCGGCTGGCTGCTGCAGAAGCCGCTGGTGGAAACCATGAACCGCACCATGGCCCTGGCCGCCGAGCGCCAGTCGAGCCTGATCGAGACCCTCGCCGGGCTCGACGCGGTCAAGGTCAACAACGCCGAGAGCGAGCGCCAGTACCTGTGGGAGCAGACCATCGGCACCCTCGGCCGCCTGGAGCTGCGCGTCAAGCTGCTGTCCAGCCTGGCGATGAACCTGACGCTGCTGATCCAGGCCCTGGCCGGGGTGGTGATGATCATCGGCGGCGTCTACCTGATCATCGCCGGCGATCTCAGCATGGGCGGCCTGATCGCCTGCTACATGCTCAACGGCCGCGCCCTCGGCCCGCTGACCCAGCTTTCCGGGCTGATCCAGCGCTACCAGCAGGCGCGCCTGACCATGCACAGCACCGACCAGATGATGGCCCTGGAGCAGGAGCGCAACAGCAGCGAGCGCCCGCTGAGCCGCCAGCAACTGCGCGGCGGCATCGAGCTGCGCCAGCTGAACTTCGCCTACCCGAACCAGCAGGTCGAGGCGCTGCACGACATCAACCTGGTGATCCGCCCCGGCGAGAAGGTCGGCATCATCGGCCGCAGCGGCTCGGGCAAGAGCTCCCTGGCCAAGCTGATCGTCGGCCTGCACCGTGCCGACAGCGGCAGCCTCTTGGTGGATGGCGTCGACACCCGCCAACTGGACGTCAGCGACCTGCGCCACAACATCGGCTACCTGCCCCAGGACATCAACCTGTTCAGCGGCAGCCTGCGCGACAACCTGGTGGCCGGCGCGCGCTACGTCGACGACGAGACGGCGCTGCGCGCCGCCGAGCTGGCCGGGGTGCACGAGTTCGCCCGGCTGCACCCGCAGGGCTACGAACTGCAGGTGGGCGAGCGCGGCCTGAACCTCTCCGGCGGCCAGCGGCAGAACGTCGCCCTGGCCCGCGCGCTGCTGCTGGACCCGCCGATCCTGCTGCTGGACGAGCCGACCAGCTCCATGGACAACGCCGGCGAAGAACTCCTGAAGCAGCGCCTGCAGCCGCTCATCGCCGACAAGACGCTGCTGCTGGTCACCCACCGCGCCTCCATGCTCAGCCTGGTGGAGCGCCTGGTGATCGTCGACCGCGGGCGGATCATCGCCGACGGGCCGAAGGACGTGGTGCTGGACGCATTGAAGAAGGGGCAGATCAGTGTCGCTTAATCCGTTCGGCCTCTTCGGCCAGTCCATCCGCGGCTATTTCCGCGGCAGCGAGGACCTTTCCGGGCAGCCGCTGCCGGAAGTCAGCAAGGCCCTGGTGGAGGACGCCCCGCGGGTGGTGCGCCTGACCATCTGGGCGCTGGTCGGCTTCGCCCTGTTCCTCGGCCTGTGGGCGCACTTCGCCGAGATCGACGAGGTGACCCGCGGCGAAGGCAAGGCGATTCCCTCGTCCAAGGTGCAGAAGATCCAGAACCTGGAGGGCGGCATCGTTTCGCAGATATTCGTCCACGAAGGCCAGGTGGTGCAGGCCGGCGAATCGCTGATGCGCCTGGACCCGACGCGCTTCCAGTCCAACGTCGGCGAGACCGAGGCCGACCGCCTGGCCATGTTCCTGCGCGTGGAGCGCCTTTCCGCCGAGGTGGAGGACCGCGAGCTGCGCATCCCCGACGACGTCCGCGCCAAGGTCCCGGGCCAGGCCGGCAGCGAGGAGGCGCTGTTCCAGAGCCGCCAACAGCAGCTCAAGGACGAGGTCGCCGGCCTGGAGCAGCAACTGGTGCAGAAGCAGCAGGAGCTGCGCGAGTTCGCCTCCAAGCAGGCGCAGTACCGCAACAGCCTGGAGCTGCTGCGCCAGGAGATCGCCATGTCCGCGCCGCTGGTGGGGCAGGGCGCCATGTCCCAGGTGGAGCTGCTGCGCCTCAAGCGCGCCGAGGTGGAGAACCGCGGCCAGCTGGACGCCACCAGCCTGGCCATCCCCCGCGCCGAGGCGGCGATCAAGGAAGTCGAGCGCAAGGTCGCCGAGACCCGCGCGCGCTTCCGCAGCGACGCGCTCAAGGAACTCAACGAGGCGCGCACCGACCTGAGCAAGGCCGAAGCCACCGGCAAGGCCCTGGAGGACAGGGTCAACCGCACCCTGGTCACCTCGCCGGTGCGCGGCATCGTCAAGCAACTGCTGGTGAACACCATCGGCGGGGTGATCCAGCCGGGCAGCGACCTGGTGGAAATCGTCCCGCTGGACGACACCCTGCTGGTGGAAGCGCGCATCCGCCCGCAGGACATCGCCTTCCTGCACCCCGGGCAGAAGGCCATGGTCAAGTTCACCGCCTACGACTACACCATCTACGGCGGCCTGCCGGCGGAACTGGAGCAGATAGGCGCCGACACCGTCACCGACGAGGACGGCAACAGCTTCTACCTGATCAAGCTGCGCACCCGCAAAAGCCACCTGGGCAGCGACGAGAAACCGCTGCTGATCATCCCCGGGATGGTCGCCAGCGTGGACATCATGACCGGCAAGAAGAGCATCCTCAGCTACCTGCTCAAGCCCATCCTGCGGGCGCGGGCGGAGGCTTTGCGGGAGCGTTGAGACCTACCGCTGACGACGTCGCCGTTTTCGTAGGAGCGAGCTTGCTCGCGAACGGAGTTCCCCGGTGGCTGCGGTGTATTGGGTTGACCCTGTTCCCTCTCCCCAACCCTCTCCCTGAAGGGAGAGGGGGCTAGTCCGTGCCGAGAGGAGGCCTGGTTTCAGCCGGCAATTACGGTGCTAGCCGGCTGACTCCAGAACATTAGCGTCTGCCCAACGGTCCTCTCTTCCTTCAGGGAGAGAGGGCTGGTCCGTGCCGAGAGGTGGCCTGGTTTCAGCCGGCAGCCACGGTGCCAGCCGGCTGACTCCAGAACATCAGCATCTGCCCAACGGTCCCCTCTCCCTTCAGGGAGAGGGCTAGGGAGAGGGCGCTCTTCGTGCTCTTCGAATTCCTCCCGCCCTTCAACCCCCACATGACCTCAGACCGGCTCCTGGCAAACATCCACCCAATCAGCCTCGACCAGGCTCGCCAGGCGTTCCGGGGCGATGCGCACGGCGCTGTGCAGGGCGCCGGCCGCCGGTAGCACTTCGTCGAAGGCGCGCAGCGACACGTCGCAGTACACCGGCAGCGGGCTGGCCAGGCCGAAGGGGCAGACGCCGCCCACCGGGTGGCCGGTGAGTTCCACCACTTCCTCGGCGCCGAGCATCTTCGCCTTGCCGCCCAGGGCTTCCTTGAGCTTGCGGTTGTCCAGGCGGGCGTCGCCGCGGGCGACCACCAGCACGGTGCGCTCGCCCACCCGTAGCGACAGCGTCTTGGCGATGCGCCCCGGCTCCACGCCGTGGGCCTCGGCGGCCAGGGCGACGGTGGCGGTGCTGGTGTCCAGTTCGATGATGGCGATGTCGGGGGCCTTCTCGGCGAAGAAGGCGCGGACCGATTCCAGGCTCATGCTGGGGCTCCTTGCTCGGGATTTCTCGGGAACCGGCCAATCTAGGGCCTCGGGCGGCGGGCGTCCAGCCTGGCGGGTGCGTTCGTCGCGCCGGCTTGCCCGGTCGCCGGGCCTGTCTATCGTTCTTCCTGTTTGCCGCCATCGACGCCCGGGCGCTGCCGACGAACGGTCTGCGCTGTTGTCGATCGCGCCCCGCGCGCATCGACTACCAGGCAGAGCGGGGCAGTGGGCCCACTCGACTTCACGAGAAGAGGAGAACCACCATGCGCTTCATGGCGATAGTCAAGGCCACCGCGGATTCGGAGGCCGGCGTCATGCCCTCGGAAGAACTGCTGACGGCCATGGGCAAGTTCAACGAGGAGTTGGTCGCCGCCGGGGTGATGCTCGCCGGCGAAGGCCTGCAGCCCAGTTCGAAGGGCGCCCGGGTGCGTTTCGACGGCGCCTCGCGCACGGTCGTCGACGGCCCCTTCGCCGAGACCCGCGAGCTGATCGCCGGCTTCTGGCTGCTGCAGTGCGATTCGCTGCAGGAATGCATCGACTGGATCAAGCGCTGCCCCAGCCCCTTCGACGGCCCGTCGGAGATCGAGATCCGCCAGGTCTTCGAGGCCGAGGACTTCGGCGCCGAATTCACCGAGGAACTGCGCGAGCAGGAAGAACGCCTGCGCGCCCGCATCGCCGGCCAGGACTGAGCCGGCAGGAGACTCCAGATGAAAATCCAGGCCTACCTGATCTTCGACGGCAACTGCGAGCAAGCCTTCACCCGCTACGCCGAGGTGCTCGGCGGCAAGCTGCCGATGCTCATGCGCTTCAAGGACGCCCCGGACATGGGGCAGATTCCACCCGACGCCGCCGACCGCGTGATGCACGTGCGCCTGGAGGTGGGCGACCAGGTGCTGATGGGCTCGGACAACTGCCCGCCGATGCCCTACGAGGGCACCAAGGGCGTGTCCGTCTCCCTGCAGGTGGACAGCAAGGCCGAAGCCCGGCGCATCTACGAGGCCCTGAGCGAAGGCGGCCAGGTCACCATGGAACTGCAGCAGACCTTCTGGGCCGCCGCCTTCGCCATGTTCACCGACCGCTTCGGGGTGCCCTGGATGATCAACTGCGAGCAGGACCGCTGATAGGCATATGCCTCCACCGTAGGAGCGCGCCATGCGCGATCGCGGGCATGGCCCGCTAGCGCACGAACGATCATGGCTTTTCGTAGGATGGTGTTGAGCGAAGCGATACCCATCAGCGCAACCGCATGGGTTTCGCAAGCTCAACCCATCCTACGAAGAGCGCCTCGGCGCGGCCTGCAAGACAGTTTCTCCTGCGGGTCCCTGGTCATTTTCGTGGTTTGGGCGGGTAGGGGCCTGTAGATTGGAATTGTTCGATAACCGCACCGATAGTCGATAATCGCATTGTTTGGCCCCCGGCCCCGGCGCTACTGTCTTGCCCATCGGCATCCACGGATGCCCTGGACCCCAAGACGAGACCGACAATGGCTGAACTCCTGACCCTGCGCGAAGCGGTCGAGCGTTTCGTGAACGACGGCGATACCGTCGCCCTCGAAGGCTTCACCCACCTGATCCCCACCGCCGCTTCCCACGAACTCATCCGCCAGGGCAAGAAAGACCTGCACCTGGTGCGCATGACTCCCGACCTGGTCTACGACCTGCTGATCGGCGCCGGCTGCGCCCGCAAGCTGACCTTCTCCTGGGGCGGCAACCCCGGCGTGGGCTCGCTGCACCGTCTGCGCGACGCGGTGGAGAAGGGCTGGCCGCAGCCGCTGGAAATCGACGAGCACAGCCACGCCGACCTGGCCAACTCCTACGTGGCCGGCGCCTCGGGCCTGCCGTTCGCGGTGCTGCGCGCCTATGCCGGCTCCGATCTGCCGAAGGTCAACCCGAACATCAAGTTCATCAACTGCCCGTTCACCGGCGAGCAACTGGCCGCCGTGCCCTCGGTGCGCCCGGACGTCACCGTGATCCACGCGCAGAAGGCCGACCGCAAGGGCAACGTGCTGCTGTGGGGCATCCTCGGCGTGCAGAAGGAAGCCGCCCTGGCCGCCAAGCGCTGCATCGTCACCGTGGAAGAGATCGTCGACGACCTCAATGCGCCGATGAACGCCTGCGTGCTGCCGACCTGGGCGCTGTCCGCCGTCTGCCACGTGCCCGGCGGCGCGCACCCGTCCTACGCCCACGGCTACTACGAGCGCGACAACCGCTTCTACCAGGCCTGGGACCCCATCGCCCGCGACCGCGAGACCTTCACCGCCTGGATCGACACCTACATCCGCGGCACTAAAGATTTCGCCGAGTTCCAGAAGAAAATCGCGGAGGGCAAATGATGAGCGCCTACAGCACCAATGAAATGATGACCGTGGCCGCCGCCCGTCGCCTGAAGAACGGCGCGGTCTGCTTCGTCGGCATCGGCCTGCCGTCCAAGGCCGCCAACCTGGCGCGCCTGACTTCCTCGCCGGACGTGGTCCTGATCTACGAATCCGGCCCCATCGGCGCCAAGCCCAGCGTACTGCCGCTGTCCATCGGCGACGGCGAGCTGGCCGAAACCGCCGACACCGTGGTGCCCACCGGCGAAATCTTCCGCTACTGGCTGCAGGGCGGGCGCATCGACGTCGGCTTCCTCGGCGCCGCCCAGGTCGACCGCTTCGGTAACATCAACACCACCGTCATCGGCGACTACGACAAGCCGAAAGTGCGTCTGCCCGGCGCCGGCGGCGCCCCGGAGATCGCCGGTTCGGCCAAGGAAGTGCTGATCATCCTCAAGCAGTCGCACCGCACCTTCGTCGACAAGCTGGCCTTCATCACCTCGGTCGGCCATGGCGAGGGCGGCGACCACCGCCAGCAGCTCGGCCTGCCCGGCAAGGGCCCGGTGGCGATCATCACCGACCTGTGCATCATGGAGCCGGAGGTCGGCAGCAACGAATTCATCGTCACCTCGCTGCACCCGGGCGTGAGCCGCGAGCAGGTGATCGAGAACACCGGCTGGGCCATCCGCTTCGCCGAGCAGGTCGCCGAGACCGTGGCGCCCACCGAGGTCGAGCTGCAAGCCCTGCGCGCCCTGGAAGCCCGCACCGCGGCCGCCCACGGCCAGCAAGGAGGTGAGGAATGAGCCGCGAGGTCTACATCTGCGACGCCGTGCGCACGCCCATCGGCCGCTTCGGCGGCGCGCTCTCGGCGGTGCGCGCCGACGACCTGGCGGCCACCCCGATCAAGGCCCTGGTCGAGCGCAACCCGCAGGTCGACTGGGCGCAGCTGGACGAGGTCTACCTCGGCTGCGCCAACCAGGCCGGCGAGGACAACCGCAACGTCGCGCGCATGGCGCTGCTGCTGGCCGGCCTGCCGGAGAGCATCCCCGGCGTGACCCTCAACCGCCTCTGCGCCTCGGGCATGGACGCGGTGGGCACCGCCTTCCGCGCCATCGCCAGCGGCGAGATCGAGCTGGCCATCGCCGGCGGCGTGGAGTCCATGTCTCGCGCGCCCTACGTGATGGGCAAGGCGGACAGCGCCTTCGGCCGCGGCCAGAAGATCGAGGACACCACCATCGGCTGGCGCTTCATCAACCCGCTGATGAAGGCCCAGTACGGCGTCGATGCGATGCCGCAGACTGCCGACAACGTCGCCGACGACTACAAGGTCAGCCGCGCCGACCAGGACGCC
The DNA here is from genome assembly GCF_030268185.1 of Pseudomonas sp. NBRC 100443. Lineage (NCBI taxonomy): Bacteria > Pseudomonadati > Pseudomonadota > Gammaproteobacteria > Pseudomonadales > Pseudomonadaceae > Pseudomonas > Pseudomonas sp. NBRC 100443. The sequence goes on from NZ_BSQE01000002.1 coordinate 70,834, forward strand.
TTCGCCCTGCGCAGCCAGCAACTGGCCGGGCGCGCCCAGGCCGCCGGCTACTTCGCCGAGGAAATCGTCCCGGTGGTGATCAAGGGCCGCAAGGGCGAGACCGTCGTCGACACCGACGAGCACCCGCGCCCGGATACCACCCTGGAGGCCCTGGCCAAGCTCAAACCGGTCAACGGCCCGGACAAGACCGTCACCGCCGGCAACGCCTCGGGCGTCAACGACGGCTCGGTGGCGCTGATCCTGGCTTCCGCCGAGGCGGTGAAGAAACATGGCCTGAAACCCCGCGCCAAGGTGCTGGGCATGGCCAGCGCCGGCGTCGCCCCGCGGGTGATGGGCATCGGCCCGGTGCCGGCGGTGCGCAAGCTGCTGGAGCGCCTGAACCTGGCGGTGGGCGACTTCGACGTCATCGAACTGAACGAGGCCTTCGCCGCCCAGGGCCTGGCGGTCACCCGCGAGCTGGGCATCGCCGACGACGACGCGCGGGTCAACCCCAACGGCGGCGCCATCGCCCTCGGCCACCCGCTGGGCGCCAGCGGCGCCCGTCTGGTCCTGACCGCCGTGCACCAGTTGGAGAAGAGCGGCGGCAAGCGCGGCCTGTGCACCATGTGCGTGGGCGTGGGGCAGGGCGTTGCGCTGGCTGTCGAGCGCGTCTGAACGGTCGTCACTCCCGGTAGGATGGGTGGAGCGCAGCGATACCCATCTTCCTGGCAAAATCCCCGACGCCCGCCCCGAGCGGGCGTGGTTCCTGATTCAACGGAGTCCCCGATGCCTACCGTCAAGCTCGCCGACGGCGAACTGAACTACCTCCTCGAAGGCCCGGCCGGCGCGCCGGTGCTGGTGCTGTCCAACTCCCTGGGCACCGACCTGCACATGTGGGACGCGCAAATCCCTGCCTTCACCCAACACTTCCAGGTGCTGCGCTACGACACCCGCGGCCACGGCGCCTCGCTGGTCAGCGCGGGCCCCTACAGCATCGAGCAGCTCGGCCGCGACGTGCTGGCCCTGCTGGACGCGCTGAACATCGCCAAGGCCAGCTTCTGCGGCCTGTCCATGGGCGGCCTGATCGGCCAGTGGCTGGCGATCAACGCTCCTGAGCGCATCGAGCGCCTGGTGCTGTGCAACACTGCCGCGAAGATCGGCACCCCGGAAGTCTGGAACCCGCGCATCGACACCGTGCTTTCCGGTGGCGCCCAGGCCATGCGCGACCTGCGCGACGCCTCCATCTCGCGCTGGTTCACCGCCGACTTCGCCGAGGCCCAGCCGGGCAAGGTCGAGCCCATCGTGGCCATGCTGGCGCAGACCTCGCCGGAAGGCTACGCGGCCAACTGCGCCGCGGTGCGCGACGCCGACTTCCGCGAACAGCTGGGCGCCATCCGCGCGCCGACCCTGGTCGTCTGCGGCAGCGGCGACCCGGTGACCACCACCGAGCACGGCCGCTTCATGCAGGAACGCATCCAGGGCGCCGAGCTGGTGGAATTCCACGCCGCGCACCTGTCCAACGTCCAGGCTGGCGAGGCCTTCAGCGACAAGGTGCTGGCCTTCCTCCGCGCTTGAGGCGCCTGTCTTGCCGACTGCACCGAGGTGCTTTCGTAGGATGGGTTGAGCTTGCGAAACCCATGCTGCCATGGTGATGGGTATCGCTTCGCTCAACCCATCCTACGGGGTGCCAGCCGCGGTGTGTCCATGTAGGAGCGCGCCCTGCGCGCGAATCGCGGGCAGGGCCCGCTCCTACAGGCTCACGCCGAACGGCTCCCTCTCCCTCTGGGAGAGGGCTGGGGTGAGGGAACGGAATCACCCCGAGCCCCAGCGGTCCCGGCCAACACCGTCGATTGCCCGCATCAGGATTTCAACTCCTCCAGCTCCCGATACAACTCCAGCGCCTGCGGGTTGGCCAGGGCGTCGGTGTTCTTCACCGGCCTGCCGTGCACCACGTTGCGTACCGCCAGCTCGACTATCTTGCCGCTGAGCGTGCGAGGGATGTCGGCCACCGCGATGATCTTCGCCGGTACGTGGCGCGGGGTGGTGTTGGCGCGGATGGTCCGGCGGATTTTCTCCTCTAGCGACTCGTCCAACTGCACGCCTTCGCGCAGGCGCACGAACAGCACCACGCGCACGTCGCCTTGCCAGTCCTGGCCGATGGCGATGGATTCCAGCACCTCGTCGACCTTCTCCACCTGGCGGTAGATTTCTGCCGTGCCGATGCGCACGCCGCCGGGGTTGAGCACGGCGTCGGAGCGGCCGTGGATCACCAGGCCGCCGTGGGCGGTTTCCTCGGCGTAGTCGCCGTGGGCCCAGATGCCGGGGAAGGTGGCGAAGTAGGCGTCGTGGAATTTCTCGCCCCGCGGGTCGTTCCAGAAGCCCACCGGGATCGACGGGAAGTGCCGGGTGCAGACCAGCTCGCCCTTGCCGCTGCGCAGGCGCCTGCCCTCGTCGTCCCAGACCTCCACCGCCATGCCCAGGCCCTTGCATTGCAGCTCGCCGCGCCACACCGGCGCCGTGGGGTTGCCCAGGGCGAAGCAGGAGACGATGTCGGTGCCGCCGGAGATGGACGACAGGCACAGGTCGGCCTTGATGTCGCGGTAGACGTAGTCGAAGCTCTCGTGGGCCAGCGGCGAGCCGGTGGAGAGCAGCGTCTGCAGGCTGTCCAGGCTATGCGTCTGCGCTGGCTTCACGCCGGCCTTTTCCAGCGCGGCGATGTACTTGGCGCTGGTGCCGAACACCTTGATGGCCTCGGCGTCGACCAGGTCCATCAGCCGTTCCGGGCCGGGGTGGAAGGGCGAGCCGTCGTAGAGCACCAGGCTGGCGCCCACCGCCAGGCCCGAGACCAGCCAGTTCCACATCATCCAGCCGCAGGTGGTGTAGTAGAACAGCACGTCGCCGGAGTGCAGGTCGGTGTGCAGCGCGTGCTCCTTGAGGTGCTGCAGCAGCACGCCGCCGGTGGAGTGGACGATGCACTTGGGCACGCCGGTGGTGCCGCTGGAATAGAGGATGTACAGCGGATGGGCGAAGGGCACCGGGGTGAATTCGGGCTCGCCGCCGCTCTGGTAGAAGTCGTTCCACAGGGTAGTTAGAGCAACTGACTTGTAATCAGTTGGGCGAGCCTCTGGCCGCGCGTAGGGCACCACCACCAGTTGCTGCAGCGATGGCAGCTTTTCCAGTATCTCGTTGAGCTTGCCGGTCAGGTCCAGCACCTTGCCGGCGTAGCGGTAGCCGGCGCAGGCGATCAGCACCTTGGGCTCGATCTGGCCGAAGCGGTCGATCACCCCCTGGGTGCCGAAGTCCGGCGAGCAGCTCGACCAGGTGGCGCCCAGGCTGGTGGCGGCGAGCATGCCCACCAGAGTCTGCCAGGTATTGGGCATGAAAGCCGCCACGCGGTCGCCCACGCCCACCCCGGCAGCGCGCAGGCTGCGTTGCAGGCCGGCGACCTGGGCGGCCAGCTCGGCATGGCTGAGGCTTTCGCGGCTGCCGTCTTCGCCTATGGCCACCACTGCCGTGGCTTCGTCGCGGCGGCGCAGCAGGTGTTCGGCGAAGTTCAGGGTGGCGCCGGGGAACCAGCGCGCGTCGGGCATCCGCGGGCCTTCCTCCAGCACCGTGCGCGGCGGGCTGTGGAAGCGCACGTCGAAGCTGTCGACGATGGCCTGCCAGAAGGCCTCGCGGTGTTCGATGCTCCAGGCGTGCAGGGCGGGGTAGTCGGCTAGCGCCAGGCCATGGCGCTGGTTGACCTGCCGGCGGAAGGCGTCCATCCGGCTGGCGGCGATGCGTTCGGCGGAAGGGGTCCACAAGGGCTTCATAGGGGCGTCCGTCCATCCACTGCTTGTCCTGTCAGTGTGGCACGGGATTGCGACGTCTTCCGCCCGGCGACGATCCGGCGCTGGCCCCCGCCGGCTGGCGGCGGGGGCGGACGCTCACTGGGCGACCCAGCCGCCGTCCATGTTCCAGGCGGCGCCGCGCACCTGGGCGGCGGCCTCGCTGCAGAGGAACAGCGCCAGCTCGCCCAGTTGTTCGGGGGTGACGAACTCCAGGGACGGCTGCTTTTCCGCCAGCAGGTCGTGGCGCGCCTGCTCGGGGCTGGCGCCTTCGGCTATGCGCGCGTCTATCTGCTTCTGCACCAGCGGCGTCAGCACCCAGCCGGGGCAGATGGCGTTGCAGGTGATGGGCGTGGTGGCGGTTTCCAGGGCGACGCTCTTGGTCAGGCCGATCACCCCGTGCTTGGCGGCCACGTAGGCGCTCTTGCCGGCGGAGGCCACCAGGCCGTGGGTGGAGGCGACGTTGACGATGCGCCCCCAGTTGCGCCGGCGCATGCCCGGCAGCGCCAGGCGCGTGCTGTGGAACACCGCGGAGAGGTTGATGGCGATGATCGCGTTCCAGCGCTCCACCGGGAAGTTTTCCACGGCGTCCACGTGCTGGATGCCGGCGTTGTTGACCAGGATGTCCAGCGCGCCGAACTCGCGCTCGACATAGGCGATCATCTCGGCGATCTGCGCCGGCTCGGCCATGTCCGCCGGGTGGTGGCCGATCCGCGTGCCGTGGCGGCCCAACTCGGTCAGGGCGCCCTCGACATCGCCGAAGCCGTTGATCACCACCTGGGCGCCGGCCGCGGCCAGGCTGTGGGCGATGCCCAGGCCGATGCCGCTGGTGGCGCCGGTGACCAGCGCGATCTTGCCTTTGAGGTTCATGGTCGTTTCTCCTGCCTGTGGCGGCCCTCAGCGGGCCGCCGGGTGGTACACGGCATCAAACGATGCCGGTTGCGTAGAAGGTAGCGATCACCACGAAGACCGCCAGGGTCTTGATCAGGGTGATGGCGAAGATGTCCTTGTAGGCCTCGCGGTGGGTCAGCCCGGTGACCGCCAGCAGGGTGATGACCGCGCCGTTGTGCGGCAGCGTGTCCATCCCGCCGCTGGCCATGGCGGCGACGCGGTGCAGCACCTCCAGGGGGATGTTGGCGGCGTGGGCGGCGGCGATGAACTGCTCGGACATGGTCGCCAGGGCGATGCTCATGCCGCCGGACGCCGAGCCGGTGATGCCGGCCAGGGTGGTGACGGTGATGGCCTCGTTGACCAGCGGGTTGGGGATGCTCTTGAGCGCATCGGCCAGCACCAGGAAGCCCGGCAGCGAGGCGATGACCGCGCCGAAGCCGTATTCCGAGGCGGTGTTCATGGCCGCCAGCAGGGCGCCGGACACCGCGGTCTTGCTGCCCTCGGCGAGGCGGCTGCGGATCGCCCGGTAGCTGCTGGCCAGCACCAGCAGGATGCCCAGCAGCAGCGCCGCCTGCACCGCCCAGATGCCGGTGAGCTTGCTCACGTCGCTGGCCACCGGCGCGGCCATGCCGGCCAGTTGCAGGCTATGGGTTTTGCCGTAGAGCTGCGGGATCCAGTGGGTGAACAGCAGGTTGGCCACGCCCACCAGCACCAGCGGAGACAGCGCCAGCAGCGGGTTCGGCAGGGCGATGTCGCTGGCGGTTTCCGGCTCGTTGCGCAACTCGCGGCCGTAGCCCTCGCCGGCGGCGCGGGCGCGCCCGGCCTGGCGGCGCAGGAACAGCATGCCGACGAAGAACACGAACAGGCTGCCGATCAGCCCCAGCCAGGGCGCGGCCCAGCCGTTGGTGCCGAAGAAGGCGGTGGGGATGATGTTCTGGATCTGCGGGGTGCCGGGCAGGGCGTCCATGGTGAAGCTGAAGGCGCCCAGGGCGATGGTCGCCGGGATCAGCCGCTTGGGGATGTCGCTCTGGCGGAACATCTCGGCGGCGAAGGGGTACACCGCGAACACCACCACGAACAGCGACACGCCGCCGTAGGTGAGCAGGGCGCACACCAGCACTATCACCAGCATGGCCTGGCTGGTGCCGAGCAGGCGGATGGCCGCCGCGACTATGGAACGCGAGAAGCCCGACAGCTCGATGAGCTTGCCGAACACGGCGCCGAGCAGGAACACCGGGAAGTACAGTTTGACGAAGCCGACCATCTTCTCCATGAACACGCCGGTGAAGGCCGGCGCCACCGCCGACGGGTCGGTGAGGAGCACGGCGAGCAGCGCCGCGATGGGGGCGAAGAGGATGACGCTGTAGCCGCGGTAGGCGGCCAGCATCAGCAGGGCGAGGGCGGCGAGGGCGATGACCACGCTCATGGGCAGTTCTCCTGGAACTGCGCGGCACGGCGGCCGCGCATGATTATTGTGATGGTGGCGGGAACGCCGGCGGTTACCAGAGCGGCAGCACGTAGCTGAGGATCAGCCGGTTCTCGTCCAGGTCGTTGCCGAAGTGGCTGGAACGCACGCTAGCGTTGCGCCATTTGACGCCGAAGTTCTTCAGCGGCCCGCTCTGCACCACGTAGCCGATGTCCGTGTTGCGCTCCCACTCCTTGCCCTCCGGCTTGCCGGCGCCCAGCTCGATGTCGTCGCCGGACAGGTAGCGCGTCATGAAGGTCAGGCCGGGCACGCCCAGGGCGGCGAAGTCGTAGTCGTAGCGTAGCTGCCAGGACTTCTCGTCGCGGTTGGCGAAGTCGCCGATCTGCACGAAGTTGACCAGGAAGGCGTCGGTGCCGCCGATGTAGGCGAAGCCGGTGTCGCCGTTCATGACCTGGTAGCCGGCGCCGAAGGCATGGCCGCCGAGGCTGTAGGTGAGCATGGCGCCGAAGGCGCGGTTGTCGACGTTGCTGTGGCCGTCGTCCTTGGAGCGGGCGAAGCGCAGGTCGGTCTTCAGCGATTGGCCGTCGGCGATGGGCAGCACGTGCAGCAGGTTGACGATGTGCTGGTCGTACAGGCCGTCGAGCTTGGCGTAGTTGTAGCCGGTGGTCAGCTGCGGCGTCCATTTGTAGCTCAGGCCGGCGAAGTCGAAGCGGTCGCTGTCGGCGCTGGCGACGATGCCGCGGGCGTTGCCGGTGGTGAGCGTCATGTCCTCGCTGTCGGAGGAATCGCGCTGGCTGACCTGGCGCAGGCGGCCGGCGTCGAAGGTCAGGCCGGCGAACTCGGCGGAGTTCAGGTGCGCGCCCTGGAAGGTCTGCGGCAGCAGGCGCGAGTCGTTGGCCAGCACGCTGGGTAGCTTGGGCAGCAGGGTGCCGACCTTGAGCACGCTGTGGGAGGCGCGCAGCTTGGCGGTCAGGCCCAGTTCGCTGTAGTCGTCCTGGGCGCCGTGGACCTTCTCGCGATCGCGCGGCAGCAGGCCGGAGCCGGCGCGGTCGGGGCTGGAGTCGAGCTTCACGCCCAGCAGGCCGATGGCGTCGACGCCCACGCCGATGGTGCCCTCGGTGAAGCCGGATTCGTAGCGCAGCAGGAAGCCCTGCGCCCATTCCTCCTGTTTCGACTGGGGCGCGGCGTCCTGGCGGAAGTCACGGTTGAAGTAGAAGTTGCGCAGTTCGAGGCTGGCCTTGCTGTCGGCGAGGAAATCGGCCTGGACGGGGAGCGCGATGCCGAGGGTGGAGCCCAGGGTGGCGAGGGCGACGGCATGGTTGAGCGGGGTTCTGCTCATGTTTGCTAGTACTCCTGGCGCGGCGCGGCGGCGAACCGGGGCGGGCCGTGGGCCCCGTGGGTAACGTTCGTGCGCGGACGGCGTTGGTTGTTGTTATGTCGGCGTGCGGCGGATGGCCGCCCGGGCCGGATAGCGAGAACCGTGCCAGATGAGTAACTATCTGATTTTAAAGGGATTTATTTGGGTTTGCGGGGGTCGCGCGCCGGGCTTTGTCTCCATTCGTGGACAAAGACGCATTCCATATGCCTGAAGACACCTGGAATTCGGGTTGTCTCTGAATGTAGAAAAGTCTCTGTTTCAGGACGAAAGGCCCAGGGCGGCCATCTTCTTGTACAGCGTCGAGCGGCCCAGCCCCAGGCGCCGCGCGGCCGCCTCGACGTTGCCGGCCTGTTCGGCCAGCACGTTGCCGATCAGCTCGCGTTCGAAGGCCTCGCGGGCGGCGTAGAAGTCCTGGCCCTCGGCCAGGCTGGCGCGGTTGCCGTCCGCCTGTGCCGGCGGCGCCTGCAGCGGGCCGAGGGCGGCGCGCAGGGCCTGGGCGTCCAGTTGCGCCCGGTCGTTGAGCAGCACGGTGCGCTCCAGCAGGTTGCGCAGCTCGCGCACGTTGCCCGGCCAGGCGTGGCGGCGCAGCAGGGCGAGGGCGTCGGCGTCCAGCTCGTAGAGGGCGTGGTTGTCCTCGCGCAGGTCGTCGAGGATCGCCTCGCACAGCGCCGGCAGGTCCTCCAGGCGCTCGCGCAGCGGCGGTATCCCGATGGGCACCACGTTGATGCGGTAGTACAGGTCGGCGCGGAAGCGGCCCTCGCGCACGGCCTTGTCCAGGTCGATAGAGGTGGCCGCGATCAGCCGCACGTCGCTGCGCAGCACTTCGTTGGAGCCTACCGGCTCGAATTCCTTCTCCTGCAGCACGCGCAGCAGCTTGCTCTGCAGCGGCAGGGGCATGTCGCCGATCTCGTCGAGGAACAGGGTGCCGCCCTGGGCGATCTGCAGCTTGCCCGGGCGGCCCTTGCGGTCGGCGCCGGTGAAGGCGCCCGGCGCGGTGCCGAAGAACTCCGCCTCCAGCAGGGTTTCCGGAATGGCCGCGGCGTTGATGCTGACGAAGGCCTTGCCGGCCCGCGCCGAGGCGCTGTGGATGGCGTGGGCGAGCAGCTCCTTGCCGGTGCCGGTCTCGCCCAGCAGCAGCACCGGCGCCTCGCTGGTGGCGGCGCGGCGGGCGCGGCGCTTGACCTCCAGGCTGGCGCTGCCGTTGCCGATGAAGTGCGCCAGGCTGTATTTGGCCTGGCGCGCCTGCAGCAGCGAGCGGGTGGAGGCCAGCTCCTGGCGCATGCGCTGGTAGCGGCTGAGCAGCGGCGACAGCGAGCGCAGCTCGTCGAACAGGGCAAAGCCGATGGCGCCGATGACCTGCCCGGCGTCGTCGCGGATCGGCATGCGCATCACCACCAGCGGGTCGCGCGGCATGTCGAGGATGTCCAGCAGCATCGGCCGGCCGCTGCGCACCACCTCGCGCATCAGGCTGCCGGGGATCACGCTCTCCACCGGCCGGCCGACGGCCTGCTCGGCCTCGTCCAGGCCGAAGCGCTGGGCGTAGCGCTGGTTGATCCAGACGATGTTGGCGTCGCGGTCGACGATCACGGTGCCCTCGCTGAACTGCTCGAAGATCTCGAACAGCGAGCGGATCGCCAGCTGGCGGACGCTCTGGTAGTCCGTGAGAGGGGAGTTGTCGTGCATGGGCGGCCTGGTGCTTGGGGGGCTTTGAGCGGGCACTGTACCGGGATGTGGGAGGTGGGTCAGTAGGGACGGGGGAGAAAGCGGGAGTGGAGTATGGGGTGGGTTCTGGTGTGGCGGGGGAGTCCGCAACCCTCTCCCCAGCCCTCGGCTGCGCGCCCCGCCCTGAAGGGAGAGGGGGCTAGTCCGTGCCGAGAGAAGGAATGGTTCCAGCCGGAAACCTCCGGCGTTGCCGGCTAACGCCATGACAGCAAACCCTGCCCAACGGTCCCCTCTCCCTTCAGGGAGAGGGTTAGGGAGAGGGCGCTCTCAACCCCGAACACCCAAGTCCCCGGGAAACACCATCACTCCGCCGCCTGCATCCCCTGCGTCTGCTTCGCCTGCTTGTAACGCAGCGCCACCGCCGGCACCGGCGAGGCCTTGCCGGTTTCCACCCAGCGGCGGATGCGCGCGGCGTCGGCCACGTGGGTGCGCTTGCCGAAGGCGTCGAGCAGGGCCAGGGCCACCGGGCGGCCGTTCATCACCGTGACCATCACCAGGCAATGCCCGGCCTGGTTGGTGAAGCCGGTCTTGGTCAGGCGGATGTCCCACTTGCCGGCGCGCACCAGCGGGTTGGTGTTGAAGAAGCTCAGCGCGTAGTTCGGGTGGCTGAAGCGCGCATCCTTGGTCGCGGTGGTGCTCAGCTCGCGGATCAGCGGGTACTGGTAGGCGGCCTTGACCAGGCGGATCAGGTCATGGGCGGTGGAAGTGTTGTCGATCGACAGGCCGGTGGGCTCGACGTAGTGGGTGTGCAGCATGCCCAGGGACTTCGCCTTGGCGTTCATCGCCTTGACGAAGGCCACGCTGCCGCCCGGGTAGTGGTGGGCCAGGCTGGCGGCGGCGCGGTTTTCCGAGGACATCAGCGCCAGCAGCAGCATCTGCCGGCGGTCGATGCGGCTGCCCAGGTGCACGCGGGAGAAAACGCCCTTCATCTCGGCGGTCTCGGAGATGTCCACGTCTATCTGCTCGTCCAGCGGCAGCTTGGCGTCGAGCACCACCATGGCGGTCATCAGCTTGGTCACCGAGGCGATCGGGCGGACCACGTCGGGGTTGCTGGAATACACGACCTTGTCGGAGTTCAGGTCCACCACCAGGGCGCTGCCGGAGGCCAGGACCAGCTGGCTGGGGGTGACTTCCGCCTTACTGGCGGCGAGGGCGGGCAGGGCGAGGGCAAAGGTACAGGTGAAGAAAAGGCCCAGGATCGAACGACGAGTGTTCATGGATGTGATTCGCACAAGTGGGAGGGGCTACATCCATGTAGGCAATTTCCCAGAATTCTAATCCATGACCGGTGAGCGTGCATCAGCCTGGCAGCGGGCCAGGGGAAAGAATTTCAAAGGCTTGCAGGCACAAGTGCGTGTATCACTTTGAAAGCGCAGCGGCGGGAATGAGAAAGTGTCTCGCCAAGTGTTGCGAAATGCGAATCCCGCGCCTGGGTGTCGGCTGTCGGATTATTCCAAGTATCTGATTCTCAAGGTGTTCTGATTCTGTGGCATGAAGCTTGACTGGCTAAGCTGTAGAGAGCGAGGCGGATCGCGGGCTTGCGTTTACCTTTACGTTAACGTAAAGATGCTCCGCGAGCCGCCGACCGGCCGGTCGTGCCCATGCCTGTGGGCCCGGTCGTGAGCCCAGTCCCAGAACAAGCACAACAAGGGAACGCCATGAACCACCCGAGCTATACCCGTGGCCGCCAGGACAAGCCGCTGCTGGCCATGACCATAGGCGCTGCCTTCGACGACACCGCCAGCCGCTTCGCCGACCGCGAGGCGCTGGTGGTGCGGCACCAGAACCTGCGCTACACCTGGGCCCAGCTGGCCGAGGCGGTGAGCGCCACGGCCCGCGCCTTCCTCGCCCTGGGTCTACGCCAGGGCGACCGCCTGGGCATCTGGGCGCCGAACTGCGCGCAGTGGTGCATCACCCAGTTCGCCAGCGCCAAGATCGGCGCCGTGCTGGTCAACATCAACCCGGCCTACCGCGCCAACGAGCTGGAGTACGCGCTGAAGCAGTCCGGCTGCCGTTGGCTGGTGTGCGCCGACGCCTTCAAGACCTCCGACTACCACGGCATGCTCGCCGAACTGCTGCCGGAGCTGCGCGACTGCCGCCCGGGCGAGCTGAACAGCGCGCGCCTGCCGGAGCTGAGCGGGGTGGTCAGCCTGGCCGCCCAGGTCCCGGCCGGGTTCCTCCGCTGGGACCAGCTGGAAGGCATAGGCGCCGCGGTATCCGCCGAGGAGCTGGCGCAGCGCCAGGCGCTGCTGCAGTTCGACGAGCCGATCAACATCCAGTACACCTCCGGCACCACCGGCTTCCCCAAGGGCGCCACCCTCAGCCACTACAACATCCTCAACAACGGCTACATGGTCGGCGAGAGCATCGGCCTCACCGAGCACGACCGCCTGGTGATCCCGGTGCCGCTGTACCACTGCTTCGGCATGGTGATGGGCAACCTCGGCTGCATGACCCACGGCGCCACCATGATCTACCCGGCGCCCAGCTTCGAGCCGGAGGCGACCCTCGCTGCCGTGGCCGAGGAACGCGCCACCGCGCTGTACGGCGTGCCCACCATGTTCATCGCCGAGCTGGACCACCCGCGCCGCGCCGAATTCGACCTGTCCAGCCTGCGCACCGGGATCATGGCCGGCGCCACCTGCCCGATCGAGGTGATGCGGCGGGTCATCAATGAAATGCACATGGCCGAGGTGCAGATCGCCTACGGCATGACCGAGACCAGCCCGGTGTCGCTGCAGACCGGCCCGGACGACGAGCTGGAAATCCGCGTGACCACCGTCGGCCGCACCCAGCCGCAGCTGGAGAGCAAGATCATCGACGGCGACGGCCGCATCGTCCCGCGCGGCACCATCGGCGAGCTGTGCACCCGCGGCTACAGCGTGATGCTCGGCTACTGGAACAACCCCCAGGCCACGGCCGAGGCCATCAGCCCGTCGCGCTGGATGCTCACCGGCGACCTGGCGGTGATGGACGAGGCGGGCAACGTGCGCATCGTCGGGCGCAGCAAGGACATGATCATCCGCGGCGGCGAGAACATCTATCCGCGCGAGATCGAGGAATTCCTCTACACCCACCACGCCGTGGCCGACGCCCAGGTGATCGGCATCCCCGACGACAAGTACGGCGAGGAGCTGGTGGCCTGGGTCAAGTTCCATCCCGGCCACGGCGTCGACGAGGAGGAACTGCGGGCCTTCTGCAAGGCGCGCATCGCCCACTTCAAGGTGCCGCGCTACTTCCGCTTCTGCGACGAGTTCCCGATGACGGTGACCGGCAAGATCCAGAAGTTCCGCATGCGCGAGATCAGCATCGAGGAACTGCGTGGCTGACGGACGCGAGGCGCCATGCCGGTAGAGAAGGGCACCATCTCCATCCGCCTGGTCAACGAGGCCCTGGCCGAACCCGTTCGCCAGGGCCTCGACGCGTCCGCGCTGCTGGCCGCGGCGGGCATCGCCGGCGAACTCGTCGGCAAGCCCTATGCGCGGGTGCCGATCCAGGCCTATTCGCGGCTCTGGCTGCGTTTGGCGCGGGCGCTGGACGACGAATTCTTCGCCATGAACCCGCGGCGGATGAAGTCCGGCAGCTTCAACTTCATGGCCCGCACGGCGATCCACGAAGCGACCCTGGAGGCTGCGCTGGAGCGTGCCCTGGCCTTCCTCGGCCTGGTCTTCGACGGCCTGCAGCCGCGCCTGGTGAGCCAGGACGGGGTGGCCGCCATCCAGCTCGACGAGGGCGCGGCGCCGGCGCAACGGGCCTTCTGCTACTTCACCCTGTACCTGATGGTCCACGGCCTGGCCTGCTGGCTGGTGGGCCGGCGCATCCCCATCCTCGCCATCGACCTGCGCAGCCCGCAGCCGGACTACATCGAGGACTACCGGGTGATGTTCAGCGACAACCTGCGCTTCGCCCGCCGGCAGACGCGCCTGCTGTTCAACGCCGAGGCCCTGGCCCTGCCGGTGCGCCGCGACGAGCGCGAGCTGCGGCGCTTCCTGGTCGGCGCCCCGGCCAACATCCTGGTGCGCTACCGCGACCCGCAAAGCCTGGCGGCGCGCATCAAGGCCTACCTGCGCAGCCAGCGCTGCGAGCGCTGGCCGGACCTGGAGGCGCTGGGCAGCCACTTCTACATGGCGTCCTCGACGCTGCGCCGCAAGCTCGCCGCCGAGGGCCAGTCGTACCAGGCGCTGAAGGACCAGTTGCGCCGCGACCTGGCCATCGCCCGGCTGGACGCCGGCGAAGGCAACTTCGCCGAACTGGCCGAGGAACTCGGCTTCGCCGACACCAGCGCCTTCTACAAGGCCTTTCGCAAGTGGACCGGCTCCACCCCCGGCCAGTACCGCGCGCTGATGCAGCAGGAAAACGACTGGCCCGACGCCTGCAGAAATCCCCCGCCAGGCCGATAGCCTGGGGCACTCCCACGTTCCAAGGACCTCCGCCCATGTTCCTGACGCGCCTTTCGATCCAGTGGAAGATCACCCTGCTGGCCGGCCTCTGCCTGTTGTGCACCGTGTCAGCCAGGTCGAGCAGGCGGTGGCCGCGCTGCAGCGCATCGGCGAGGCGGTGGGGGTGATCAACGACATGAACCTGCAGATCGCCAGCGCCGCCGAGGAACAGAGCGCGGTGGCCGAGGAGATCAACCGCAACGTGGCGGGCATCCGCGACGTGACCGAATCGCTGTCCGGCCAGGCGCAGGAGTCGGCGCAGATCAGCCAGTCGCTGAACGACCTGGCGAATCACCAGCAGGGGCTGATGGGGCAGTTTCGGGTGTGATCGGCGGGCTCCCATACACCCGTAGGATGGCGTTGAGCGAAGCGATACCCATCGCCGCGGCCGCATGGGTTTCGCAGGCTCAACCCATCCTACGAAGAGCGCCTCGGCGCAGGGACGTAGGGCGCATAACCGTTCGCGGTTATGCGCCGTTGGCCGGAAACACCAATGCCCAGGTCCACACCCGTAGGATGGCGTTGAGCGAAGCGATACCCATCGCCACGGCCGCATGGGTTTCGCAAGCTCAACCCATCCTACGAAGAGCGCCTCGGCGCAGGGGCGTAGGGCGCATAACCGTTCGCGGTTATCCGCCGTTGGCCGGTACACCGATGCCCCGGTCCACACACACCCGTAGGATGGCGTTGAGCGAAGCGATACCCATCACCGCGGCCGCATGGGTATCGCAAGCTCAACCCATCCTACGAAAGCACCTCTGCGTCAGCCCTTGCTCACGCTGGCCGCGGTCTGGCCGAAGAGGATCTTCTTGCCTTCCTCGGTCACCGACGGCCGCGACGAGTACGCCTGGCCCTTCTCATAGGCGCGCACGGTCGCCGGCCGGGCGGCTATCCCCTCGAACCAGCGCTTGAGGTGGGGGAAATCGTCCAGGTCCTGCTGCTGGCGCTGCCACGGCACCACCCAGGGATAGCTGGCCATGTCGGCGATGCTGTAGTGCTCGCCGGCGAGGTAGGGCACTTTCGCCAGGCGCTTGTCCATCACGCCGTACAGGCGGTTGGTCTCGTTGACGTAGCGCTGCATGGCGTAGGGCAGCTTTTCCGGCGCGTATTGCACGAAGTGGTGGTTCTGCCCGGCCATCGGGCCCAGGCCGCCGACCTGCCAGAACAGCCATTCCAGCACCGTCTTGCGCCCGCGCACGTCGGCCGGCATGAACTGGCCGGTCTTTTCCGCGAGGTAGACGAGGATGGCGCCGGATTCGAACACGCTGATCGGCTCGCCGCCGTCCGCCGGGGCGCTGTCGATGATGGCGGGCATGCGGTTGTTCGGCGAGAAGGCGAGGAACTCCGGCTTGAACTGGTCGCCGGCGCTGATATCGACGGGGTGGATGCGGTAGTCGAGCCCCGCCTCTTCGAGGAACAGGGCGATCTTGTGGCCGTTGGGGGTGGGCCAGTAGTACAGCTCGATCATGGGACCTCCTGAAATGGCGACGCCCCGGCACCATGCCGGGGCGTGCAACGCCCGCGCCCAGGAGAGCGGCGCGGGCTGAAAGCCAAGGCTATAGCTTTACTTGCGGTCGATCCAGACGGTCTGCGGGTTGAGGAACTCGCGCAGGCCGAAGTGCGACAGCTCGCGGCCGAAACCGCTCTTCTTCACGCCGCCGATCGGCACGCGCGGGTCGGAGGCGGAGAAGCCGTTGATGAACACGCCGCCGCTGACCAGGCGCCGCGCCATGTGCTGGGCCTTGGCCTTGTCGGCGCTCCAGATGGCGCCGGACAGGCCGAACTCGCTGTCGTTGGCCAGTTCCAGGGCGTGCTCGGCGTCGCGTGCGACTATCACCGAAGCCACCGGGCCGAAGATTTCCTTGGCGAAGGCGGTGTTGCCCGGCTTCACGTCGGCCAGCACGGTCGGCGCGTAGTAGTTGCCTTCGCCTTCCAGCTTGTGGCCGCCCAGCAGCAGGCGGGCGCCGTCGGCGATGGCCTGTTGCACCTGGCCGTGCAGCTCGTCGCGCAGGTCGAAGCGGGCCATGGGGCCGACGAAGGTGTCGTCCGCCAGCGGGTCGCCGATCTTCAGCGCCTTGACCGCGGCCAGCAGCTTCTCGGTGAAGGCCGGGGCGATGGATTCCTCGACGATCATGCGCTTGGCGGCGATGCACACCTGGCCGCAGTTGCCGAAGCGGCTGGCCACGGCGGCCTTCACGGCGGCGTCCAGGTCGGCGTCGGCCAGCACGATGAAGGCGTCGGAACCGCCCAGCTCCAGCACGCACTTCTTCAGCGCGGCGCCGGCCTGGGAGGCGATGGCCGCGCCGGCGCCCACGCTGCCGGTCACGGCGATGGAGGTGATGCGGTCGTCGGCGATGGCCTTGGAGACCAGCGGCGGCTCCACGTTCAGCACCTCGAACACGCCCTCGGGCAGGCCGGCCTGCAGCCAGGCATCGCGCAGCTGATAGGCGCAGCCCATGACGTTCGGCGCGTGCTTGAGCACGTAGGTGTTGCCGCCGAGGATGATGCTCACCGCGCCGCGCATGACCTGCCAGGTGGGAAAGTTCCACGGCATCACGGCCAGCACCGGGCCCAGCGGCAGGTAGGAGATGTACGCGCCTTCGATGCTGGTCTTCTCGTCTTCCAGCATGGCCGGGCCGTGCTCGGCGTACCAGTCGCAGAGGTTGGCGCACTTGTTGATCTCGCCGCGCGCCTGGGTGACCGGCATGCCCATTTCCCGGGCTTCCATGCGGGCCATGGGCTCGACGTCGGCGCGCAGCACCTCGGCCATCCTGCGCAGCACGGCGACGCGCTCGGCCACCGGGGTTTCGCGCCACTGGCGGAAGGCGGCGTCGCTGCGGGCCAGGGTGCTTTCCAGCTGGGCGGCGTCCTCGAAGGGGTAGCGGGCCAGTTCCTGGCCGGTGGCGGGGCTGCGCGAGATGGCAGCGGGGATGGCGGCGATCTGGTTCATGGAAGGTCCTTGCACGGCAGGTGGGGCTGGCCGCCGTCGGTCGGCGGCGTCGGTTGTCCGGCCGGCGCCACTGGCGCCGGCATGGGGAAGAAAGTAAGGTGGCGCTTCATTCATGACAAATGAATAATTCAGAAAGGATCATTCTCCCGGAGAGAAACGTGGACCTGACCCAACTGGAGTTCTTCCGCGCCGTCGCCCAGGACGGCAGCATCACCGCCGCCGCGGGCCGCCTGCACCGCGTGCCGTCGAACCTGACCACGCGCATCAAGCAGCTGGAAAGCGAGCTGGGCGCCGAGCTGTTCATCCGCGAGAAGTCGCGCCTGCGCCTGTCGCCCACCGGGCGCAGCTTCCTCGACTACGCCGAGCGCATCCTCGACCTGGTGGAAGAGGCGCGCCAGGTGGCCAGCGGCGCCGAGCCCCACGGCAGCTTCTCCCTGGGTTCGATGGAAAGCACCGCGGCGGTGCGCATCCCCGAGCTGCTGGCGCGCTACCACCAGCGCTTCCCCAAGGTGCAGCTGGACCTCTCCACCGGTCCGTCGGGCGAGATGATCGACGGCGTGCTCTCCGGGCGTTTCATCGCCGCCTTCGCCGACGGCCCGGCCAACCACCCGCAGCTGGACGGCCGCCCGGTGTTCCAGGAGGAACTGGTGCTGATGAGCGCCCAGGGCCACCCGCCGGTGCGCGACGCCCGCGACGTGGCGGGGGAGACGGTGTTCGCCTTCCGCGACACCTGCTCCTACCGCAAGCGCCTGGAAGGCTGGTTCGCCGAGCAGCGCGTGGTGCCGGGCAAGATCATGGAGATGGAGTCCTACCACGGCATGCTGGCCTGCATAGCCGCCGGCGGCGGGGTGGCGATCATCCCCAAGGCGATGTTCGACAGCCTGGCCGGCGGGCGCAACGTGACCATCCACCACCTGGCCCCCAGCCACGCCGAAGCCACCACCTGGCTGTTCTGGCGCCGCGGCACCGACACCCCGGCATTGCGCGCCTTCATCGGCCTGCTGGAACCGGAGCAGCGGGAGGCGGCGTAGGGCGTATAACCGCGAACGGTTATACGCCCTACGGTGCTGTTAGGGATCAGGATGACTCTGAACTCCCCGGCCCCTCAGGACAGCCCCCTCTCCCGCTTGCGGGAGAGGGGCTTTTCGTCATCAATGCGCCGCAGCCTTCACCGTCCTTGGCGGCGCGTGCTCTGCATGCTCGTTCTCCTCGTCGATCACCGGCACCTCGTTGCCGTCCTTGTCGTGCAGCCTGCCGTTGAGGAAGTAGTCGCCCTCGTTCAGCGCGGCGATGTCGCGGTAGCGCAGGGTGCGCTCCTCGGCGGCGACGAACACCGACTGCTGGTCCGAGTTGCCGGTCTTGAAGTGGTTGAACAGCAGGTTCAGGGCGATGGCCATGATGGCCGAGGAGCTGATGCCGGAGTGGAAGATGGTTTCCACCCAGCCGGGGAAGTTGTGGTAGAAGTTCGGCGCCGCGATCGGCAGCATGCCGAAGCCCAGGGCGGTGGCGACTATCACCAGGTTCATGTTGTTGTGGTAGTCCACCTTCGACAGGGTGCGGATGCCGCTGGCCGCCACGGTGCCGAACAGCACCAGGCCGGCGCCGCCGAGCACCGCCGGGGGCACCGCGGCCACCACCCGGCCGACCACCGGCAGCAGGCCGAGGGTCACCAGGATCAGCCCGCCGGTGGCCACCACGTAGCGGCTCTTCACGCCGGTCACCGCCACCAGGCCGACGTTCTGGGCGAAAGCGCTCTGGGTGAAGGAGCCGAAGATCGGCGCCAGGATGCTCGACAGCATGTCGGCGCGCAGGCCGTTGCCCAGGCGCTTGGAGTCCACCTTGGTGCCGATGATCTCGCCCACGGCGAGGATGTCCGCCGAGGTTTCCACCAGGGTCACCAGGATCACGATGCTCATGGAGATGATCGCCGCCAGGTGGAAGGTCGGCATGCCGAAGTGGAAGATCTCCGGCATGGCCAGCATCGGGCCTTCGGCGACCTTGGAGAAGTCGGTCATGCCCAGGGCGTAGGCGATGCCGGTGCCGATCACCATGGCCAGCAGGATCGACAGGCGCGAGATGGCGGCGCTGCCCAGCTTGCTCAGCAACAGCACGATGACCAGGGTCACCGCGGCCAGGCCGATGTTCGCCGTGCTGCCGAATTCCGCCGCCTTGGGGTTGCCGCCCATGGCCCAGCGCGCGGCCACCGGCATCAGCGTCAGGCCGATGGTGGTGATGACCACGCCGGTGACCAGCGGCGGGAAGAACTTGGTGATGCGCGAGAACACCGGGGTGATCAGCAGGCCGATGGCCGAGGCCGCCATTACCGCCCCCAGCACCGCGGGGATGCCGCCGCCCTCGTAGCCGGTGGTGAGGATGGCGAGCATGGTCGCCACCCCGGCGAAGGACACGCCCTGCACCAGCGGCAGCTGGCTGCCGAAGAAGGGCAGGCCGAGGGTCTGCAGCAGCGTGGCAAGGCCGCCGGCGAATAGCGACGCGGCGATCAGGGTGCCGATCTCGGCGGGCGACAGGCCGGCGGCCTGGCCGAGGATCAGCGGCACGGCGACGATGCCGCCATACATGGTCAGAACGTGTTGCAGGCCGTACGCCAGGTTGGCGCCGACACCGAGGTTCTCGTCTTCCGGGCGGGTGCTGGAAGACGCTACAGCTGAACGGTCATTCATGGCTGGAGGACTCGCTTGTTTTTGTTGTGCCGAGCACTGTAAACACGGTTGTTCCTGTTTGGCTACTACCTTGTATACAAAATCTTGTTCGACAATCTGAACTATCTGATTCGAAAGAGAAAATAATCTTCCGAGAAATGCGCAAGCGACCGCCTGCACGCCGTCCGGAGCGAAGCAAGAACCTGGCCAGGTCGTCAGGAATTTTGGATGCAGGAGTGTCGCTGGTCGGCACGGCCCGCGTGGCGCGAGGGCATGGCCATTGCGTCGGCCATGGAGCCAGGTGGCCAGAGGGAAGAAGTGCACGGAAGTCGGGCGCCGCGGCCTCAAGATGGTGCCGCCTACGCCCGGCTTCACGGAATGCGGGCGCGCAAATGAAAAACGCCGCGACGGGGAACCGTTCGCGGCGTTTTCGCAGGGCGCGGGGAGGGGCTTCAGATCATGAAGCGCAGGATGTCCGCCCGGTTCATCTCGGTGCGGCCTTCCTCGTACCAGCGCGGGATGACGTCCTTCAGGCCTTCCTTGGTGTCGTCCAGGTTGAACGGCGCCGGGTAGCGCTTCTTGCGGTAGGAATAGATGTAGTAGGTGCCGTCGCGGTAGAGGATGCGGTCGAAGGTGTAGAAGCCGATGTGCGAGCCGTTGCAGCGCGCGGTCAGCACCACGTCGCCTTCCTCGTAGGGCAGGGCGCCCTCGGCGCATTCGTAGGTGAAGAACTCGCGCACGTCGTCCCAGTCCACGCCGCTGCTGGCGCGCAGGAAGCCCTCGGCGGTGGTCTCGGAGTCCTCGGAGTGGTCGCTGTACCAGATGAACAGCGGGATGCTCTGGTTGGACTCCTCGCCCAGCCAGCTCTCGCCGTCCAGGTACTGCGCGGTGCGCGCCAGGCCCGCCTGCATGCGGCGGTGGTTCCAGCGGTAGGTTTCCAGGGCCTCGTCGAAGGCCTCGGTCTGGGTGCTGGGCAGCACGCCTTCGGTGGCCTTGAGTTGTTCGACGCGGGCCAGGTGCTGCTGGTAGAGCGCGGCGTCCTGGATGACCACGGCGTTGTCGCGGGACAGGCCGACGCCCAGTTCGGTGAAGTTGGCGCTGCCGAGGATGACCACGTCCGGCTCGATCAGGTAGAGCTTCCAGTGGATGCTCTTCTGGTAGCGGAAGTCGACGGACAGGGCCAGGTCGTCGCCGCCTTCGCCGATGCAGTACTCGATGAAGTCCGGCGAGGTGAAGGAGTTGATGGTCCCGACCACTATGTCCAGACGGTTGCCGTTGGCGCGCAGGCTTTCCACCAGGGGTTCGGTGCCGGCGGCGAAGGCGGTGACGACCGTGATCTTCTTGTCGCGCTGTTGGCCGAGGTAGCCCGCGAGGTCGTTCCGATTATCGAGGATCTGCATAGGTTCTCCAGCAGCATGGGTTCCGCAAAATGTAGGCATTGTCGCACGCCGGTGGGGAGGTTTCACGCTTGGTGCGTAAAGGCTTGCGGTAGAGCAGGGGGCTGGTTTTTTGTAGGAGCGAGCTTGCTCGCGAACGGAGTTTGCCGGTTGCGCTGGTGCAGGGGTTGAGAGCGCCCTCTCCCTAACCCTCTCCCTGAAGGGAGAGGGGACCGTTCGGCGCAGTCTGGTTTTCCCGAGTCAGCCGGCAAGCACGGCGGTTTCCAGCTGAAACCATTCCTCATCTCGGCACGGACTGGCCCCCTCTCCCTTCAGGGAGAGGGCTGGGGAGAGGGTTCGGAGTCAACCGGAAACACCATGGCCGCCGGCGAGCACGGTTCGCGAGCAAAAACTAGGCGTCCCCCTCGCTCCTACGAAAAGCCAACCCAGAAAAAGCCCGCCATACGGCGGGCCGAAGCGGAACCAAAGGAGTCTTTCAGTCGCCCATGCCATCCTCGATGGCGATGCCCTGCTTGCGCATCTCGGCGATCAGCTGGGCGCGGGTTCCCGGCAGGTTGAGCATGGTTTCGTGGCGAATCCCCGCCACTTCCTCCGCGGTGTACGGCTGGTAGCTGGCCGGCATGCTGTTGCCGGCCATGCCGTCCTTGCGCAGCAGCCAGTTGAGCATGTCCGCCAGTTGCGCATCGTTGAGCGCCGACATCGACATGCCCGGCACCCGCACCAGGAACTGGCGGCCGCCCTCGACCTTGAGGAAGTTGCCGACGAAGCCGAGCATCCTCGGCACGTCGTTGGCCTTGGAGCCGGCGCCGTTGGACAGGTGGCAGCCCGCGCACTGCAGCTGGTAGTTGGTGGCGTTGCTGTAGCCGGCCTCGGCGATCGGCGTCTGCGGCGCCTCGTTGCCCGGCGCGTGTTTCTGGTGCGGGTCGGGGATGCTGCGGGCCTGGGCCGCCGAGGCGGCCAGCAGGCACAGCAGCGCGAGGGTCGGCAGCGAGCGCTTCATCTGCCCTACACCGCGACGCCGCGGATGACCGAGACGGTGCAGTGGTAGATGTGCGACTTGGCCGCCAGGCACCAGTTCACGTCGTTGTTGTTGAACGGACGGTAGGCCGGCTCCTCGCTGTCGTTGCGGGTGCAGGCGCACTGGTTGCAGCTGTGCTTACCGCAGCAGTCGTTATAGGAAATGATGTAGTTCTTGCCGTCGGCCGGGTTGTGGCAGGTGCCGACCCAGGCCACTTGCGACACCTCGGTGCCCGGCGGGCAGCTGGACACGCTGCCGCCGCAGCAGGAGCAGAGGAAGCCGTCGATGGAGCAGTAGCGCCAGTAGTCACAGCTGTTGGGGTCGCCCGGGTCGCCGGCCATCGGCTTGTCGGCGGCCAGGGCCTTGCCGGTGCGGTCGATGGGCAGCAGCACCGGCAGGGCGGCGCCGGCCACCAGCAGCGAGCCCATGCGCGAGAGCAGCTTGCGCCGCGAAGTGGTGTCGGCGATGCGACGGGAGGAGCGCTCGAAGAGCTGGTCGAGGAATTTCATCGGTTATCCCTTTTTATTGTTCAGTGGGCGCTGTGCGAGTGCGCGTGGCCGGGCTCGTGGCTGTGAACCTGAGGCTGCTGGGCCTGCAGGTACTGCTGCAGGGTGGCGCTGCCCAGGTGCTCGGCCTCGAACAGGCTGTCCAGGTGCTCGCGGGAGTTGACCAGGCCCTTGGCGCGGAGGATGCCGTTCTGGTCGATCAGCGCCGCGTAGGGCAGCTTGCCGATCTGGTAGGTCATGCCCACTTCCGGGCCGACCACGTAGGTGGCGCCTTCGAGCTTGTGCTCGGCGATCAGCGCCTGCTGCGCGGCCGGCTCGCCGTCGCTGACGAAGACCACGTCCAGGCGCTGCGCCTGTTCCTTGGCGATGGACTTGATCGCCGGCAGCAGCGACTTGCAGATCGGGCAGGTGGGCGAGAGGAAGAACAGCAACTGGGCCTTCTCGCCGGCGTAGCCGAAGTTCACCGGGCGGCCATGGCGGTCGGCGGCGGTGACCTGCGGGGCCGGTTCATTCACGGCGACGCCCTTGTCGACCATCAGCGCGCCGGCCGGGGCGATGCGCCCGTGCAGCACGCCGATCTGGCGCACCAGGCCCATGACGACGAATGCCAGTGCCAGCAGCAGGCACCAGAGCAGGATGTTGGAAACGATCATGGCTTCCATGGTTCACCTTCCAATGAGTTTGAGCAGACGGGGGCCGTTGGCCAGCAGGCCGTCGGCGGAGACGTAGAGGAGCAGGGCGACGGCGCTGGCGGCCAGCGTCACGAAGCCGTCGAACAGGCCCAGCTCGCGGACCTGCGGCGGCAGGCTGGCGAGCAGGGCCAGGGCGATGAGCACGGCGTTGCGCGCCAGCAGCACCGGGCGCAGCGGCTGGGCCTGGTCGGGCCCGGCGCAGCCGCAGTCGATGTCGCGGCGGCCGCGCCACAGGTTGACGCCGATGGCCGCGGCGTACAGCGCCAGCAGCGCGGCGGCGGCCAGGGCCGCCAGCGAGCGGCTGGCCGGCACCAGCAGGGCGAAGGCGACGGCGCCCTCCACCAGCGGCAACACGCGGGCGGTGGGCTTGAGCAGGGCCTGCGGCAGCAGCTGGTAGTCCTCCAGCTGCCGCGCGAAGCGCCCCGGCGCGCGCCACTTGTGGCTGGCGGCGCTGGCCAGGATCACCGCCACCGAGACGGCGCCGGCGATCACGTAGATGGGATCGGCTTGCATGGTCGTGCCTCTGTCAGTGGGTCAGGACCTGGGTGGCGGTCTTGGCGATCTTTTCCACGGTGCCGGTGTGCTTGCCGGCCTTCAGGTCGAAGATCTCCAGGCCGCCCTCGACGTTGGCGCCGTACAGCAGCGGGGCGTCGTCGCTGGTGGCGGTCATGCTCCAGACCGGGGCCGGGGCGCTGAGGGTGCCGATCTTCTTCTGCGTCTTCAGATCGTAGACCCAGATGTCGGTGCTCGGGTCTTCCCACTTCATCGGCTCGTGCTTGTCGTGCATCAGCACGTACAGGCGGTTCAGCTTCGGCGCCAGGGCCAGTTCCTGCCAGCCGCCCGGGGCCCAGCCGGCCTTGCGCTCGGCGTCGGTGACCAGCGACCAGCTCGGCAGCACCTTGGGCTGCTTGCCGGAAAAGTCGATGGCGTGGATGACGCCTTCGGTGGTGGTGAAGTAGTAGGTCTCGCCATTGTTGATGGCGCGCTCCACCAGCTTCTCCTTGTTCGGGTCGAAGAACGGCGTGCGGCTGCGGGCGGTTTCCTTGCCGTCCTCGCCGAGGGTCACCAGCTGCACGCTGCCGTCGCCGCACAGCGAGGCGAAGGCGCGCTTGCCCACCGGGTAGTTGAGCACGCAGCCGGGGATGGCGATCTCGGCGGTCACCGCCTTGGCCTGGGTGTCGACCACGGTCACCGAGGTGGACGGGGTGAAGTTGTAGACGTAGGCGAAGCGGTCGTCGCCGCTGACCGCCAGGCCGTAGCGCTGGGTCAGGGACTCGGAACGCTTGCTGGGGATCACCACTTCCCAGGACGGCGACAGGGTGGAGGTGTCCCAGGCGGTCAGCACGTCGGTGCGGGTGCCGCGGGTGCCGCGCGAGTAGTACAGGTCGGCGGTGTACAGGGTGTGCTGGTCGTGGCTGAGGGTCGAGGGCGCGGCGAAGCCGGTGCTGACCATGCCGAGCATCTTCTTCTGCGCCGGGTCCACCACGGTCACGCGGCCGGTCACGAAGCTGTCGAACTCCACGTCGACGACGTAGGCGCGGTGCGGGTCCGGCGGGAACGGCAGGGTGGTCTGGCCGACGGTCTCCGGCGGCAGGTCGGCGAATGCGCCGCCGACGGCGGCCAGCGAGACGCCTAGCGCCAGCGTGGTACGAGCAAGGATCCTGGTTATTCGCATGGGGGGTGGCTCCCTCGATTTTATTGGATGGTCGGACCGCGGACCGGTGTGGACAGAAGACTGCAGCCCTAGTCTGCCCGGCGTTGCCCGGTGCTGCCTTGTTCTGCGTGCCAAGCCCTTGTCTGTCCCTGACAGGGCTTGTGCCGGCGTGCCAGGGCAAGCATCGGCGGGGTTTGCGCGGCGTGCCCTACCGTTGGTCGGCGGGCCTCACGCAGGGCAGGGCGATGCAGAACATGGCGCCATGGGGCTCGACGTTCTGCGCCCAGATGTCGCCGCGGTGGCGCGAGACGATGTTGCGGCACAGCGCAAGGCCAATGCCGTTGCCGCTGACCTTGGAACTGAAGAAGCCGTCGAACAGCCGCTCCCGCGCGCCGGCGTCGATGCCGCGGCCGCGATCCTCGACGCAGAGCAGGGCGCTGTCGCCTTCGCGGCGGGTGTGGATGCGCAGCCGGCGGCGCTCGGCGGGCAGCTCGGCCATCTCCTCGATGGCGTTGAAGGCCAGGTTGAGGATCACCTGGCCGATCAGCACCTTCTCGCAGCTCACCGGCAGCGCCTCGGCGCAGGGCGCCAGCTCCAGGCGCACGCCGGCCGGCTGGCCCTTGAGGTCGATGAAATAGCGGGCGTCGGCCAGCAGCTCGTTGAGGTCGACGCACTGCTCGGCCTGCTCCAGGCGCACCACGTACTCGCGCACGCTCTTGATGATCTCCGAGGCGTGCTCGATCTGGCGCACCGCGCTGTCCAGGCCCCAGGCCACGTTCGGCTCGACCGCGCCCTGCTGGCCGAGGCGGATCACCGAGCCCTCGATGAAGTTGCGCGTGGCCGCCAGCGGCTGGCTCAGCTCGTGGGCGATGGCCACGGCCATCTCGCCCATGGCGTTGTAGCGCGCCAGGTATTCCAGCTTCTGCTCGCTCTGCCGGCGGGCCTCCTCGGCGCGCACCTGCTCGCTGACGTCGCGGAACAGCAGCAGGTGGCCCTTGAGGTCGTCCTCGATCTCGATGTAGCGGCAGGTGGCGTGGTGCCAGCGCCAGTCGCCGTCGCAACGGCGCAGGTGGTAGCCGACGCTGTAGGGCTCGCGGCTCGGCGGCGTGCGCGAGAGGTGCTGGAGCAGGCGCTGGCGGGATTTCTCGTCGCAGGCGTCGAGGAAGTTGCGCCCCAGGTGACGGCGGTCCGCGGCGCCCAACAGGGCCAGGGCGGAATCGCTGATGAAGCGGATGTCGCCGTCGGGGCCGAGCACCGCCACGCCTTCGGCCAGGTCCTGCATGAAGGCCTTGAGGCGGCTCTCGGTGCGCTTCAGCTCGCGCTTGACCTTGTCTTCCTTGGAAATGTCGCGGAACTGCACCATCAGCACGTCGCGCTCGGCCAGGTGGACCAGGGTGGCGGTCGCCTCGGAAAGGATGTCCACGCCCTGCTTGGAGCGGTAGCACCACTCGATGGCGCGCTGCCCGGTGCGCGCCGCGCCCTCCAGCCAGCGCAGGCCGATGGAGCGGCGGTACTTGGGCGCCGGGTTGGTCATGTCCGGGGCCTTCAGCGGCACCAGTTCCTCCAGGCTGAAGCCCAGGGCCTGCAGCGCGGCGCTGTTGGCCCAGAGGATCTCCTTGGTCTGCGCGTCGTGCAGCAGGATGCACAGCGGCATGGCCTCGATGAGCGCGTGGAAGTCGGTTTCGGCAGGCTGGAACATGGCGGGCAACTCTTGGCGATGCGCGTTCCCGGACGCGGGGCACGGCTTTTATAGCGCGCAGCCTAGCGCGTCGGCGCTAGGAAACAACCCGGCGGGCACTAGGGGATTCCTTTAGCGCGCGGGCGGCACGCCCCAATAGAGGCCCGCTCGGCACGCTCCCTACACTGGGCCCCATCGACGGCCGCCGGCTCCCACCGGACGGCCGGCCCACAAGAACACAGGGAGACGCCCATGCCGCGTTCAGCCGCCGCCACAGATTCGCCCCTCGCCAGCCGTGCCAGCCTGTTCGAGCAGGTGCTCGACGAGGTCCGCCAGCGCCGCGACGAGTTCGATGTCCGCTCCCACGTGCCGCGCGACATGATCGAGCGCTTCATCGAGGCCGGCATCTACCGCTCCGCCACCCCGCGCTGCTTCGGCGGCGACGCGCTGCCGCCGGCCGAGTTCCTGCGCCTGGTCGAGCGCATCGCCGAGGCCGACGGCTCCGCCGGCTGGGTGGCCAGCTTCGGCAGCGCCAGCACCTACCTCACCGCGCTGCCGCGCGAGACCCTGGCCGAGCTGTACGCCGAGGGCCCGGACCTGGTGTTCGCCGGCGGCCTGTTCCCCATTCAGCCGGCCGAGCAGGTGGAAGGCGGCTGGCGTGTCAGCGGCACCTGGAAGTTCGCCAGCGGCTGCAAGGGCGCCGACGTGCTCGGCGTCGGCATCGGCCTCGGCGGCCCCGGCGGCAAGCCGCGCACCGCGCTGCTGCGGGCCCGCGACGTGGAGATCGTCGAGAACTGGGAAGTGGTCGGCCTGAAGGGCACCGGCAGCCACGACCTGCGCCTGGACAAGGTCTTCGTGCCCGACGCCTGGACCTTCATCCGAGGCGGCCAGAGCAGCATCGACGAGCCGCTGTACCGCTACCCGACCATCGCCTACGCCGCCCAGGTGCTGGCGGTGGTCAACCTCGGCCTGGCCCGCGCCGCCCTCGACGAGATCGCCCGCATGGCCTCGGGCAGCGGCGTGACCGGCGCGCCCAGACTGGCCGACCGCGCCTACGTGCGCATCGAGCTGGGCAAGGCCGAGGCGCAGCTGCACGCCGCGCGCGGCTTCTTCTACGACGCCACCGGGCAGGTCTGGGAATCCATCCTCGCCGGCAATGCCGTGACGCCCGAGCAGGTCAGCCTGCTGCGCCTGTCCGCCGTGCACGTGTCCCGCGCCGGCGCCGAGGTGGTGCAGCGCGCCTACGCCCTGGCCGGCACCACCGCCATCTACCTGCGCCACCCGCTGCAGCGCTACCTGCGCGACGCCATGGTGGTGACCCAGCACGCCTTCCTCAGCGACGGCATGTACGACGGCGCAGGCTCCGTGCTGCTCGATGTGCCGCCGTTCCCCGGCTACCTCTGATCGACCACAAGGACAACAAACCATGACCCGACCCACCGCCGAACCCATGCGCGTGCTGTTCTGCATCGGCATCACGCAGAACTTCTTCGACCTGCCCACCGGCGAAGGCATCAGCGTCTGGAAGGGCTTCAGCCAGATGATGGGCGAACTGGGCGCGCTGCCCGGCATGAACGTGCTCGGCGTGCTCGACGACGACCGCCTGATGGTCGGCGCCTCCAACACCGCGCCCTGGACCGTCTACATCATGGCCGACGTCGACTGCCACCAGACCGTGGTCGACGCCTGCAACCTGTTCCGCACCGTGCAGGTCGGCCAGTACAGCCTGTGGAAGTACGCCCGGATCGAGGCCCGCGTCGGCCGCCCGCTGACCATCCCCGAAGCGGCGCGGAGCTGAGCCATGGGCCAGGCCCTGGAGCAGTTGCAAGCACGCTTGGAGCGCCTTGAAGGCGAGGCCGCCGTGCGTCGCCTGATGGCCCGCTACATGGACCTCTGCGACGTCCCGCGCGACAGCCTGGCGCTGCAAGCCGAGCTGGCCGGGCTGTTCGCCGAGGACGCCGTCTGGGAAGGCCTGGGCTCCCGCGCCGGGCAGAGCTTCGGCCGCCATGAAGGGCGCGCGGCGGTGGCGGCGTTCGTCGCCGGCTACCTGCCGCCGGCCGAGCACTTCGCGCTCAACCTGCACTTCCTCGGCAGCGAGTCGATCGAGGTCGGGGAGGGCGGCGACACCGCGCGCGGCCAGTGGCTGATGCAGCAGCTGTCGACTTACGTCGACGGCCGCAGCGAACTGTTCGGCACCCGCCTGAACCTGGACTTCCGCCGTGTCGGCGGGGCCTGGCAGATCACCCATTTCCGTACCCGGCGGCTGCTGGCCATGCCGCTGGGCGCACTCGCGGAGGGCGAGGCATGAGCATCTTCGTCAGCGAATTCGTCATTGAATTGGAACCTGGCGGCGCCGGCAAGCGCGTCGCCGTCAAGGACACCATCGACATCGCCGGCCATCCGACGCGCTGCGGCAGCCGCGCATTGGCCGACAGCGCGCCCGCGCAACACCACGCCGAAGTGGTGCAGCGGGTGCTCGACGCCGGCTGGCGCATCGTCGGCAAGACCAACCTGCACGAGCTGGCCTTCGGCGTCACCGGCATCAACGACTGGAGCGGCACGCCGCGCAATCCGCAGGCGCCGGAGCGCGTGCCCGGCGGCTCGTCCAGCGGCTCCGCCGCGGCGGTCGGCGCGGGCCTGGCGGATATCGCCCTGGGCACCGACACCGGCGGCTCGGTGCGGGTGCCGGCGGCCTGCTGCGGCGTGGCCGGGCTGAAGCCGAGCTTCGGCCGCGTCAGCCGCATGGGCGTACATCCGGAACACAGCAGCCTGGATTGCGTCGGCCCGTTCGCCGCGAACATGGCCGACCTCGTCGCCGCCATGCAGGTGCTCTGCCCCGGCTTCGGCGCCGTGAACCCGCCGGGCGCCAACGCCCGCGTGGCCTTCCTCGAAGTGCCCGCCGACCCGCACATCCAGGCCTGCCTGGGCGCCGCCGCCGACCGCGCCGGCTGGCGCCGGGCGAGCCTCTACCTGGGCGAGTTCGAGGCGGCCTTCGAGGCCGGCCTGGTGGTCATCAACCACGAGAACTGGGCGGCGCTGGGGCAATTCACTGGCAAGGGCCTGCTGGGCGCCGACGTCGAGCAGCGCCTGCTTGCCGCCGGGCGCACCAGCGCCGCCCAGCTGGCGGAGGCCGAAGGCGTGCGCGCGAGTTTCACGCGCGCCATCGACGCCGCCCTGGACGATTACGAAATCCTGCTGCTGCCGACCCTGGCCAGCCTGCCGCCGCTGCTCAGCGATGCGCGCAGCGGCAAGAGCGTGGCCGCGCTGACCTCCCTGGTCCGCCCCTTCAACCTCAGCGGCCACCCGGCGCTGAGCGTGCCGGTGGAGCTGGAGCACGGCGGCCTCAAGGTCGGCCTGCAGATCGTCGGTCGCAAGGGCGACGACGAACGCGTCTGCGCCTTTGGCGCGCAGCTGGAACAGGCACTGGCCGCCGAGCGGCCGACGAACAAGAAAATGGCATGAGGAGACACCCATGAGCGCCCCCGAGTACCGGCTGATCGCCAAGACGGGCAGCCCCGAGCAACTGGTCCAGAGCGACCGCGTCGACGTTTCGCTGTACCACGACCCGGCGCTGTTCGAGGCCGAGCTGGAGAAAATCTTCTACCGCACCTGGGTGTGGGTCGCCCACGACAGCGAAGTGCGCAACCCCGGCGACTTCAAGACCACGATGATCGGCCGCCGCCCGGTCATCGTGGTGCGCGACAAGAAGGGCCAGGTCAACGTCCTGGAAAACCGCTGCCGCCATCGCGGCGCCACCGTCTGCGAGAAGCACAAGGGCAACGCCACCGGCTTCACCTGCCCGTACCACAGCTGGTCCTACGGGCTGGACGGCAAGCTGCGCGCGCTGCCGTACCCGGACGGCTACGAGGACATCCTCGACAAGGCCGAGCTGCCGCTGACCAGCCTGCGGGTGGAAAGCTACGCCGGCATGATCTTCGCCAGCTACGACGCCGACATCGAACCGCTGGAAGACTTCCTCGGCGGGGCGAAGCACTGGATGGACCTGTTCATGAAGCAGGGCGCCGGCTTCCCGATCAAGGTCCAGGGCGAACACAAGTTCACCTTCAAGGGCAACTGGAAGATCCAGCTGGAGAACACCACCGACGGCTACCACTTCCCCATCGTGCACAAGTCGTGGATGTCCTCGGTGGATGACGAGACCAGCGAGATGCTCTCGTTCATGACCGACCCGCAGGCGGTGACCCACGCCCTGGGCAACGGCCACAGCGTGATGGTGATGGTGCCCGAGCACGTCGACCTCGACCACGACGACGGCACCGAGCAGCTGCAGGAGCGCTTCGCCCACGTCACCGAGGAACTGTCGAAAACCATGGAGCCTGCACAGGTGCGCCGTATCGTCCGCTCGCTGCACGGCGCCGGCTTCAACCTCAACCTGTTCCCCAACGTGGCCATGTCCATGTCGTTCTTCCGCGTGTTGCGCCCGGTGTCGGTCACCGAGACGGAAATCCGCCACGTGGCCCTGGGCATGGACGGCGGCCCGGAGATCGCCAACCGCGAGCGCCTGCGCATCCACGAGCACTTCCAGGGCCCGTTCGGCTTCGGCAGCCCGGACGACGCCGAGGCCTGGGACCGCGTGCAGCGCGGCTCCTATGCCGGCCCCGACGCGCCGATCCTGGTCAACCGCGGGCTGAACCGCGAAGTCGTGGCCGAGAACGGCGACAAGGTTTCCCATGCCACCGACGAAGGCGGCATGCGCGAGGCCTACCAAATGTGGAAGAGGATGATGAGCCAATGAGCAACGACACCCTGAACGGCTTCTCCGGCCCGCTGGCCAAGGCCATCGAATTCATCTGGCGCGAGGCCGAGCTGCTCGACCGCAAGGACTACGCGCAGTGGAGCGGACTGTGGAGCGAGGAGGGCATCTACGTGGTGCCCATCGACGCCGAGGGCGACGACTTCGCCGCCAGCCTCAACTACGCCTTCGACGACGCGCGCATGCGCGCCCTGCGCATCGAGCGCCTGAGCGCCGGCTTCTCGCCCTCGGCGGTGGATTCGGCCAAGACCGTGCGCACGGTGTCGCGCTTCCGCCTGGTGGAAGCCGCCGGCGATCTCGTCGAAGTGCATTCGGCGCAGATCCTCTACGCCTACAAGCGCGGCGTGCACACGCCCTTCGTCGCCGACCTGGAGCACCGTATCCGCTTCGCCGCCGAAGGCCCGCGCCTGGAGCGCAAGGTGGTGCGCCTGATCAACGCCCAGGACGCCCTGGGCGCCATCGGCTTCCTGCTCTGAGGATGCAGCCATGACCCGTACCGCACTCGTCACCGGGGCCTCGCGCGGCCTTGGCGAATGCATCGCCCGGCGCCTGCAGGGCGCCGGCTACCGCGTGGCCCTGGCCGACGTGCGCCTGGGCGACGCCCAGCGCCTGGCCGATGAACTCGACCCCAGCGGCGCCAGCGTGCTGGCGGTGGAGCTGGACGTGCGCGAGAAGGCCGACTTCGAGCGCGCCCGCGACCTGCTGCAGGCCAGGTGGGGAGGCTGCGACATCCTGGTGAACAACGCCGGGGTGTCCAGGGTCGCCGCGCTGATGGACATCACCCCGGAGGAGTTCGACGCCTCGCTGGCGGTGAACCTGCGCGGCACCTTCGTCGCCTGCCAGGTGTTCGGCGCGCACTTCGCCAGCCGCGGCTTCGGCCGCATCGTCAACATCGCCTCCCTGGCGGGGCAGAACGGCGGCACCGCCACCGGCGGCCACTACGCCGCGGCCAAGGGCGGCGTGGCGACGCTGACCAAGGTCTTCGCCCGCGAACTGGCACCGGCCGGCGTCACCGTCAACAGCATCTCCCCGGGCCCGCTGGACCTGCCGGTGGTGCGCGAGACCGTGGCCCCGGAGCGCCTGGAACAGATCCTCAAGACCATCCCGGTGGGCCGCCTGGGCGACCCGGACTACGTGGCCGACAGCGTGCTGCTGCTGGTCGCCGACAACGCCAGTTCGGTGACCGGAGCCTGCTGGGACATCAACGGCGGCCTGTTCATGCGCTGAGGTTTACGCAGGACACCGTACAACCCCCTCTCCCTTCAGGGCGGGCCGCGTAGGCGAGGGCCGGGGAGAGGGTTACCGAGCCCATCAATACACTACGCCTTGCAGGTAACAACAATGATGAAGGTAAGAATCCAAAGGATCGTCGACGAAGCCCTGGACATCCGTTCCTTCCGCCTCGTGCGCAGCGACGGCCAGCTGTTCGATGCCTACGAGCCGGGCGCCCACGTCGACGTCACCGGCCCCACCGGGGTGACCCGCCAGTATTCCCTGTGCAGCCCGCCGGAAGACCGCGCCGCCTACCTGGTGGCGGTGAAGAAGGAAGCCGCCTCCCGCGGCGGCTCCGCGGCCCTGCACGAGCAGGTGGAAGAGGGCATGGAGCTGGAAATGGGCGCCCCGCGCAACCTGTTCCGCCTGGCCGCGGAAGCCCGCGAGCACGTGATGTTCGCCGCCGGCATCGGCGTGACGCCGCTGCTGAGCATGGCCTACAAGCTCAACGCCCGGGGCGAGCCCTACGTGCTGCACTATTTCGCCCGCTCGCCGGAGCACGCGGCCTTCGTCGAACTGCTGTCCGGCCCGGTGTTCGCCGGCAAGGTGGAGTTCCACTACGGTGTGGAGCCGGCCGACCTCGAAGCCGAGCTAGCCGCCAGCCTGGCGCGCGCCCCGGCGGCGGCCCACGTCTACACCTGCGGCCCGGCGCCGTTCATGAACAAGGTGGTGGACGTCGCCAGGCGCAGCCGCAGCGAAGACGCCATCCACCTGGAACACTTCCAGGCCGACCCGGCCGCCAACGCCGCCCCGGCCGGCAGCTTCGAAGTGGAACTGGCCAGCAGCGGCGTGGTGCTGCAAGTGCCGGCCGACGCCAGCCTGGTGGACGTGCTCCAGGCCCATGGCTGCGACATCGACACCGAATGCCGCGAAGGCATCTGCGGCACCTGCATAGTGGAAGTGCTGGAAGGCGAGCCGGAGCATCGGGACAATTGCCTGTCGAGCAAGGAGAAGGCCTCGAACAGGCAGATTTGCGCCTGTGTTTCGCGGGCCAGGTCGGCGCGGTTGGTGCTCGACCTCTGACACCTGCTCTTCTCTTCGTAGGAGCGAGCTTGCTCGCGAACGGGAGTCTGCCGGCGGCATTGGTGCCTTGGGTTGACTCCGCCCCCTCTCCCCAGCCCTCTCCCTGAAGGGAGAGGGGGCTTGTCCGTGCCGAGAAAGCTGATGGTTTCCGCCGGAAACCGCCGAGGTCGCCGGCTAACGCCAAAACATCAAACCCTGCCCAACGGTCCCCTCTCCCTTCAGGGAGAGGGTTAGGGAGAGGGAGCGAGGCAGGCCGAAAGCACCGTTGTTCCAGGGAGATACGGTTCGCGAGCAAGCTCGCTCCTACAGGAAAAGCCCCTAAGCCCCCTACGGCACCCCCAGGTCCAAAACCTCCCGCACCAACAGCGCAATGCTCGAAACCCCCATCTTCTCCTTGATCTTGGTGCGGTGCACATCCACCGTCTTCACGCTGATGTTCAGCTCGCGGGCGATCACCTTGCTGGCCTTGCCGTCGATCACCATGCCCAGCACCTCGCGCTCGCGCCCGGTGAGCAGGTCCAGGCGCTGCTGCAGCTGGCGCTTCTGCTCGGCGCCGGCGTGCACCTGCACCGCGGCTTTCAGCGCGGCCTGGATGCGCTCCAGCATCTGCTGCGGGTTGTAGGGCTTCTCGACGAAATCCAGCGCGCCGTTCTTCATCGCCTGCACCGACATGGGGATGTCGCCGTGGGCCGAGACGAAGAGGATCGGCAGCGCCGCGCCGCGCTCGTTGAGCATGGCCTGCAGCTGGAAGCCGCTGGTTTCCGGCATGCGCACGTCGAGCACGAGGCAGGCGGGGCTGCCGGGGTCGTAGTGGGCGAGGAATTCCTCGGCGCCGGCGAAGCACTGCGCCTGGATGCTGACCGACTCCAGGAGCCAGGCCAGCGAGGTGCGCAGGTCCTTGTCGTCGTCGACGATGTAAACAACGGGTTTGCGGGTATCCATCAGGGCACTGCCACGGTTCTTCTTATTAGGTCTGGCTCGCAGTCTTCGCTGCGGCACGCACGGCGGGCGCGCTTGCGCCCAGGGACCAGCATACCCAGGCGGCGCCGGGCTGGCGATAAAGAAACCCCCTAGTCGACTAAAGGCCAGCCACCGCCGCCATGGGATTCGCCTGGATACCGCGCCTGGCCGCGGGGCCGTAGATTGGCAAGCATCGACAACCGGCCACAAGGGCGCGCCATGAACAACCTGAGCCAGACCCAGATCGACTTCCGCAACGCCATGGCGCGGCTGCCCGCCGCGGTGAACATCATCACCAGCGACGGCCCCGGCGGGCGCTGCGGCATCACCGCCAGCGCGGTCTGCTCGGTCACCGACTCGCCGCCCACGGTGCTGGTGTGCATCAACCGCGGCAGCGCCAGCCACGAACCCTTCCGTACCAACGGCCACCTGTGCATCAACGTGCTGCGCGGCGAGCAGGAGGAACTGGCCCGGCACTTCGCCGGCATGACACAGGTGCCGATGGCGGAACGCTTCGCCTCGGCCCTGTGGGAAGAGGGCTGCGCCGGCGTGCCGGTGCTGCGCGACGCCCTGGTCACCCTGGAAGGGCGCATCAGCGAGTGCAAGGAAGTCGGCTCGCACTCGGTGCTGTTCGTCGAACTGGAGCGCGCAGCGGTGCGCGAGCAGGGCGACAGCCTGGTGTACTTCAACCGCCTGTTCCACCGCCTGGACGGCGTGTCGGCGGCGGCCTGAAGGGCGGGGCAGGGGGCTTTCATCACTGCGCGGCATGATGACTATCGACGCCGACGCGTGGTCATGCGCCAGGCATGTGGTTAGAGTCCGACTCAAAGCCACGCCCGCGCGCCTGCCGCGCGGGCCCTGACCGGAGCCTCCATGAAGTCCCTGTCCGAAACCGCCTTTTCCATGCTCGACCTGGTGCCCATCCGCGACCAGGGCACCGTCAGCGAGGCGCTGAACAACGCCGTCGAGGTGGCCCGCCACGTCGAGCGCCTTGGTTTCACCCGCTACTGGCTGGCCGAGCACCACAACATGGACGGCATCGCCAGCTCGGCGACTTCCGTGCTGATCGGCCACATCGCCGGCAAGACCGCGCGCATCCGCGTCGGCTCCGGTGGGGTGATGCTGCCCAACCACCCGCCGCTGGTGATCGCCGAGCAGTTCGGCACCCTCGCCAGCCTTTACCCGGGGCGCATCGACCTGGGCCTGGGCCGCGCCCCCGGCGCCGACCAGGCGACCATGCGCGCCCTGCGCCGCGACCGCATGCTCGGCGACGGCGAAGACTTCCCCGAGCAGGTCGCCGAGCTGGAAATGCTGCTCGGCCCGCGCCGCCCGCAGCAGAGCCTGCTGGCCATCCCCGGCGAGGGCACGCGGGTGCCGATCTGGCTGCTCGGCTCCAGCCTGTTCAGCGCCCGCCTGGCGGCGGAGAAGGGCCTGCCCTATGCCTTCGCCTCGCACTTCGCGCCGCGCTACCTGCACGACGCGCTGCGCATCTACCGGCAGAACTTCAAGCCTTCGGCCATTCTCGAACAGCCCTACGCGATGATCGGCGTGCCGCTGATCGCCGCGCCCACCGACGAAGAGGCCGAGTACCTGGCGACCACCGCGTTCCAGCGCGTGCTGGCGCTGATCCGCGGCGAAAGCCTCAAGCAGAAGCCGCCGGTGGAGCGCATGGCGGGCCTGTGGCTGCCCCACGAGCAGGAGGCGGTGGGCAACTTCTTCGGCCTGGCGGTGATCGGCGGCCCGGAGAAGGTGCGCAGCCGCCTGGAGATCCTTGTCGAGCAGACCGGGGCGGATGAGATCATCTTTACCAGTGATATCTACGACCATGCACTGCGCTTGCGTTCGTTGGAGATTGTTGCCGGGTTGCGTTGAGGTCATCGACGCTTTGGTGTTTGTCGGTTACGTCGGCGCCGGGGGGAATTCCTTTCCCTCACCCCAGCCCTCTCCCAGAGGGAGAGGGGGCCGTCCGTGCCTGTGGAGAGAATGGGACCGGCGCCCCCGTATCGAGGCTCGTGTACACGGGCCGTCCGTGCCTGTGGAGAGAATGGTGTTCGCCGGCAGCACCGGAGTGGTCGGCGAGCATGGAACTCCCAGCTTGCGCCGAACGGGCCCCCTCTCCCTCTGGGAGAGGGCTGGGGTGAGGGGACCAGCGCCAACCCGAAGCACCCCCACCCCCAGCCACTCCCCGCTGTCCAATCCGCTCATCCACATAAGTCCCTTTCGACATTGCCGCGGCAACCGCCCGGCGCGAACATCTCGCTACTCCCTACAAGAACAAGCCAGGAGTTCCGCGATGCGCCCCTATGCCGCCGCCGCTGCCGAATTCGATTACGCGGCCACCGCCCGAGACACCCTCGCCGGCAGCCTCGACGCCCTCAACGCCTGCGTCGAATGCTGCGACCGCCATGCCCCGTCCGGGTGCGTCGCCCTGTACTGGGAAGGCCGCAACGGCGAGCGCGCCGAATACAGCTTCGCCCAGCTGCAGGCCCTGTCCGCGCAGTTCGCCAACCTGCTCCACGACCTGGGCGTGCGCCCCGGCGACCGGGTTTCCGGCATGCTGCCACGTACCCCGGAACTGCTGGTCACCATCCTCGGCACCTGGCGCCTCGGCGCGGTCTACCAGCCGCTGTTCACCGCCTTCGGGCCCAAGGCCATCGAGCACCGCCTGGGCATCGCCGGCAGCCGCGTGCTGGTCACCGACGCCGGCAACCGCGCCAAGCTCGACGAAGTGCCCAACGCCCCGCAGATCATCACCGTCAGCGGCGGCCAGGCGATCCCGGCCGGAGACCTCGACTTCCGGCAGGCCCTGGAAAGCCGCTCCGAGCAATTCGAACCGGTCCTGCGCACGGGCGAAGACCCCTTCCTGCTGATGTTCACCTCCGGCACCACCGGCCTGGCCAAGCCGCTGGCCGTGCCGCTCAAGGCCATCCTGGCGTTCACCGGCTACCTGCGCGACGCCGTCGACCTGCGCCCCGAGGACCGTTTCTGGAACCTGGCCGACCCGGGCTGGGCCTACGGCCTCTACTACGCCGTCACCGGCCCGCTGGCCCTGGGCCACGCCACCACCTTCTACGAAGGCGCCTTCACGGTGGAGAGCACCTGCCGGATCATCCGCCAGTACGGCATCACCAACCTGGCCGGCTCGCCCACCGCCTACCGCATGCTCAAGGCTTCGGCCGCCGAGGTGGAACGCGAGCTCAAGGGCCGCCTGCGCGCGGTGAGCAGCGCTGGCGAGGCGCTGACCCCGGAGGTGATCCGCTGGTTCGCCGAGGGCCTGGGGGCGACCATCCACGACCACTACGGGCAGACCGAGCTGGGCATGGTCCTGGCCAACCACCATGGGCTGCAGCACCCGGTGCACCTGGGCGCGGCCGGCTACTCCATCCCCGGCCACCGCGTGGTGGTGCTGGGCGAGAACGGCGAGGAACTGCCCGCTGGCCAGCCGGGCATCCTGGCCATGGACCGCAAGCGCTCGCCGCTGATGTGGTTCGTCGGCTACCAGGGCATGGAAACCAAGGCCTTCGTCGGCGACTACTATCTCAGTGGCGACACTGTGGAGCTGAACGCCGACGGCAGCATCAGCTTCGTCGGCCGCTCCGACGACCTCATCACCACCTCCGGCTACCGCGTCGGCCCCTTCGACGTGGAGAGCGCGCTGATCGAGCACCCGACGGTGATGGAAGCGGCGGTGATCGGCAAGCCCGACCCGGAGCGCACCGAACTGGTCAAGGCCTACGTGGTGCTCTGCCCGCAGCACCAGCCCAGCCCGGAGCTGGCCGAGGAGCTGCAACAGTACGTGCGCAAGCGCCTGTCGGCCCACAGCTACCCGCGGGAAGTGGAGTTCATCGCCGAACTGCCGAAGACCCCCAGCGGCAAGATCCAGCGCTTCCTCCTGCGCAACCAGGAGATAGCCCGGCAACAAGAGGCGGCCGAACGCGCGGCCGCGCAGCACTGATTCGGAGAGATTCCATGCACATCCAGGACAAGGTATTCCTCATCACCGGCGGCGGCTCCGGGCTCGGCGCGGCCACCGCGAAGACTCTGGTGGAGGCCGGCGCCCGCGTGCTGCTGGCCGACGTCAACGCCGAGGCCGGCGCCGCCCGCGTGGCCGAGCTGGGCGAGGGCAGGGCGCGCTTCGTGCGCACCGACGTGACCAGCGAGGCCGACGGCCGCGCCGCGGTGGAAGCCGCGCTGGAAAGCTTCGGCGCGCTGCACGGGCTGGCCAACTGCGCCGGCGTGGCGCCGGCCGAAAAAGTCCTCGGGCGCAACGGCCCGCATGGCCTGGACAGCTTCGCCCGGGCCATCAACATCAACCTGGTGGGCAGCTTCAACATGCTGCGCCTGGCCGCCGAGGCCATGGCCCGCAACGCGCCGGATGCCGGCGGCGAGCGCGGCGTCATCGTCAACACCGCCTCGGTGGCGGCCTTCGACGGGCAGATCGGCCAGGCCGCGTATTCGGCGTCCAAGGCCGGGGTGGTCGGCATGACCCTGCCCATCGCCCGCGAACTGGCGCGCCACGGCATCCGCGTGATGACCATCGCCCCCGGCATCTTCGAAACGCCGATGATGGCCGGCATGCCCCAGGAAGTCCGCGATTCCCTCGGCGCCAGCGTGCCCTTCCCGCCGCGCCTGGGCCGCCCCGACGAATTCGCCGCGCTGGTCCGCCACATCGTCGAGAACAGCATGCTCAACGGCGAGGTGATCCGCCTCGACGGCGCCATCCGCATGGCCGCCAAGTGACAGGAGTAACGAAAATGAACGATCCCGTAGTCATCGTCAGCGCCGTCCGCACCCCCATGGGCGGCTTCCTCGGCGACTTCAAGGACGCCAGCGCCGCCACCCTCGGCGCCGCCGCCGTGCGCGCGGCCATCGAGCGCGCGCAGCTGGGCGCCGACCAGATCGACGAAGCCATCCTCGGCTGCGTGCTTTCCGCCGGCCAGGGCCAGGCCCCGGCGCGCCAGGCGGTGCTCGGCGCCGGGCTGGACCGCGGCACGCCCTGCACCACCATCAACAAGATGTGCGGCTCGGGCATGAAGGCCGTGATGCAGGGCCACGACGCGCTACTGGCCGGCAGCGCCGGCGTGGTGCTGGCCGGCGGCATGGAGAGCATGTCCAACGCGCCCTACCTGCT
This sequence comes from Pseudomonas sp. NBRC 100443, assembly GCF_030268185.1. NCBI lineage: Bacteria > Pseudomonadati > Pseudomonadota > Gammaproteobacteria > Pseudomonadales > Pseudomonadaceae > Pseudomonas > Pseudomonas sp. NBRC 100443. Next base: position 110,211 of record NZ_BSQE01000002.1, read on the forward strand.
GGAGCGCGCCCGCACGGGCTACCGCATGGGCCACGGCAAGGTGCTCGACCACATGTTCCTCGACGGCCTCGAAGACGCCTACGACAGGGGCCGGCTGATGGGCACCTTCGCCGAGGACTGCGCGCAGGGCTACGGCTTCACCCGCCAGCAGCAGGACGACTACGCCATCGCCTCGCTGACCCGCGCCCAGCAGGCCATGCGCGACGGCCGCTTCGCCGCCGAGATCGTCCCGGTGACGGTCAAGGCCGGCAAGGAAACCCGCGAGATCGCTCAGGACGAGCAGCCGCCGAAGGCCAGGCTGGACAAGATCCCGACGCTGAAACCGGCGTTCCGCGAGGGCGGCACCGTCACCGCGGCCAACTCCAGCTCCATCTCCGACGGCGCCGCCGCGCTGGTGCTGATGCGCCTGTCCGAGGCCGAGAAACGCGGCCTGGCGCCGCTGGCGGCGATCCGCGCGCATTCGTCCTACGCCGCCGCGCCGAACCTGTTCCCCACCGCGCCGGTGGGCGCCATCCAGCGCCTGCTGCAGCGCAGCGGCTGGGGCCTGGGCGAGGTGGACCTGTTCGAGGTCAACGAAGCCTTCGCCGTGGTGGCCATGGCCGCCATGCGCGAACTGGACATCCCCCATGCCAAGCTCAACGTCCATGGCGGCGCCTGCGCCCTGGGCCACCCGATCGGCGCCTCGGCGGCGCGCATCCTGGTGACTCTGCTCTCGGCGCTGCAGCAGTACGACCTGAAACGCGGCATCGCCTCGGTGTGCATCGGCGGCGGCGAAGCCACGGCCATCGCCGTCGAGCGCCTGTGAGGAGCGAAGCATGATTCCCAGCGAAGAAGACCTGCAGATCCGCGACGTCGCCCGCCAGTTCGCCCAGGAGCGGCTGAAACCCTTCGCCGCCGAGTGGGACCGCGAGCACCGCTTCCCGGCCGAGGCGCTGAAGGAAATGGCCGATCTCGGCTTCCTCGGCATGCTGGTGGCCGAGGAGTGGGGCGGCGCGCAGACCGGGCACCTGGCCTACGCCATGGCCCTGGAAGAGATCGCCGCCGGCGACGGCGCCTGCTCCACCATCATGAGCGTGCACAACTCGGTGGGCTGCATGCCCATCGCCAAGTTCGGCAGCGAAGAACAGAAGCGCCAGTTCCTGGTGCCCCTGGCCCGCGGCGAAATGATCGGCGCCTTCGCCCTCACCGAGCCCCAGGCCGGCTCCGACGCCAGCTTCCTGAAGACCCGCGCGCGCCGCGACGGCGACCACTACGTGCTGAACGGCAGCAAGCAGTTCATCACCTCCGGCAGCCACGCCGGACTGGTGATCGTCTTCGCCGTCACCGACGCGGCGGCCGGCAAGAAGGGCATCAGCGCCTTCATCGTGCCCACCGACACCCCCGGCTACCGTGTGGTGCGGGTGGAAGACAAGCTCGGCCAGCACGCCTCGGACACCTGCCAGATCGCCTTCGACGACCTGCGCATCCCGGCTGGCTACCGCCTGGGCGAGGAGGGCCAGGGCTACGCCATCGCCCTGGCCAACCTGGAAGGCGGGCGCATCGGCATCGCCTCCCAGGCGGTGGGCATGGCCCGCGCCGCCTTCGAATACGCCCGCGACTACGCCCACGAAAGGGAAACCTTCGGCAAGCCGATCATCCAGCACCAGGCGGTGGCCTTCCGCCTCAGCGACATGGCCACCGAGATAGCCGTGGCCCGGCAGATGGTCCACCACGCGGCGAGCCTGCGCGAAGCGGGCCTGCCGTGCCTGACGGAAGCCTCCATGGCCAAGCTGTTCGCCTCGGAGATGGCCGAGCGGGTGTGTTCGGCGGCGATCCAGACGCTGGGGGGGTATGGTTACCTGCAGGATTATCCGGTGGAGCGTATCTATCGGGATGTGCGGGTGTGCCAGATCTATGAGGGCACCAGTGATGTGCAGCGGTTGGTGATTGCTCGGAGTTTGTGAGGAGCGCTTGCCGGTTCCCTCGGCGCGGAGGTGGGTTCCTTTCCCTCTCCCCAGCCCTCTCCCTGAAGGGAGAGGGGGCTAGTCCGTGCCGAGAGGAGGAATGGTTCAGTCGGAAGCCTCCGGTGTTGCCGGCTGACTCCAGAACATCCAAGCACACCGAACGGTCCCCTCTCCCTTCAGGGAGAGGGTTAGGGAGAGGGAGCTCTTCGGGGTTATCACCATTCTCTCAAGCCCGTTACCCATCCCCCGGAACCGCCCCCGATACTCCGTCGGCGTCACCCCCAACCTCTGCACGAACACCAGCCGCATCCGCGCCGCGCTGCCGAAGCCGCAGCGCCAGGCCACCACCTTCAGCGGCAGCCCGCTGCCCTCCAGCAACCCCCGCGCCGCGTCCAGCCGGGCGCGCTGGACGAACTCCGCCGGGGTGATGCCCGCCTCGCGGACGAACACCCGGGCGAAGGTGCGTTCGCTCATGGTCGCCACCGCCGCCAGTTCCGCCACCGACAGCGCGTCGGTGAGATGGGCCTGCACGTGGCGCTGCACCCGGGCGATGGGCGAGTCGCCATCCGCTGGCGCCTGCAGATAAGGGCTGAACTGCGATTGCCCGCCCTGGCGCTGGGCTACCACCAGCAGGCGCTTGGCCACGCTCAAGGCCACCGCCGGGCCGTGGTCCTCGGCCAGCAGCGCCAGGGCCAGGTCGATGCCGGCGGTCACCCCTGCGGAGGTCACCAGCGCGCCGTCGCGCACGTGGATGCTGTCGGGCTCCACCCTTGCCCGCGGGAACAGCTGCGCCAGGCGCGCGGCGTCGCTCCAGTGGGTGGTGACGCGCTTGCCGTCCAGCAGCCCGGCATGGCCGAGGAGGAAGGCGCCGGTGCAGATCGAGCCGTAGCGCGGCGTCTCGGTGCAGGCCCGGCGCAGCCAGGCGAGGAGGGCGGTGGAAGGTGTCTCGGCGGGCAGTTGCGGGCCGCCGGGCACCAGCAGGATGTCGAAGCCGCCGACGGCGCCGTCCAGCTCGTGCTGCGCGCCCAGCAACTGGCCGTTGGAGGCGGGGATGGGAAAGCTGCGTTCGGCCAGCGTCAGCACCTGGTAGCCGCTGCCCGCCGCGACGAAGGCATTGGCTTCGGCGAAGACGTCCAGCGGGCCGGCGACGTCCAGCGCCTGCACGCCGGGGAACAGCAGCATGGCCACGCGTTTCATGGCGGAGTCCTGGCGACGAATGGGCTTGCCATTGTGGCGCGGTGATTGGCTGGCAGCAAAGCGGAAAATGAATCGAATCCTGCCAGTCCAGGGGCTTTTTACCGCAGGTGAAAGGGCGGTCAATCCATTCAGCCAGGTTGGCAAGCCCTTATTGTTACGTGTTGCGCAGTAATCCCTTGTCGTATTGCCTCTGTGTCCGGAACGGCCGTTCAACTAAATTTGTATACACGGCAAGGCCAAATGGCCAGCACGCCGGAAACCGGAGAATCCCACCATGAAACGCACCCTGTTCAGCCTGTTCGCCATCCCCCTGATGGGCGCCGCCCTGGCCGCCAATGCCGCCGACGCCGCGCCCGTGGTCTACCACTACGGCATGCAGCTCGACGTGGCCAAGGTGATCAGCATCGAGCAAGCCAACGACCGTTGCGAAGTTGCCCCGGCGAAAATGACCTACGCCGACTCCAAGGGCCAGGTCCACGTGCTCGAGTACCTGCGCCAGACCGAGATGTGCAGCGACATCTGACCCTCCCAGCGCAACGGGCGGCGTTCTTCCGCCGCCCGCGCCGCGCGACTCTGCCTCACTCTGCTCGACCTTCCTCGCAACCCTCCTTCTGCAACCGTGGCCAGTCGGCTATCTGCAAGAGCACGTCGCTCAGCGCCTGGGCGGCGCTGGAGAGCTTGTGCTCGGCCAGGCTGAACAGGCCCACGCGGCGTTCCACCGTGGGTTCGTAGAGGTCCACGCAGCGCGCGCCCAGCTCTTCCATCTGCTTCACGCACAGGCGCGGCACCGCGCTCACTCCCAGCCCCTGGGCGACCATGCGCCCCACTGTGACCAACTGGTGGCTCTCGAAGGCCACCGCCAGCTTGCCGTGGCTGGCCGCCACGCTGTCTTCCAGCAGCAGGCGCACCGCCGAGGGCCGCTGCAGGGTGATGAAGGGCTGCTGCAGCAATTGCGCCCAGGTCAGCCGGCGCTGCCCGGCCAGGGGCGAGCCGGCCGGCAGCACGGCGACGAAGCGGTCGCTGTAGAAGGCCTGGAAGCTCAGGCCGTCGAGGCTGTCCGGCTCGAAGGCGATGCCCAGCTCGACGCGGCGGTTGCGCACCATCTCCAGCACCTGTTCGTTGATCACGTCGTGCACCGCCACGTTCACCTTCGGGTAGCGCTGGCGGAAGGCCATGAGCGCGCCCGGCAGCAGGTTGCCGGCGAAGGAGGGCATGGCAGCGATGGAGACCTTGCCCAGCTGCAGGGTGAAGTGCTGGCGCAGCAGCTCCTCGGCGTTGTCCCAGTCGGCCAACAGGCGCCGGGCGATGGGCAGCAGGGTCTCGCCCTCGGGGGTGAGGGCGACGCTGCGGGTAGTGCGCACCAGCAGCTGCCCGCCGAGGGATTCCTCCAGGTTCTTGATCGCCAGGCTCAGGGCCGGCTGCGACAGGTGCAGGCGCTCGCCGGCCTGGGCGAAGCTCAGGCTCTGCGCCACGGCGAGGAAGGCGCGCAGTTGCTTGACGGTCATTGATAAGCAAAGCCGAATAATCGATTGGAAAAACAAACTTAACAAATCAGTCCCCAGCGGTGAAGCTGCAGACGCTCTCCGACCGGCCGGTCGGAAACCCAAACTACAAGAGAGGCAGCAGCAGATGGCAGGACTCGACAAGCGGGTTGGCAGTTACGCGGAGGCCCTGGCCGGGCTCACCGACGGCATGACGGTACTGGCGGGCGGCTTCGGCCTGTGCGGCATCCCCGAGAACCTCATCGCCGAGATCCGCCGCCTGGGCGTGAAGGGCCTGACGGTGGTGTCGAACAACTGCGGCGTCGACGGCTTCGGCCTGGGCGTGCTGCTGGAAGACCGGCAGATCCGCAAGATGATCGCCTCCTACGTCGGCGAGAACGAACTGTTCGAACGCCAGCTGCTGTCCGGCGAACTGGAAGTGGAACTCACCCCGCAAGGCACCCTGGCCGAGAAACTGCGCGCCGGCGGCGCCGGCATCCCGGCCTTCTTCACCGCCACCGGCTACGGCACCCCGGTTGCCGAAGGCAAGGAAGTGCGCGAGTTCAACGGCCGCCCGCACATCATGGAACAGGCCATCACCGGCGACTTCGCCATCGTCAAGGGCTGGAAGGCCGACCACTACGGCAACGTCATCTACCGCCACACCGCGCAGAACTTCAACCCGGTGGTGGCCACCGCGGGGCGCATCACCGTGGTCGAGGTGGAGGAGATCGTCGAGCCGGGCGAACTGGACCCCACCCAGATCCACACCCCCGGCATCTACGTCGACCGCATCATCCAGGGGACCTTCGAGAAGCGCATCGAAAAGCGCACCGTGCGTTCCTGAGCCCACCGGACAAGAGAGACAAGAAGATGGCATTGACCCGCGAACAGATGGCCCAGCGCGTGGCGCGCGAACTGCAGGACGGCTACTACGTGAACCTCGGCATCGGCATCCCGACCCTGGTGGCCAACTACGTGCCCGAGGGCATGGAAGTGATGCTGCAATCGGAGAACGGCCTGCTCGGCATGGGCGCCTTCCCCACCGAGCAAACCCTAGACGCCGACATGATCAACGCTGGCAAGCAGACCGTGACCGCCGTGAAGGGCGCGTCGATCTTCTCCTCCGCCGAATCCTTCGCGATGATCCGCGGCGGCCACGTCGACCTCACCGTGCTCGGCGCCTTCGAGGTGGACGTGCAGGGCAACATCGCCTCCTGGATGATCCCCGGCAAGCTGGTGAAAGGCATGGGCGGCGCCATGGACCTGGTGGCCGGCGCCGACAACATCATCGTCACCATGACCCACGCCTCCAAGGACGGCGAGTCCAAGCTGCTCGACCGCTGCAGCCTGCCGCTGACCGGCGCCGGCTGCATCCGCAAGGTGCTCACCGACCTGGCCTACCTGGAAATCATCGACGGCGCCTTCGTCCTGCGCGAGACCGCGCCGGGGGTGAGCGTCGCCGAGATCGCCGAGAAGACCGCCGGGCGGCTGATCGTGCCGGATGACGTGAAGGAAATGACCTTCTGACACCCCCTGTAGGAGCGGGCCCTGCCCGCGATCGCGCGCAGGAGTAGCACCCGTAGGATGGCGTTGAGCGAAGCGATACCCATCACCACCACTGAGTTAGTCGCGCTGTAAGAGCACCCTCTCCCTAACCCTCTCCCGCAAGCGGGAGAGGGGACTGGTCCGGCGCCGGGATGAGCACATGAGTCATCCTGGCACGGACAGCTCCCTCTCCCTTCAGGGAGAGGGCGGGGGAGAGGGCAGCCAAGCCACCGGAGTGAGCCAATCATGCAAGACGTAGTGATAGTCGCCGCCACCCGCACCGCCATCGGCGCCTTCCAGGGCAGCCTGGCGAACATCCCCGCCCACGAACTGGGCGCCATCGTCATCCGCGAGCTGCTGCAGCGCAGCGGCGTGAAGCCCGAGCAGGTGGACGAGGTGATCCTCGGCCAGGTGCTCACCGCCGGTTCCGGGCAGAACCCCGCGCGCCAGGCCGCCATCGCCGCCGGGCTGCCCCATGCGGTGCCGGCGCTGACGCTGAACAAGGTCTGCGGCTCGGGCCTCAAGGCCCTGCACCTGGCCGCCCAGGCCATCCGCTGCGGCGACGCCGAGGTGGTGATCGCCGGCGGCCAGGAGAACATGAGCCTGTCGCCCTACGTGCTGCCCAAGGCCCGCACCGGCCTGCGCATGGGCCATGCGCAACTGCTCGACAGCATGATCGTCGACGGCCTGTGGGACGCCTTCAACGACTACCACATGGGCATCACCGCCGAGAACCTGGTGGACAAGTACGGCATCAGCCGCGAGGAACAGGACGCCTTCGCCGCCGCCTCGCAGCAGAAGGCCGTGGCCGCCATCGAGGCCGGGCGCTTCCGTGACGAGATCGTCCCGGTGAGCATCCCGCAGCGCAAGGGCGAGGCGCTGAGCTTCGACACCGACGAGCAGCCGCGCGCCGACACCACCGCCGAGGCCCTGGCCAAGCTCAAGCCGGCCTTCAAGAAAGATGGCAGCGTCACCGCCGGCAACGCCTCCAGCCTCAACGACGGCGCCGCCGCCGTGCTGCTGATGAGCGCCGCCAAGGCCAAGGAACTGGGCCTGCCGGTGCTGGCATGCATCGCCGCCTACGCCAGCGCCGGCGTCGACCCGGCGATCATGGGCATCGGCCCGGTCTCCGCCACCCGCCGCTGCCTGGACAAGGCCGGCTGGCAGCTGGCCGAGCTGGACCTGATCGAGGCCAACGAAGCCTTCGCCGCGCAATCCCTGGCGGTGGGCAAGGAACTGGGCTGGGACGCCGCCAAGGTCAACGTCAACGGCGGCGCCATCGCCCTCGGCCACCCCATCGGCGCCTCCGGCTGCCGCGTGCTGGTCAGCCTGCTGCACGAAATGCTCCGCCGCGATGCGAAGAAGGGTCTTGCCACCCTGTGCATCGGCGGTGGCCAGGGCGTGGCCCTGGCCCTGGTCCGCGACTGATCGAGCCCCGCGTGCCCGTGTGACGGACGCCCCGGACGAACTCCGGGGCGTTCGGCGTTACAAAGAAAAATAACTCCAAGAAAATCGAGGTAGGAAAAATGAACGCGAAACTGCAACTGCAGGAAAGCCGTTCCGCACGCTTCGCCATGGCCTGCTCGGCCTGGGCCGAGCGCTGGTTCCCGGACTCCTGGGTGTTCGCCACCCTGGCGGTGCTGATCGTAGCCGTGGCCACCCTGGCCATGGGCGCGTCCCCCGGCGACACCGCCAAGGCCTTCGGCGACGGCTTCTGGAGCCTGATCCCCTTCACCATGCAGATGGCCTTCGTGGTCATCGGCGGCTACGTGGTCGCCAGTTCCGGCCCGGCCTCGCGGCTGATCGCGCTGCTGGCGCGGGTGCCGAAGAACGGCCGCTCGGCAGTGGCCTGGGTGGCCGTGGTGTCGATGCTCGCCTCGCTGCTCAACTGGGGCCTGAGCCTGGTCTTCGGCGGCCTGCTGGTGCGCGCCCTGGCCCGCCGCACGGACCTGAAGATGGACTACCGCGCCGCCGGCGCCGCGGCCTACCTGGGCCTGGGCGCCGTCTGGGCGCTGGGCCTGTCCTCCTCCGCCGCACAGCTGCAGGCCAACCCCGGCAGCCTGCCGCCGTCGATCCTCGCCATCACCGGGGTGATCCCCTTCACCGAGACCATCTTCCTCTGGCAGTCCGGCCTGATGCTGCTGGCCCTGGTGGTGGTGTCGGTGGTGATCGCCTACATGACCGCGCCGGGCGAATCCAGCGCCCGCGACGCCGATGCCTGCGGCGTGGACGTCAGCTTCACCCCGCCGAAGATGAGCAAGCCCAGCCGTCCCGGCGAGTGGCTGGAGCACAGCCCGCTGCTGATCCTGCTGCTGGTGGCCCTGGCCGCCGGCTGGCTGTTCCACGAGTTCGCCACCAAGCCGGCGATCCTCGCCATCTCCGGGCTGAACACCTACAACCTGCTGTTCCTGATGGTCGGCGCGCTGCTGCACTGGCGCCCGCGCAACTTCCTCGACGCCGTGGCCCGCGCGGTGCCCACCACCACCGGGGTGCTGATCCAGTTCCCGCTGTACGGCTCCATCGCCGCCATCATGACCACCGTGAAAGGCACCGACGGCGCCACCGTGGCGCACCACATCTCCACCTTCTTCGTGCAGATCGCCTCCCACGACACCTACGCGCTGCTGATGGGCGTGTACTCCGCGGTGCTGGGCTTCTTCATCCCCTCCGGCGGCGGCAAGTGGATCATCGAGGCGCCCTACGTGATGCAGGTGGCCAACGAACTGAACTACCACCTGGGCTGGGCGGTGCAGATCTACAACGCCGCCGAGGCGCTGCCGAACCTGATCAACCCCTTCTACATGCTGCCGCTGCTCGGCGTGCTGGGCCTGAAGGCCCGCGACCTGATCGGCTTCTCCTTCGTCCAGCTGCTGGTCCACGTGCCCCTGGTGCTGTTCCTGCTCTGGGCCCTGGGCACCACTCTGCAGTACCTGCCGCCGGTCATGCCGTAACCACGCAGACGGCCGCCAACGGCAGAAGCCCGGGCACCGCGAGGTGCCCGGGCTTTTTCATGGGCTTTATGGACGCGGGTTGTCCTGGCGGTAGCTGTGCCCGGGGTCGAGCACGAATTTGTCGACCTGCGCCTGGAGTTCCTTGCTGTGGTACAGGTCCAGGCACTTCAGCAAGTCGAAGCGCACGCCCTTGACCTCGGATTCGGTGAGCGGGTTGCGATAGTCGCGGGCCAGGTAGCCCTCGACCAGGGCCTTGATGGCGTCCGGGCTGTTCTCCATGTCGTAGTACGTCCAGTCGCGCAATGCGCTGACGCTGCTGCCGGCATCGACGGCGGCGGAGCCGTCTGCCTTGTAGGCATTGGCGATGCAGGTGGCCAGGACCATGTCCTTGTAGTTCTGCGCATAGGTCCGGGCGGCCGCCTGCGGGCCTTCCGCCTGGGCCGCCAGGGGAAGAAGGGCTGCTGCGAGCAGGGCGAGACAGCGAGTGGTCAAGTTCTTGCTCATGGCAGGCTCCAGAAGTTCGCCCTGTCGGTCTGATAGTTCACACCAGGCTCGTTGAAATAGCAGTGGTCGTAGCAATGCGTGCCATCGAACAACGTTGCATGGCCCGCAGCGTCCCACCATCCCGATACTTCGAAGAGCACGAGGCCCTTCTTGCCAGCCATGGTTCCGCCTCCAGGCGGTGGGTACTTGATGACGTCCGGAGCCCCCCAGCGCTGCTCCAGGAAGGCGATGAGATCCCGCACCCGGAAAAAATACCAGCGCCGGTCGGCACCGGATACCGTACGCCCGCGCACCTGCGGGATGATCAGGCCCGACTGATTCAGGATGTAGCTCATACGTACTGCGCAGGTATTGCTCCAGCGTTGAGCAGGCTCCGGGTTATTGACGTTCTTGGCGACATTGCCGCCGATGACATTGGCGACTTTCGATCCGGGATCGACCGGATCATAGATACGAATGGCGGCTGCCCAGGCGGACAGGAAGGAAGGGCGAGGCATAGATTCATCCTTGAGTGGTGTCGGTCCTTGGCTGGATCGTTGGTTTTGTGCCCACGACGGATCGGAAAGTTCCCCGATGCGGCGGATAACGACGGGAGCAGGCGCCCCACGAACCTGTAAGCGGGCCCTGCCCGCGATTCGCTACTACATGAGGCACAGGTGAGAGCAACCCGTAGCGGATCTTATCCGCGAATCGTGCCGGAATTTCCGGTTATCGCGGACAGGGTCCGCTCCTACGAGAACATCAGAAACCCCTGCGGCATGGGTGTAGCGGCGTATAACCGCGAACAGTTATACGCCGTTGGCCCGGACACCGTTGCGACGACCAACCTGTAGGAGCGGGCCCTGCCCGCGATTCGCGCGCAGGGCGCGCTCCTACAGGGAATGCTGTGGGTGGGGCGGCGTAGGAGCGGATCTCATCCGCGAATTGCGCCGGAACCTCCGGCTATCGCGGACAAGGTCCGCTCCTACGCTGTTTTCCGGGTTCCCGTAGGATGGGTGGAGCGAAGCGATACCCATCGCCATGGCCGGAGGCAAAGCCCGGTTCGACCATGGCGTTGGGGAATGACACAGGTGTAGCGGCGAAGGACCGCGAACGGTTACGCCACCACCACCCGCTGCGGGTCGGCGGCTTCGCGGGCGGCCTTGCGGCTGGGCAGGGGCGGGTAGATCCACTGGGTGTTGATCTGCCGCTTGAGGGCCTTGGCCTCGGCGCCCTGCAGCTTGACCTGGCGCTCCCAGCCCTCGGTGTAGACCGCGCCCCAGGGGCCCAGGTCGAGGCAGGTGACGTAGACCGGCTGGGCGTAGGCCTGGGTGGGCAGGCCGAGGAGGTCGGCGGCGACGTTGTAGCCGGCGCTGCGGCCCATGTTCATCGCGTGCTGGCAGGACATCAGCGCGTGGTTGCCCGCGTCGTCCACCTGCGCCAGGGCCACGTCGCCGGCGGCGAATACGGCGTCCACGCCTTTCACCCGCAGGTCGCGCGTCACGTGCAGGCGGCCGAGGGCATCGCGTTCGCCGGGCACCTGGGCGGTCAGCGGGCTGGCGTGCATGCCGGCGGTCCAGATCACCGTCTTCGCCTCGATGCGTTCGCCGGTGGTGGTGCTCAGGCCGTCGGCGTCGATGGCGTTGACCGCGGCGCCGAGGAAGCGCACCACGCCCAGCTCGTCCAGGGCCTGCTCGATCTGCGGGCGCGGGCCGGGGCCCAGGTCGGGGCCGATGACGTGGCTGCGCTCGACTATCACCACCCGTATCTCGGCATCCTCGCCCAGCACGCGGCGTACCCGCTCGGGCAGCTCGCAGGCGATCTCGATGCCGGTGAAGCCGCCGCCGGCGACCACCACCGTGTTGCGCGCGTCGCTCGGCGGCAGGTCGGCCAGGCGCGCCAGGTGCACGTCCAGGGCGCTGGCTTCGTCGGTCTGGTCGATGCTGAAGGCGTGCTCGGCCAGGCCGGGGATGGCCGGGCGGAACAGGCGGCTGCCGGCGGTCAGCACCAGGCGGTCGTAGGCGAGGGTGAAGCGTTCGCCGCGCTCGTTCACGGCTTCGACGTTGCGCTCGCCGGTGTGGATGCGCTCGACGCTGCCCTGCACATAGCGCACCCCGGCTGCCTCGAACAGCGGCAGCAGCGGCGTGGTCATGGCGTGCGGGGCGGCCTCGTGCAGGCGCGGGCGCAGGTGCAGCAGCGGCTCGGGGGCGACCAGCGCGACTTCGACGTCGCTGCGGCCGTGCTGGTCGAGGACGCGGGCGGCGCCCAGCGCGGCCCACATGCCGGCGAAGCCGGAACCGATGACGAGGATGCGTTGTTGCATGGCGGGACTCCTGGGAAGGGAAATTTCGTGAAGGGGATACTAGGCGTTCGGCGGGCGGGGAATAACGGACAATCCGGGCGAAAAGCGGCAGTCCAATCCTGCGGTGCTTGGACGTGGTTGCCGGCAGCGCCTAGGCTGCTTTGGGTTCGCTCAGCACATCGTCGCCCAGCCCTTGTTCGCGTAACCCCGCAGCGGAATCCGTTCGCGAGCAAGCTCGCTCCTACGAAAATCGAGAATTGAAAACAACCGAGAGCAGCGCCATGAACTTCAATCTGCAAGACAAGCTCGCCCTGGTCAGCGGTTCCACCAAGGGCATCGGTTTCGCCATCGTCCAGGGCCTGGCGCGCGAAGGCGCGCGGGTGATCCTCAACGGCCGCAGCCAGGCTTCGGTGGACGCCGCCCTGGCCAAGCTGCGCGCGGCCCAGCCCAATGCCCGTGTCGAGGGCTTCGCCGGCGATCTGTCGCAGCCTTCGGTCATCGCCGAGCTGGTGGGTCGCTACCCGCAGGTGGACGTGCTGGTGAACAACCTGGGCATCTTCGATCCCAAACCCTTCGCGGAGATTCCCGACGAGGACTGGGAGCGCTTCCTGCAGGTCAATCTGCTGTCCGGCGTGCGCCTCAGCCGCGCCTACCTGCCGGGCATGAAGCAGCGCAACTGGGGCCGGGTGGTGTTCATCAGCAGCGAGAGCGGCGTGCAGATTCCGGTGGAGATGATCCACTACGGCGTCACCAAGACCGCCCAGCTCGGCCTGTCCCGCGGGCTGGCGGAGGACTGCGCGGGCACCGGGGTAACGGTCAACGCGGTGCTGCCGGGGCCGACGCATTCCGAGGGCGTCGACGAGTTCGTCGGCAAGCTCTCCGGCGGCCAGCCGTTCGCCGAATTCGAGGCCGAGTTCTTCCGCAGCGCGCGGCCCAGCTCGCTGCTCAAGCGCTTCACCACGCCGGAGGAGGTGGCCAACCTGGTGGTGTACGTCTGCTCCGAGGCGTCCTCGGCCACCAATGGCGCGGCCCTGCGCGCCGACGGCGGGGTGGTGCGTTCGGCCTTCTGAGGCGCGTGGCTGCGCGGCTTCAGGCGATCTGCCGGAGCAGGTCGCGCAGCTTGTCCAGGGCCGGATCGATGTCCAGCTTCTCGATGGCGCCGAAGCCCATCAGCAGGCCCTGGCGCACCGGCTCGCGGTCGTAGAAGCCGTCCAGCGGGTAGATGCCGACCTCCAGCTTGCGCGCCAGCTCCACCAGCAGCGGCAGCTTCACCGGCACCTTGAACAGCAGCGCCAGGTGGAAGCCGGCGTTGGATGGCACCGCCTGCAGCCAGGGCGAGAGGTCGCCCTCGACGCGCGCCAGGATGCGTTCGCGGCGCGTGGCGTAGATGCCATGGCAGCGGCGGATGTGCTTGAGCAGGCAGCCGTCGGCGATGAATTTCGCCAGCGCCCACTGCGCCAGGGTCGAGCTGTGCCAGTCGTTCAGCTGTCGCGCGCGCAGCAACGCCGGGCGCAGGCCCGGCGGCACCACCAGGTAGCCCAGGCGCAGTTCCGGCAGCAGCGTCTTGGAGAAGGTCCCGACGTAGGCCACCAGGCCCAGGCGGTCGAGGCTGTGCAGCGTCTCGTGGGGGCGGCCTTCGTAGCGGAACTCGCTGTCGTAGTCGTCCTCGATTATCACCGCGCCCAGCTCCGCGGCCCGCGTCAGCAGGGCCTGGCGCCGCGCCTCGCTCATCGGCATGCCGAGGGGGAACTGGTGCGCCGGGGTGCAGTAGATCAGCTGGGTGCCGTCGGGGATGCGCTCCACGCACAGGCCCTCGGTGTCCACCGGCACGCTGACGATTTCCGCGCCCTGCATGGCGAACTGCAGGCGCGCCGGCGGGTAGCCGGGGTCTTCCATGGCCACCCGGGTGCCGGGGCGCACCAGCACCCGGGCCAGCAGGTCGAGGGCCTGTTGCGCGCCGTTGCAGACGATGACGTCCTCGTCGCGGCACTGCACGCCGCGGCTGTAGGCGATGTGCCGGGCGATGGCGTCGCGCAGGCTGGGCAGGCCCTCGGGCTGCGCGTAGACCGCCCGCGGGCCCTGCATCTGGCGCAGGGCGAAGTGCACGCAGCGGCGCCAGTCCTCGTGGGGGAAGGTATTGAGGCTGCTGGCGCCGCCGAGGAAGTCGGCGCGCAGGGTGACGCCGGCGTGGGGGTGGACGATGCGCGTCTGCAGCGCCTCCCAGGTGTCGATGGCCTCCTGGGCGGCGTAGCGGATGGCCTGCGGGCGCTGCTCGTGGCGTGGCACCCGGGCGTTGACGAAGGTGCCGCTGCCGACGCGGCCGACCAGCACGCCCTCGTAGGTGAGCTGGGCGTAGATGTCCGACACCGTCTTGCGCGACAGGCCCAGTTGCTCGGCCAGCAGGCGGCTGGGCGGCAGCCGCGCGCCGGCGGCCAGGCGCCCGCTGTCGATGGCCTCGCGCAGCTGCGCGTAGAGTTGCCCGCCAAGGTCCTTCTGGCCCTGGATGACGATGTGCAACTCCATGAAGGCCCCTCCGCGCTCGCTGTGTATTGGCGCAAGAGTAGCCAGCGGCCGGGCCGGGCGCGAAGTTGCGTAGCGGTTTTTCGTCGGATTGGCCACCCCGGCGTGGCGGCGCGCCCGGCAGAATGGTCTTCATCTACCTTCGAGGAATTTCGCCATGGAACCACGCCTGGACTACTACACGGCCTCGCCGGAAGCGCTCAAGGCGATCCTGGCGCTGGAGGCGGCGACCTTCGACCTGTCCATCGAGAAGCCGCTGCTGGAGCTGGTCAAGGTGCGCGTCTCGCAGGTCAACAACTGCGCGTTCTGCGCCGACATGCATGCGCTGGAGGCGCGGCGCAGCGGCGAGTCGGAGCGGCGCCTGTACGCCGTGGCGGTATGGCGCGACTCGCCCTTCTTCACTGAGCGCGAGCGGGCCGCGCTGGCCTGGTGCGAGGCGGTCACGCTGCTATCGCAGTCCAACGTGCCCGACGAGGTCTACCAGCAGTTGCGCAGCCAATTCGACGAGCGCGAGGCAGTGGACCTGACCGTGGCCATTTCCGCCATCAACTGCTGGAACCGCCTGGCGGTGAGCTTCCGCCAGCTGCCGGCGCTCTAGCGCCGCCGGGGTTGCCGCGGCAGGCTGCCGGGCAGGGCGTAATAGGGGGTTGGGGAGAAAAACCAACGTAAGCCCTGACGACCGCTTTCAGGAGGCGCCTGTGCGGAATGTCAGGCGTCGGATGCGCGAGCGCGCATCACGGTTTGTCGGCTGGTGCCGAACTTACGGGCGATGGCTGAAACGCTCGCCCCGGCAGCCAGTTCGCCCCGCAAGTCCTGTTGCTGCTGTTTGCTGAGAGAGGATGGTCGGCCCAGTACTTTGTCCTCGGCTTTCGCCCGCTCGATGCCCGATTGCGTGCGCTCGATCAGCAAATCCCGTTGAACTGGGCCACTGCATTGAGGCCAAGCCGATCCAGCTTCGTGACGATGAGCACGTCACCGGCCTCCAGACGATCCATAAGCTTCGAAAACTCCCGGCGCTGCGCTGCCTGAAATCGTCTCCGTCACAATCCGGCGAAACTCGACGTGGAAGCCAGCAGCCTCGATCTCTCGAATTTGATTCGAGACGGTCTGGCCGGTGGTGGATACGCGAACATAGGCAAAGGTACGTGGCATAGGGGCGAAGTCGTCCTAATAGAGTGTCCGAAATATCGCCCGTGTCCAAAATTATATCAGGCTATATTTTGAGCGGGTCGCGCTCTATCTGTCCAAAATCGCTCGGTTTCGGGCATTACCGAACTATCCGCAGTTCTGCTGCCTACGCCTGGTCGCTCTGAATTTCCAGCCGTGTCTGATAGACATTCACTGAGCAGCTTGATCTTATTCGTCCTTTTAGTTGGTGCTCGGCGTAATCAGTCCGTAGCACCGTTGCTATGACTGCGAGCAAAAGGAAGTGACGATGGACAAGAGTGATTGGACGCACCTTACGGATACGCTATACCCAGTTAAGGACGTCATGTGCAGCCCGCAAATTAAACGCTGGGTCGAAATTCAAGTCGTCACGTATTGGAAGTCTGCCCCTTCCGCGCCTGGCCCTTGGTACTGCACCACCGACCTGACTACAGCCCGGTCACGGCTTACAAACCCCATGAGCGGTCCTTTTGAATCAAGCAATTTTCCAAAAACTTTAGTGGAAGCGCTCAAATACTGAGGGTAGCATGAGGCATCTTATCAGATTGATTATGGTTCTTCTGATCACAACCCCTGGCGTTAGCTTGGCGGAAATGCTTAGTGATGAATTTAACTTAAATGAAGGCATGAAGTATTTGGATGGTAACGGCGTGGAGACTGATGTCTTCAAAGCTGCTGAATATTTTGAAAGATCCAACAATGGTATCGCCTATTACATGCTTGGAGGAATGTACTCCAATACTGATAAGGAAGTGGCAAAGTATGTTTTACCATCCAATGAGGCTTTGGCTGAGAAGTATATGAGTAAAGCCTTTTCCGCTCTCCAGATTGCAGAGGCTAGTGGTGATGCTTCGGCTAAGGCCTATCTAGGAAACATGTTTTATTATGGCATTGGGGTCGAAATAGACAGGGTGAGAGGCTTGTCGTTGATAAAACAAGCGGCCGATAGCGGATACTCACGAGCCTGGAGGTTGCTGGGGAACATAACGATGGCTGATGATCCGGATGAGGCATATGGTTATTTCGAAAAAGCTGTCAATCTCGGTGATAGAGAGTCTGAGGCCGGGCTCGTTAGGGTCAATGAAATTAAATATGCCGAAACATTTAATGATGTCTACAAAGATAGAATTAGGAAATTGTCGGAAGAAGGCAATTCATTCGCAATGATCACGATGGCGATCTATGAAAGTCATGCTCAAAAATACACCGTTTCGATGTCGCTATTAAATAAAGCTTCGCTGGATAATTTGAGCTCTGCCAAATCAGCAGCTTTCAGCCTGATTGCGCTTATGTATCATCGCGGTCAAGGCGTTGAAGTAAGTCGCGCTATGTCGCTGAGCTATCTGAATGAAGCGTGTAAATATGATGTTTATGAGT
Organism: Pseudomonas sp. NBRC 100443; assembly: GCF_030268185.1. Classification (NCBI taxonomy): domain Bacteria; kingdom Pseudomonadati; phylum Pseudomonadota; class Gammaproteobacteria; order Pseudomonadales; family Pseudomonadaceae; genus Pseudomonas; species Pseudomonas sp. NBRC 100443. Next base: position 127,180 of record NZ_BSQE01000002.1, read on the forward strand.
GTTACAAGCGTGATTTATATAAGGGCGGAAAGGAAGATTGGCCTTGATATTTTGCGTGGCTTATATAGGCGAATCCCGCCAATCTAAGTGCTGAGCCCCATCAGCACCGAAAAATTGGAAACCACGATAAGAAACTAATACAAGAAGGTGAAGGACTTGGCTAAACGTAGGCGGTCGATCCGCAAAATCCGGAAGGTGCTAGCCGATAGTAAAACTAGTGGGCATGAGCCTCGCGGGCTTCTAGCAACAACCGCCGAGGCTGACTGAAATTTGGGGTTTGGGGCGCAACGGAACAAAAAGTGCATTTTAGCCAGGTGCTGCCCGCAAACCCTTGTGGCGTCTGGTGAGTTCGGGAAAACCACGGTTTTATTGAGCCGCTATACCCGCGCTCAGTCAGCACCTAGACGGCCCAATCAGCTCCGACGCCGGGTCGCCCTGAATTTCCAGCCGTGTCTGATAGACATTCGCTGAGCAGCTTGATCCTATTCGTCCTTTTAGTTGGTGCTCGGCGTAATCGGTCCGTAGCACCGTTGCTATGCCCGCGAGCCAAAGGAAGTGACGATGGACAAATCCGATAGAATGCACCGCACGGATACGCTATGCCCAGGCAAGAAGGTCTTGTGTGGTCCGCAGATACAACACTGGGTCGAAGTTCAGTTGCTGGACGAGCACGGCGAAGCACTGCCGTACCTTCCCTATCGAGCACAGAACGATGCCACACGAGAAGGTGTCGTGCCGGAGTACCGCGGGCAGGCCGACGCCGATGGAGTGATCCGCATCGAAGGGCTGCACCCGATTCCCCTCACCTTGCTGATCGACGCCGATCCCCTCGCTGAAGTGCTACAAACCCGCCGATTGCGGGCAAAGCGTGCCGAACCCAAGCGGCCCACCATCGGTGATCCCACACCACTGCACAGCCCCCAGCGCACGGGGTATTCCCCCGTCGAGGAGCAGGCAATTGCGGCGGGGCACGATTATCACCACGTACGCATCGGCCAACTGTGCGACAGGCTTCCCCGACTCGATCCGTCTCTGCCAGAAGGGGAACCACTGCCGCCCTACCACTTCCCCGACAGCCGCTTCAGTGGATACACCCTCGGAAGCGAGGTGGGTTATCGCCAGGCCTATAAGCGCCTGGATCGTCGCCACGTGCTGGAGGTCTGCCCCTTCCGTGCCTGGTCGCTGGTACTGCACCACCAACGTGACTACAGCCTGGTCACGGCCTACAACCTGGGTCTGATGAGTGTGCTGGCGTATAGTACGCACGAGCCAGGGCAGTACGGTTCTGTGCAGGAATTCTTCTTCAGGCAGTGCCTGGACCTGTCACGTACGCCTCGAGTGAGGGATGGGTACACGAACCCGCCTTGCGTTGTGGTCGATGTGCCTTTCAGCGAGCGCTATACCGAAGCGGAAAGGCTAGATACCAAAGAAGCCAAGCCGCCAGAGGGGGACACCCAGCTGTTCTATGCGATCAATACTTCGCAAGTGTTGGTGGGGTGGCGCGGCACTGAAATGAATTTCCCCTTCCCAGATTTGGCCACGGATGTCGCCTTCCGCCCGGTCAAACCCGAGGTGCAGGCCAACTGTGAACCAAAGGTACCCTGTGCTGACCTGACGCCAAGGGGAAGTGTGCATCTAGGGTTCCGCGATGCCTACGAGGTCGCTCAAAGGAAATTTGTTGAGGATTTGGGGGGGCAGAGTTGGAGCTGCAGCTCGTCGCCGTGATCTATTCATATGCGGGCATAGCCTCGGCGGCGCGTTAGGGCTTATCCATGCGGCCTCCCTGAAAGACCTTAACCCGCTGCTGTACACCTACGGCATGCCGCGCACCTTCACCCTGCAAGCGGTGGCCTGCCTGGATGACATGTGGCACTTCCGCCATGTCAACGATACCGATCTGATTCCCGAAGTACCGCCAGAAGCCGACCTGGAAAACTCGCTGTATAAGCTCTATGGCCCGCTAGGCACCACCCTAGGTACTACTTGGTCCGTTGCACAGCTTATGGCTGACCTGGTTATTAGGGGAAAGGATCCTTTCTACCATCATGGTGAAATCGTCGCCTTCTATCGCACGGAGCAGCATATGCGTATTCGCGGCTCCGAAAATCAGTTCTACAAAATGCGGGAGGGGCCGGGGGCTCCCTACCATACCGTTATTAGTCGACCGCTACCCGCCCAGGCCAAGCTATTTCTGGTGCCTGCGCTCAGCAAAGAGGATGACGAGAAAGCCCGTGCCGCGCAGGAGCGCTACACCGCCTCGCTCTCGCCGGATCACAAAGATAAATATTTCCCGAAAGGGCGAAATGTCAAGCGCGGCAACTTGCTGGGAATACGTAATCACTTCATGGGAAAGTACCAGCCTTACATCTATGGCCAATTGGTTGAATCAATAAATCCATCTCGGATGCAAGAGCGCCAGAATGATCGGCGCAAGCTCAACGATCAGATGGTCAAATACGCAGAACTCATACCTGAGGATGAATTGGTCCGTGATCGCCTGTTCCTTGAATTACAGAGTTTGAAAGTCTTCCACAGAACCGTACTGCCCTGGCTCGTGCGTGCTATACGCCAGCACACTCATCAGGCCCAGGTTGTAGGCCGTGACCAGGCTGTAGTCACGTTGGTGGTGCAGTACCAGCGACCAGGTCCGAAACGGGCACACCTCCAGCACGTGGCGACGATCCAGGCGCTTATAGGGCTGGCGATAACCCACCTCGCTTCCGAGGGTGTATCCACTGAAGCGGCTGTCGGGGAAGTGGTAGGGCGGCAGTGGTTCCCCCTCTGGCAGAGGCGGATCGAGTCGGGGAAGCCTGTCGCACAGTTGGCCGATGCGTACGTGGTGATAATCGTGCCCCGCCGCGATTGCCTGCTCCTCGACGGGGGAATACCCCGTGCGCTGGGGGCTGTGCAGTGGTGTGGGATCACCGATGGTGGGCCGCTTGGGTTCGGCACGCTTTGCCCGCAATCGGCGGGTTTGTAGCACTTCAGCGAGGGGGTCGGCGTCGATCAGCAAGGTGAGGGGAATCGGGTGCAGCCCTTCGATGCGGATCACTCCATCGGCGTCGGCCTGCCCGCGGTACTCCGGCACGACACCTTCTCGTGTGGCATCGTTCTGTGCTCGATAGGGAAGGTACGGCAGTGCTTCGCCGTGCTCGTCCACCAACTGAACTTCGACCCAGTGTTGTATCTGCGGACCACACAAGACCTTCTTGCCTGGGCATAGCGTATCCGTGCGGTGCGTTCTATCGGATTTTTCCATCGTCACCTCCTTTTGCTCGCGGGCATAGCAGCAGTGCCACGGACCGATTACGGTCGAGCACCGACTAAAGGAGTGATGGGAGCAACCTACTCACTGGATGTCTATCAGACACATCTGGAAGTTCGGAGCGATCTGGCGTCGGACAGAAAGCAGAAATGCGCAGCTGTTTCGTCGAGATGGAGGTCAGGAGGAGGGCGCCGAGCGCTGTTGGCAGAGCTTGGGTGTACTTTCTGTTCTATTGCTCCCCAGGTCCCCGTTTGGCGATGGGCTTAACGCAAGAGCGAGGTCGCTTGCGAACAGGCTCCGCTGCGGGGCTCTGCCGTGGTGATGGGTATCGCTTCGCTCAACCCATCCTACGGAAGCCTTTCAGCTCTGGCGTTCGAACCCATAGGCCCGCTCGACCCTCGCCACCCGCACGCGAAAGCGCTCGTACCAATCCCGCCGTCCACCTTCACGCGCTAGCTTGTGCTCGGCATTCTCCCGCCACCGGCGAATGCTGTCTTCGTCCTGCCAGTACGACACCGTGATCCCCAGCCCATTCTCTCCACGCGCCGACTCCACCCCAAGAAACCCCGGCTGCCCCGCGGCCAGTTCGAGCATGCGCTCGGCCGCCTCGCCATAACCGGCTTCCAGCGGCGTGCGCAGCGAGGTGAAGATCACCGCGTAGTAGGGTGGCTCGGGCGTCGTGGCGGTCATGCTGCGCTCCTGGCGTACTGGTTGGCGGCGCGCAGGAAGGCTTCGGCCAGGGGCACGCTGACCCCGGCCAGGGCCTTGCGCTCGGGTTGGAACAGGGTGGCGACGAAGAACGGATGGTCGCTGGCCTCCAGGGCGCGGATGCTGCCGTCCTCGCCGTGGGCGCTGGCGTGCAGGCCGCTGTCGAACAGCGCCTGCTGGTAATCCGGGTTGACGCCATAGCTGCAGCGATAGCCTTCGCGGATGCTCGGCTTGCCGTAGACGCTGGCCAGGCGCGAACCGGGCTGCAGGCGGATGTCCTCGCGCACCTCGATCAGCGAACAGGGCAGGGCGTGGATCACCGGCCGCGCCGCGCGGGGTTCGACCTCGCCGTGGGCGGCGTCGTCCCAGCCCAGGACGTTGCGGGCGCGCTCCAGCAGCGCGTGCTGGAAGCCGGCGCAGGTGCCCAGGTAGGGCACGCCGCGGGTGCGCGCGTAGGTGATGGCGCGCAGCGCGCCCTCGGTGCTGCGGTAGGGGCTGCCGGGGGTGCACCAGAAGCCGGAATAGGCATCCAGCGCCAGGCCGTTGGCCAGCCGTTCGGTATCCAGCCACTCCAGGCGCAGGGCGCCGGCATGGGGCAGCAGCGACTGCTGCAGCGCCAGGGGAATGGCCCAGTGCGCGGTGACCCGGCTGTCGCGGTCGCCGATCAGGCCGATCCGCAGTAGTTTCCGCACCTTCCGCATCGCTCGTTCCCCCTGCGCTGGCGCCCGTTGGCGGGCTTCTCCGGGCAATTTATAGTTGCGCCGATGCAATCGAAATGGGCGGTTGCGCAATTCAAGAGTGCGCCAATGCAATATCGACTGGAATACGCCGACCTTTCCCTGGTACTGGCCCTGGTGCGCGGCGGCAGCCTGGCGCGGGCCGCGGAGCTGCTGGCGGTGGACGTGTCCACGGTGTTCCGCGCGGTGCGCCGGCTGGAGAAGGCTCTGGGCATGGCGCTGTTCGAGAAGGGCCGCGCCGGCTACCTGCCCAGCGCCACCGCGCAACAGCTGGCGCGCCAGGCGGAAATGGCCGAGCAGGCCCTGGAGGCGGCGCGGGTGGGCCTGGAGCAGGGCCGCGAAGTGCTCAGCGGCACGGTGCGCCTGACCTGCACCGACGCCGTGCTGCACGGCCTGCTGCTGCCGGCGCTGGGCCGTTTCATGGGCGGCTACCCCGGCCTGCACCTGGAACTCTCCACCTCCAACGCCTTCGCCAACCTCAGCCGGCGCGACGCCGACGTCGCCCTGCGCCTGACCACCGCGCCGCCGGACTACCTGGTGGGCCGCTGCCTGGGCGAGGTGCGCTACGCCCTGTGCGCCCACGAAAGCTACCTGGCCGCCCAGGCCGGGCGCGACTGGAGCGAACTGAGCTGGATCGCCCCGGACGAATTCATGCCCGACCACCCCAGCGTCGCCTGGCGCCGCCAGCTGTACCCTGCGCTCACCCCGGCCTACCGCTGCGGCAGCATCCTCTCGGTGCTCGAACTGTGCCGCGCCGGCCTGGGCCTGGCGGCGCTGCCGGACTACCTGCTGCGCGAAGGCGACGGCCTGCGCGTGCTGCAATACGACCTGCCGGGTTGCGCCACCGCGCTGTGGCTGCTGACGCGGCCGGACTGCCGGGCTCTGCGCACCGTGGTCACGCTGTTCGAGGAACTGGCGCGGCATATCCGCCTGCCGCCGCCGGCCGGACATTGAACGGCTGTCCGACGAAAAGAGCGAACCTGCGCCCGCCATCGTCCTCCAATGGCCATCGCCGCATCGACCGGAGGTCGCCATGAACCCGACTCTGCACAAATGGCTGGGCAACCCCTGGCCGCAACGCGACGGCGAAAACGCCGCCCGCGGCCTGCCGGGCTACCCGCGGGACGCCGAGCAGGACGCGGAAATCGTCAGGAGCCTGGGCTTCGACCCCGACTCGCCGGACCTGGCCGACCCGCAGATCGACCCGCCGCAGCCACCCCACCCACCCCGCGAAGGCCCCAGCCCGCAGCGCCACAAACGCGCGCCGGGCGAGCAGTACCCGCCTTATGGCGACTGAGGCCGGACCAGCCAACGGCAGGGCTGCATCGCCCGTGCACATCCCCTAGACTGGCGTCTTTCATGGATAGGGGAGCAAGGCATGTACCGGGGAAGCTGTCTGTGCGGCGCTATCGCCTTCGTGCTCGAAGGCGAGCTGGCGCCCATCCAGGTCTGCCACTGCGGGCAGTGCCGCAAGGCCCAGGGCGGGCCTTTCGCCACCAACCTCCCGGTGCGCCGCGAGGCCCTGCGCCTGCTGGCGGGCCAGGAACAGCTGCGCGCCTTCGAGTCCTCGCCGGGCAAGCGCCGCTGGTTCTGCGCGCGCTGCGGCTCGCCGATCTACAGCGAGCGCGACGCCTTGCCCGGCATCCTGCGGCTGCGCGCCGGCGCCCTTGACGGGGAGTTGCCGAGCCGTCCGGAGGCTCACTACCACGTGGCCTCGGCGGCCAACTGGTGGCCGCTGGACGACGACCTGCCGCGCCATCCCGCCGGCAAGCCCGGTTGAGCGCGGCGGCGAGGTTGTCATGTTCGTTGCGTTCACCGCGCGTTACCCTGTGGGCCGTTTGAGTGGCTGATCGTCAAGGAGGAGCGATGTCGGCATCACCTGGCCATTTTCGCGTCATGGTGCTCGGCGGCTATGGCAATTTCGGCAGCCTGATCGTCCGCCGCCTGGCCGGCATCGACGGCATGCGCGTGCTGGTCGCCGGGCGCGACCGCAAGCGCGCCGGCCTGCTGGCCGCGGAGGTGGGCGGCGAGGCGGTGTGCCTGGACATGAACCAGCCGACCCTCGCCGGGCGCCTGCGCGAGCTGGGGGTGGACCTGCTGATTTCCACCGCCGGCCCGTTCCAGGCCCAGGACTACCGGGCGGCGCGCGCCGCGGTAGCGGCGGGGGCGCACTACGTCGACCTGGCCGACGCCCGCGAATTCGTCTGCGCCATCGGCGAGCTGGACCGCGCGGCGCGCAGCGCCGGGGTGCTGGTGTGCGCCGGCGCCAGTTCGGTGCCGGCGCTCAGCGCCGCGGTGGTCGATGAACTGTTGCCGCGCTTCGCCCGCCTGGACGCCATCCACCACGGCATCAGCTCGTCGGCGAAGATTCCCGGCCAGGCTACTCTGGCGGCCGTGCTCGGCTACTGCGGCAAGCCGTTGCGCCAGTTGCGCGACGGCCGCTGGCAGGCGGTGTACGGCTGGCAGGACCTGGTCGCCCACCGCTTCCCGGCGCCCCTGGGGCGGCGCTGGCTGGCCAACTGCGACGTGCCCGACCTGGAACTCTTCCCGCAGCGCTACCCGACGGTGCGCGAAGTGCGCTTCGGCGCCGGCCTGGGCCTGCGCAGCACGCATTTCGGCACCTGGGCGCTGTCCTGGCTGGTGCGCCTGGGCGTGCTGCGCGACGCCAGCCGCCTGAGCCCCTGGCTGCAACGCCTGGCCCAGGGCCTGGAGCCGCTGGGCGACGGGCGCAGCGGCATGTTCGTGCGCCTGGAAGGCGAGGGCGCCGACGGCCGGCCCCTGCGCCTGTGCTGGGAGCTGCAGGCGGCCGACGACCACGGGCCGAACATCCCCTGCATGGCGGCGGTGGCCCTGGCCCGCAAGCTGGCGGCCGGGCGCCTGGACAAACGCGGCGCCACGCCCTGCGTCGGCCTGCTGGGCCTGGACGACTACCTCGCCGAGCTGGAAGGCCTGAGCGTGCGCCATGGCCTGCGCGAGCTGGGGCCGGAGAGCGCCCGCGGCTGATACCCCGCAAGCGGTATGCGCGCCGGCGCCGCAGGTCCGTCCGCCGCCGGCTACTGATCCACGACAAGAAACGCGCCGGGCGCCCGCCCTAGACTCCGTGACCGCCCATCCCGCGAGAGGAGTCACCCATGCACGTGGATATCGCCATCGTCGGCGCCGGCCCCGCCGGGCTCTGCCTGGCCCGCGCCCTGTCCGGCCATGGCCTGTCGATCCTGCTGATCGAGCGCCAGGCCCGCGCCGCCCTGGCCGAGCCGGCGGAAGACGGCCGCGAGATCGCCCTGACGCACGCCTCGCGTAACCAGCTGCAACAGCTCGGTATCTGGCCGCGGCTGGCCGCCCAGGACATCGCGCCGCTGCGCGATGCCCAGGTGCTCAACGGCCCCTCTCTATTCGCCCTGCGCATCGATGCCGGCCTGGCCGGCGCCGGCCAGCTCGGCCACCTGGTGCCGAACCGGGCGATCCGCCGCGCCGCCTTCGAGGAGGTGCAGGACTGCGCCGACGTGACCCTGCTCGACGGCTGCGCACTGCAATCGGCCAGGGTCGCCGGCGACCGCGCCCGGCTCACCCTCGACAACGGCGAGCAGCTGACCGCCGACCTGCTGGTGGCCGCCGACAGCCGCTTCTCGGAAACCCGCCGCATGCTCGGCATAGGCGCGCGCATGGAAGACTTCGGCAAGACCATGCTGGTCTGCCGCATGGCCCACGCCAAGCCCCACCAGCAGGTGGCCTGGGAATGGTTCGGCTACGGCCAGACCCTGGCCCTGCTGCCGCTCAACGGCGACGTCTCGTCGGTGGTGCTGACCCTGCCGCAGCACGAGATGGCCCAGGTAATGGCGCTGGACGAAGCAGCCTTCGCCCGCGACATCGAGCGCCGCTTCGAACACCGCCTGGGCAGCATGGCCCTGCTCGGGCAGCGCCATTGCTACCCGCTGGTGGGCGTCTACGCCGACCGCTTCGCCGGCCCGCGCTGCGCGCTGATGGGTGACGCGGCGGTGGGCATGCACCCGGTCACCGCCCACGGCTTCAACTTCGGCCTGCAGAGCGCCCGGCGCCTGGCCGCTGAAGTGCTGGCGGCCAAGCGCAAGGGCGGCGACCCGGGCGCCGCCGGTCCGCTGCGCCGCTACGCCCTGGCGCACCGCCTGGCGACCTGGCCGCTGTACCAGGCCACCAGCCTGATCGCCGGGCTGTACAACGACCCGCGCCCGCCGGCGCGCCTGCTGCGCAACGCCGGCCTGCGCCTGGCCCAGGGCCTGCCGCCGCTGCGCCAGGCCATCGCCCGGCACCTGACGCAGAACGCCTGACACACCGGCCTGGCCCGGGGGAGGGCGCGGGCCGCGATCCGAGAAAGAACGGGAGGAAAGACCATGGCCCTGACATCCGCCGACATCTGCGCCGCCGCCGATCGCCTGAAGGGCTTCGTCGGCTTCAACCGCAAGACCGGCAAGTACCTGGTGCGTTTCAGCGAGGACTCCTTCGGCCTCGACGTGGACGAGGACAGCATCGTCCCGGCCTGCGAGTTCGTCTGGGCGCAGAAGACCGGCGAGTTGATGACCCTCAGCCGCGAATGCCTGCAGATCCTCCAGGCGCAGAACATCGCCGAGCGCCTGGAATTCGGCGAGGCGCTGCAGACCTACCTGCGGCGCACCGACCTGCCGGAGATCTGCGCCCAGCGCCAGCTGAAGTAGCCGGTGTCGCCTGGAAGCGTCGGCCAATGCATTTGTGGCCGGTGAGTCCGCTCCTACGCCCGAGCTTCCCTGCCGGCTGCGCCGAGGCGCTCTTCGTAGGATGGGTTGAGCCTTGGCGAAACCCATACGGTCGGGGTGATGGGTATCGCTTCGCTCAACACCATCCTACGCGGCGTCATATTTGCCGGTGGGGTAGGAGCAACTGTCTTGCGCCGAGGTGCTTTTCGTAGGATGGGTTGAGCCTTGGCGAAACCCATGCGGTCGGGGTGATGGGTATCGCTTCGCTCAACGCCATCCTACGCGGCGGCGTGTTCGCCGGTGGGGTAGGCGCGGGCTCCGTCCGCGATTCGGCGGATAACGTCATTGCCAAGGGCGCCAGGATGGCCGGCAGGCTCAGAGGAACATGCCGCCGGAGGCCTCCACCCGCTGGCCATTGATCCAGCGGCTGTTATCGGTCAGTAGCGCCACCACGGCGCCGCCGATGTCGTCCGGCAGACCGGCGCGGCCCAGCGCGGTGTTGCCGGCGATCTGCCGGTTGACCTCGGCATTGTCGCGCACCAGGCCACCGCTGAAGTCGGTCTCGATGGCGCCAGGGGCGAGGATATTCACCGCGATGCCGCGCCCGCCCAGTTCCTTGGCCTGGTAGCGGGTCAGCACCTCCATGGCACCCTTCATGGCCGCGTAGGCGGCATGGCCGGGCAGGGTGAAGCGGGTGAGGCCGGTGGAGACGTTGAGGATGCGCCCGCCATCGGCGAGCAGCGGCAGCAGCTTCTGGGTGAGGAAGAAGGGGCCCTTGAGGTGGATGTTCAGTAACTGGTCGAACTGCGCCTCGGTGGTCTCGGCGAAGGCCGCGTGGATGCCGATGCCAGCGTTGTTCACCAGGTAGTCGAACTGCGGGCGGCCGAAGTGCTCCTTCAGCACGCTCTCCACGCGCTGGGCGAAGTCGGAGAAGCCGGCGCTGTCGGCGACGTCCAGGGGCAGCATCCGCACCCGGGCGCCGTGCTGTTCGATCTCGTCGGCGACGATGCGGGCCTCGTCGGCCTGGCTGCGGTAGGTACCGATGATGTCGATGCCGGCTTCGGCCAGGTGCAGCGCGGCGTTGCGGCCCAGGCCGCGGCTGGCGCCGGTGATGAGGGCGATCTTGCGGGACATGGCGTGGCTCCTGTGGGGGTTGGCTTCGGGAACAAGGTTATTGTCCTGCTGGTTGCTGATAAACCTGGCGGAATCGGAAATACTGATCGCCATAACCGAACAATCCGCAGGCCCCGCCGCCCATGATTAAGCCCGAACTGTTGCGCACCTTCGTGCGCGTCACCGAACTCTCCAGCTTCACCCAGGCCGGCGAGCAGCTGGGGCTGCCGCGCTCCAGCGTTTCCGAGCAGGTCCAGGCGCTGGAGGAACTGCTCGGCACCCGCCTGTTGCAGCGCACCACGCGCAAGGTCCGGGCGACCCAGGACGGCCTGGTGTTCTACGAGCGTAGCAAGGAGCTGCTGGCGCAGATGGACGAGCTGCAGGGGCTGTTCCGCCGCGACGGCGAGGTGCTCGCCGGGCGCCTGCGGGTGGACATGCCGACCATAGTGGCGCGCAAGGTGGTGATGCCGCGCCTGGGCGAATTCACCGCCCGCCATCCGCAGCTGGAACTGGAAGTGAGCAGCACCGACCGCCGCGTCGACCTGGTGCGCGAAGGCTTCGATTGCGTGCTGCGCGTGGGCGGCGCCGCGGACGCCTCGCTGGTGGCGCGCCCGCTGGGCGGCTTCGAGCAGGTGAATTGCGCCAGCCCCGCCTACCTGCAGGCCTTCGGCACCCCACGCAGCCTGGACGACCTGGCCGGGCACCGCCTGGTCCACTACGTTCCGGTGCTGGGCACGCGCCCGGCGGGCTTCGAATACCGCCGCGAGGGCAGGACGCATTTCCTGCCGATGGCCGGCAGCGTGACGGTGAACAACGCCGAGGCCTACGAGGGCGCCTGCCTCGGCGGGCTGGGCATCATCCAGGCGCCGCGCCACGGCCTGCGCGACTACCTGGCCGACGGTCGCCTGCTGGAGGTGCTGCCGGACCTGCGCCCGGCGCCGCTGGAGGTGACGCTGCTCTACGCGCACCGCCGCCAGCCGCCGCGGGTGCGGCTGTTCATGCAGTGGCTGCAGGGCCTGGTGGAGGAGGTGGCCGGCCTCTGAACCGGCCGCGGACAACCTCAGCTCGGCCAGTCCGAGTCGAGGATGATCCGGCAGAAGTCGGCGCGTTCGAACTGCGCGTCCTTCAGGGCCAGGACGTCGGCCTTGACGTTGCCGAAGGTGGTCTGCGGCTTGTCCTTGATGCCCTGGTAGAAGGCTTCGATGATGTCGTTCTTGAAGTCGCCGCCGCGCGGGTGGGCGGCCACCACGGCGTCGCGCACGGCTTCGGGGAACTCGGCGTAGTCGATGCCCAGCACGTCCATCTCCACCCCGGCGGTGACCAGGGCGATCTCCGCGCGCATGTGCTGCGGGATGCCCGGGGTGGTGTGCAGGGCGATGGCGGTCCATACGGTCTCCACGTCGCGCTCGGCGATGCCGTGGCTGCGCAGGAACTCGGCGGCGCAGTCGGCGCCGTCCACCTCGAAGCGCTCGCACTTGCTGCAGTAGCGCGGCAGCAGGCCCATGTCGTGGAACATGGCGCCGGCGTACAGCAGCTCGGCGTCGTACTGCAGGCCCCGGCGCGCGCCGGCCAGCGCGCCCCAGTAGTACACCCGCGAGGAGTGGTGGAACAGCAGCGGGGTGGCGGTGTCGCGCACCAGTTCGGTGATCTCGCGGGCGAGCTGGCTGTCGGGGACTTTCACCCCTTGGATGTCGAGGGTCATGGCGGCCTCCTGGTGAGTGGTTGCGGCGCTGTGCTGCCGTGCCCTCATTGGAAGCCCGCGCCGCGTTGGCAGCAATCGATTCAGAGAGCCAAATCCTGCCAAGTGAAGCCGATGCGCTGCCAACTGCTGATAAGACTCCGCTGAAAATGACGTCATAAAACTGACGAAACTTGTTCCAGGTCAAGCTAAAAGTCAGTTCTACGTCACATTCCTGCCGCAATCCATTAAGATGCCGCGCGTGCTGTCGCCGTATTGGTACTCGCCGAGCCGTCATCGTGTCCTTCGTTTTTCCCTCCCTTCGTCCCGCACTGCTGCAGCGTGCCCTGGTACTCACCCTGTGGGTGCTGGCGGCGCCCCTGTGCCTGGCGGCTTCCGGCGCCGCGGACGGCGATGGCGCAGCCCTGCGCGGCATGCTGCTGGGCATCCTCAGCTACGTGCGCTGGCCGCGGGAGCCGCAGACCCTGGAGCTGTGCGTGCTGGGCGAAAGCGAATACGCCGAGGACCTGCTGCGCCGGGGCAGCCTGCTGCAGGCCAACGGCCGCCGCGTCGAGGTGCGCCGCGCGCAGGTGGACGACCCTGCCCTGGGCGAGCGCTGCAACGTGCTCTACCTCGGCCTGCTGGATGAGGTGCAGCGCCGGCGCGCGTTCGCCGGGGTCGCCGGGCACCCGGTGCTGTCGCTCAGCGAGCACGACCCCGACTGCAGCGTCGGCAGCGTGTTCTGCCTGGACTTCAGCGCCACGCCGCCGTCCTTCGCGGTGAACCTGGATTCAGTGGCGCACAGCGGCGTGCGGGTGCACCCCAACGTGCTCAACCTCGGCCGGCGGAGGGGCCAGCCATGAACCTGCCGCGCCTGACCGAGCGCCGCAGCACCCGGCGCAAGTCGCTGGGCCGCCTGCTGTACCGCGCGCACCTGGGGGTGGCCCTGGCCTCGGTGTGCATGGCCGGGCTGGCGGTGGCGGTGGTCGGCCTGCTCACCCTGCGCGCCTATGCCGAGCACAACCTGCACCTGATCGGCCGTTCGATGGCCTATACCGTCGAGGCCGCGGTGGTGTTCAACGACAGCGCCGCCGCCGAGGAAGCCCTGCGCCTGGTGGCCAGCACCGAGGAAGTGCGCCGCTGCGCCGTGTACGACGCCCAGGGCCGCCTGCTGGCGACCTGGGAGCGCGGCCACGGAGTGAGCGCGCTGCGGCATTTCGTCGGGCGCTGGTGGCTCAACCACGAGGAAGTGCAGCCCATCGTCCACGACGGCCGGCAGATCGGCGAAATCCGCCTGACCGGCACCGGCGGGCGCCTGCTGACCTTCCTGATCACCGGCCTGGGCGGCATGCTCGGCTGCCTGGCGCTGACCGCCCTGGGCGCCTTCTACCTGTCGCGGCGCATGGTCAGCCGCATCGTCACGCCGCTCGACCGCCTGGCCCGGGTGGCCCACGCGGTGCGCCGCGACCGCCAGTTCTCGCGGCGCGTGCCCTCGGCGCGCATCGCCGAGCTGGACGAGCTGGGCGGCGACTTCAACGCGCTGCTCGACGAGTTGGAAGCCTGGCAGCAGCACCTGGAGCGCGAGAACGCCTCCCTGGCGCACCAGGCCAACCACGACAGCCTCACCCACCTGCCCAACCGCGCCTTCTTCGAGGGCCGCCTGAGTCGCACCCTGCGCGAACTGGCCCAGCGCGGCGAGCAGGCGGCGGTGCTGTACATCGACTCCGACCGCTTTAAGGCGATCAACGACGAACTCGGCCACGCGGCCGGCGACCGGGTGCTGGTGGCCATCGCCGAGCGCATCCGCGGCCAACTGCGCGACAGCGACCTGGTGGCGCGCCTGGGCGGCGACGAATTCGCCGTGCTGCTGGCGCCGCTGCCGGACAGCCGCGCGGCGCTGCGCGTCGCCGACGACATCCTGGCCAGCATGGCGGCGCCCATCGCCCTGCCGGACGGCAGCAGCATCAGCACCTCGCTGAGCGTCGGCGTGGCGCTCTATCCGCGCCACGGACGCACCCTGGCCGAGCTGCTGCACCGCGCCGACGGCGCCATGTACCAGGCCAAGCGCCGCGGCCGGGGCATGCGCAGCCTGGCCGGCGAGGGCACGGATTCCAACACCGAGGACTACAAGGAGATAGCCCGTGATAGCCAAGCCCCTGAAACCTAGCCGTCTGTTCATCGGCCTGCTGCTTACGCTGCTGCTGGCCGGCTGCCAGACGCCGCCGGCGCCGCAGAAGGGGCTGAGCGCCGAACAGGTCGCAGCCCTCCAGCAGCAGGGCTTCCAGCTGGGCGACGAGGGCTGGGAACTGGGGTTGTCGAGCAAGGTGCTGTTCGGCAACAACGTCGACAGCATCGACCCGTCCAGCCGCGGCGAGGTCGAGCGCATCGGCCACGCGTTGCTGGCGGTGGGCATCGACAAGCTGCGCCTGGAAGGCCATACCGATTCCTACGGCGATGCGGGTTACAATCAGCAGCTCTCGGTGCGCCGGGCACAGTCTGTGGCCCAGGTGCTGGCCGGCATCGGCATGCCCCGGGACAACCTCGAAGTCATCGGCCGCGGCATGCAGCGCCCGGTGGCGGACAACAGTAGCGCCGCCGGGCGCATGGAGAACCGCCGGGTCTCCATCATCGTCCCGGCCGAGTAAGGAGTCGCCGTGGAGCGGTCTTCGCCATTGGCTGCCTACCGCCTCGCTGTGAGCGAGCGGGGGTTCGTCGAGGATGCCGCGCAATGGCACGCGGCACAGCGCCTGGAGGAATGCCAGGCGGCCCTGCACCGTGGCGAGCGGCCGTTGGGCGTGTACCTGTGGGGCCCGGTGGGGCGCGGTAAGACCTGGCTGCTGGACCGCTTCCACGCCAGCCTGCGGGTGCCCGCGCGGCGCCAGCATTTCCATCATTTCATGCAGTGGGTGCATCGGCGCCTGTTCCAGCTGTCCGGCACCGCCTCGCCCTTGCAGGCGCTTGCCGCCGAACTGGCCGGCGAGGTGCGGGTGCTGTGCTTCGACGAACTCTTCGTCAGCGATATCGGCGACGCCATGCTGCTGGGCGGCCTGCTGCAGGCCATGTTCGAGCAGGGCGTGGTGGTGGTCGCCACCTCCAACCAGCCGCCCCAGGGGCTGTACGCCGACGGCTTCAACCGCGAGCGCTTCCTCCCGGCCATCGCCGCCCTGGAGCACCACATGCAGGTGCTGGCCACCGACGGCGGCCAGGACCACCGCCTGCACCCGGGCGCGCCGGTGCAGCGCTACTGGCTGTGCCGCGCCGGAGTGCCCAGCGCCCTGGGCTACGTGTTCGCTGCGCTGGCCGGCAGCGGCAGCGAGGCGCCGCTGGCGCTGGGCCACCGCGAGCTGGCCGTGGTGCGCCACGGCCGCGGGGTGCTCTGGTGCCGCTATGCCGACCTCTGCGAGCGGCCCTGGTCGGCCCAGGATTTCATCGGCCTGTGCGATCGCTTCCACGCCATCCTGCTTGGCGACATCCCCGAGCTGGGCGGCGAGCGGCGCGAGGCGCGCATCGCCCGCGGCACCGAGGATGGCGCGCGGCGGGGGGCCGCCGGCGACCGCCAGTTGCCAGCGCTGTCGGCCCGGGACGACGGCGTGCGCCGCTTCATCGCCCTGGTCGACGAATGCTACGACCGTGGCGTGCCGCTGTACCTGGAGGCCGAGGTGGCGCTGGAGGCGCTCTACACCCAGGGCGGCCTGGAATTCCCCTTCCGCCGCACCCTGAGCCGCCTGCGCGAGATGCAGACCAGCCGCTTCGGCCGCTGAGCGGCGCGCGGGCGCGTTCGTCGGAGCTGTTCCAGACTTGTCGATTCCGCGTCCCGCCGGACGACCAGGAACAGGGCGCGGCCATGGTGGCCGCGCGTCCAGACGAGGAGACAGCCCATGTCCCGCATCCAGCGCATCACCCCCTGCCTGTGGTTCGACGACCAGGCGGAGCAGGCCGCGGCCTTCTACACGGCCATCTTCCCCAACTCGCGCATCGGCACCGTCAGCCATTACGGCGAGGCCGGCCAGGAAATCCACGGCCGCTCGCCGGGCTCGGTGATGACAGTGGCCTTCGAGCTGGACGGCATCGCCTTCACCGCGCTCAACGGCGGGCCGCTGTTCAAGTTCAGCGAGGCGCTGTCGCTGCAGGTGAACTGCGACAACCAGGCGGAAATCGACCACTACTGGGAACGCCTGTCCGCCGGCGGCCCGGTGGAAGCGCAGCAGTGTGGCTGGCTGAAGGACAGGTACGGCCTGTCGTGGCAGATAGTGCCGGCCATGCTCACGGACTTGATAGCCGGCCCGGCGACGGCGGCGTCGCAACGCCTGATGCAGGCGCTGCTGGGGATGAAGAAGCTGGATATCGCGGCGTTGCGCAGGGCCTACGACGGGGCGTGAGCTACGTACCTGTGCGCCGAGGTGCTTTTCGTAGGATGGGTTGAGCCTGCGGAACCCATGCGGCTGCGGTGATGGGTATCGCTTCGCTCAACACCATCCTACGGGGTGGTTTGCCGGCAGGCGTAGGAGCGGACTCAACGCCTCCGCCGCAGACCCCCTCTCCCTCCGGGAGAGGGCTGGGGTAAGGGTGCTCTGGAGCCCGCCGCGCAATCCCAACCCTGAATCGCAGACGAAAAAAAGGCCGTTACCGAGTCGCGGGGGAAGCGGGGGTGGTAACGGCCTTGATGCTTCAAAACCAGGCGAGCAACACCTGATGGGTAATAAGCTAGCAAATTGTTCGCAGGCTAATGATGAATGCGCTTGATAGTGCATATGGGCCGGGACGATGGTTCGCCGCGGGCCCGGGGCATCAGAGGATGCTCAGCGGGTACTCGATGAAGGCGCGCACCTCGTTGAGGTCCGGGCCGACGTCGTTGTCCGCGCGGTAGATGGAGTTGCGCAGCTTGAACGACAGGTCCTTGGCCGGGCCGCTCTGGATCACGTACTTGACCTGGTTGAACAGCTCGCGCTCGGTGCCGTCGGAGTCGCCGCCGGTGTCGATGTTGTCGCCGCGCACGTAGGCGATCTTGTAGGTCAGCCCGGGCACGCCGTAGCCGCCGAAGTCCAGCTCGTAGCTGGCCTGCCAGGAGCGTTCGTCCTTGAGGTTGAAGTCGGCGTAGTAGGAGTTGGCCAGGTAGATGGTGCCGCCGCCGTCGCCGTAGTCGTAGGCGTAGCCGGCATCGCCGCTGCTGCGCTGGTGGGCGAGGATGAAGGCGTGCGGGCCGACGCTGTACTTGGCCGCCAGGCTCCAGATGGTGTTGCGGTCGTTGTCGCCGTCGCCGCCGAAGTCCAGCGCGGCCTGGGAGCCGTCGTCGTACTTGGTGCGGTAGATGTTGAAGTCGAAGTTCAGCGCCTGCTCGGCGGCCAGCGGCAGGCTGTAGTTGACGTTGGCGTAGGTCTTGGCGAAGACATCGCGCACGTCGCTGTGGTAGAGCGCCACGCTGAGGTCGTCGGTGACCGCGTAGCTGCCGCCGTATAGGTAGATCTCGTCCAGGTGGTTGGGGTCGCGCGCCGGGCTGCCCATGGGGCTGTCGGCGGTGAACTTGCCGACGTTCAGCTGCAGGCCCTTGATCTCCTCGCTGGTCAGCAGGGTACCGGTGAAGGATTGCGGCAGCATGCGCGAGTCGTCGCGGGAGAGCACCGGCAGGTCGGGGAACTGGTTGCCGTACTTGATCACGGTATTGGAGAAGCGCAGCTTCACCGCGCCGCCGGCCTCGGACAGGCTGTCCACCGGCTTGCCGTCGTCGTGTTCGTTGAAGATGCCGGTGTAGTTGCGCCCGCGGCCGCTGTCGAGCTTGACGCCGAGCAGGCCGTAGGCGTCGACGCCGAAGCCTACGGTGCCCTGGGTGAAGCCGGACTCGAAGGTGCCGATGAAGCCCTGGCCCCAGACCTTGGCGTCGTTGGTGTGGTCCTTGTAGTCGCGGTTCCAGTAGACGTTGCGCAGCAGCAGGTCGAGCCTGGCGTCCTCGATGAATCCCTTCGACTCGTCCTGGGCGCTGGCCTGGGCCAGCTGGGCGCCCGCGGCCATCACGGCGAAGGCCAGCGCGTGGCGTTTCATGATCCTCATGGATATAGCTCCTTTGGTTTCCAACTTTCAGGTTTTAGCAGTTTTTCGTGCTATCACCAGTGACCGGGTTGTCATTCGTCGGAAATTTCCTACGGCTGGAAACCGCGTGCTAGAGCCTGCCGCTGAGAATCGTGTGATAGCTATCTAATGGCGCTTGGCTGGCGGAAGGGGCGCAAGGCCCCTTCTTCGAGGGCGGTCAGTAGCTGAAGAAACCCTGGCCACTCTTGCGGCCCAGGCGGCCGGCCGCGACCATTTCCTTGAGCAGCGGGGCAGGGCGGTACTTGGAGTCGTCGAAGCCGTCGTAGAGCACCTGCATGATCGCTAGCAGGGTGTCCAGGCCGATCAGGTCGGCCAGGGCCAGCGGGCCGATCGGGTGGTTGCAGCCCAGTTGCATGCCGGCGTCGATGTCGGCGGCGCTGGCCAGGCCTTCCTGGAGCACGAAGATGGCCTCGTTGATCATCGGCACCAGGATGCGGTTGACCGCGAAGCCCGGGGCGTTCTTCACGCTCACCGCGGTCTTGCCGACCAGGCCGGCGAAGGCCAGGGCGCGGGCGTGGGTCTCGTCGGCGGTCTGCAGGCCGCGGATCACTTCCAGCAGGCCCATCACCGGCACCGGGTTGAAGAAGTGCAGGCCGATGAAGCGCTGCGGGTTGCGCACCACCACCGCCAGCTGGGTGATGGAGATGGACGAGGTGTTGCTGGCGATCACGCAGTCGGGGCCGATCAGCTCGTCGACCTGGCGCAGGATGCGCAGCTTGAGTTCGAGATTCTCGGTGGCGGCCTCGATCACCAGGTCGGCGTCCTTCAGCGCGGCGTAGTCGGTGCCGCCCTGGATGCGCGCGAGGATGCCCGGCTTGTCGGCGGCGGCCAGCCTGTCCTTCTTGATCAGCCGTTCGAGGTTGCCGTCGATGGTCATCAGGCCGCGTTCGACGGCGGCGTCGGACACGTCGATCATCGCCACCTGGAGCCCGGCGGCGGCGCACACCTGGGCGATGCCGTTGCCCATGGTGCCGGCGCCGATCACGCCGATCTTGCGGATGCCGGGAGTGGTGTCTGCTGTACTCATGCCTGTCGTTCCTCTGCGATGAATGAAGCGCCCCGCGGCGCCGGCGGCGACGATAGCGCAGGCGCCGGCCCAGGGCGAGCCTCCTGCGGGACGGGGGGCTGGCAGCTGTGACTTTGCCGAGGGCATATGCGCCATTTCATGGCGGGTTAGTCTATGTGGGTGGGGTTGGGGACGAGTCTTTGGCACAGTATTGTCGTGGGCGTCCGGCGTGGCCGGTGAGTCCAATCGCGGACGAAGTCCGCTCCTACGCCTGTGCTTCCCTGGTGCTGTAAGAGCAACTGTCTCGCCGACTGCGCCGAGCTGCTTTTCGTAGGGTCGGGTTGAGCTTGCGAAACCCATGCGGCCGCGGTGATGGGTATCGCTTCGCTCAACACCATCCTACGAAAAGCCATGCTCGCTCATGCCGTAGGAGCGGACTCCGTCCGCGATTGGACTTCCAGAGAAATCTCCGCGCGCACCGGAACGCCCCTTCGGCATGAACAACCCAGGCGACCCCATGAAATCCGAACGCATCCCCCTGGACTACCCCTGCGGCCCCGCTCCGGACCCCGGCGCCAGCCGCGAGATCGCTCCGGGCGTGCACTGGCTGCGCATGCCCCTGCCGCTGAGCCTCGACCACATCAACCTGTGGGCCGTGGAAGACGGCGACGGCTGGGTGCTGTTCGACACCGGCATGCACACCCAGGCCACCCTCGACGCCTGGCGCGCGCTGCTGGCCCCCGGCGGCGCGCTGGGCGGGCGGCGGCCGACGCGGCTGTTCGTCACCCACATGCATCCGGACCATGTCGGCCTGGCCGGCTGGCTCACCCGCGAGTACGGCTGCGAACTCTGGATGACCTTCGGCGAGTACATGAACTGCCGCGTGCTGGCCGCCGACAGCGGCCGCGAGGCGCCGCCGGAAGGCGTGCGCTTCTACCGCCGCGCTGGTTGGGACGAGGCGGCCATCGCCCATTACCGGGCGCGCTTCGGCGGCTTCGGCAAGTTCATCTGGCCGCTGCCGGAAAGCTATCGGCGCCTGCGCGACGGCGAGCGCATCCGCATCGGCGCGCACGACTGGCGGGTGGTGGTGGGTTCCGGGCATTCCCCCGAGCATGCCAGCTTCCATTGCCCCGATCTGCGCCTGCTGGTCGCCGGCGACCAGGTGCTGCCGCGCATCTCGCCGAACGTCTCGGTGTTCCCCACGGAGCCTGCGGCCGACCCGCTGGGCCAGTGGCTGGAATCCCTGGCCAAGGTGCGCCGCGAGGTGCCCGACGACGTGCTGGTGCTGCCGGCCCACAACGAACCCTTCCAGCCCCTGCACGCGCGCCTGGAGCACCTGGAGCGCGGCCACCAGCGGGGCCTGGAACGCCTGCAGGAACTACTGGGCGAAGGCCCGAAGCGCGCCATCGACCTGTTCGGCGCGCTCTTCGCCCGGCACATCGACCAGGACCTGCTGGCCCTGGCCACCGGCGAGTGCCTGGCCAACCTCAACTACCTGGCGCAGCGCGGCCGGGTGACGGCCAGCGAGGACGGGCAGGGCGTGGCCTGGTACCGCCTGGCCTGAGGCGGGCTCAGATCCACACGTCGTTGGGCGCGGTGCGCTCGCCGCCCTGATCGCCGGTGTTGAGCACGCCGCGCGGCTCGATCAGCAGCACCTGCGTCTCCCGCGCGGCGAAGGGCTTGTGCTCCACGCCGCGGGGCACCACGTACATCTCCCCGGCGCGCAGTTGCACGGCGCCGTCGTGGAAGTCGATGCGCAGCTCGCCGTCGAGCACGATGAAGGTCTCGTCGGTGTCGGCGTGGCTGTGCCAGACGAACTCGCCCTCCAGCTTCACCAGCTTGAACTGGTAGTCGTTCATCTCGGCCACCACCCGCGGCTGCCACTGCTCGTGGATGGCCGCCAGCTTGGCGGCGAAGTTGACCGGCTGGTAGGGGCATGGGGATGTTTGCGGCATGTTTCAGCTCCTGGATCATCGAGCGGCCAGGGTAGGGCGCCTGGGCGCGGGCGTCTTGCATATTCCTGCGCATGAGTGAGGCGCCGGGGCGGATTTTCCGCCTAAGGAAATCCCCAATGCCTACGGCAGCCTACCCCCATGCCGAGGCCGTTTCCCCGTATGGTCCGCCCCGGGGCCCATCCCCTAAGGTGCCCCTGGCCCCGCCCTTCGAGGGCGAGGGCGCCTTGCAGCGACACGCCTGCCCATAACGACAAGAGACCTCGCCATGAACCCTTCCTCCTCGTGCCGCGCCCCGCGCACGGCTCCAGCCGCCATCGACGCCTGCGCGGCGCGCCCGGCGCGCAAGCGCTACGCCTACGAGTGGTACGTCGTCAGCCTGTGCATGGTGGCGTACATCTTCTCCTTCGTGGACCGGCAGATCCTGGCGCTGATGATCGAGCCCATCAAGGCCGACCTGCAGCTCAGCGACACCCAGTTCAGCCTGCTGCACGGGCTGGCCTTCTCGCTGTTCTACGCGGTGATGGGCTGGCCCATCGCCTACCTGGCCGACCGTTTCTCGCGGCCACGGATCATCGCCGTCGGCGTGGTCTTCTGGAGCCTGGCCACCGCCGCCTGCGGGCTGTCGAAGAACTTCCTGCAGATGTTCCTGGCGCGCATCGGCGTCGGCGTGGGCGAGGCGGCGCTGTCGCCGGCGGCCTACTCGATGTTCAGCGACCTGTTCCCGCGGGAGAAGCTGGGCCGCGCGGTGGGCATCTACTCCATCGGCTCCTTCCTCGGCGGCGGCCTGGCCTTCCTGGTCGGCGGCTACGTCATCGACCTGCTCAAGGACACCCACGCGCTGGTGCTGCCAGTGCTGGGCGAGGTCAAGGCCTGGCAGCTGACCTTCTTCATCGTCGGCCTGCCCGGGGTGCTGGTGGGCCTGCTGATCTGGCTGACCGTGCGCGACCCGCAGCGCCAGGGCCTGAGCCGCGACGCCAGCGGCCAGGCCAAGGCCGTGGCGCCGGGCGACGGCGTGCGCTTCCTCGGCCGCCACCGGCTGACCTTCAGCTGCCTGTACCTGGGCTTCTCCTGCTACGCCATGGCCCTGTACGCCATGCTCAGCTGGACCCCGGCGCTGTACATGCGCAAGCACGGCCTGGACCCGGTGAGCACCGGCTACACCCTGGGCGTGGTGCTGCTGCTGGCCAACACCGCCGGCGTGTACTGCGGCGGCTGGCTGACCGACCTGCTGGCCCGCCGCGGCCACGGCGACGCGGCCATGCGCACGGGCGTGATCGGCGCCATCGGCATGCTCGTGCCGGTGGCCCTGTTCGCCGTGGTCGAACCGCTGTGGCTGTCCCTGGCACTGCTGGTGCCGGCGATGTTCTTCGCCTCCTTCCCCCTGCCGACCTCCACCACGGCCATGCAGAACCTGGCGCCGAACCAGGTGCGCGCGCAGGTCTCGGCGATCTTCCTGCTGGTCAGCAACCTGCTGGCGGTGGGCCTGGGCACCACCCTGGTGGCGCTGATCACCGACCGGGTGTTCGGCGACCCGGCGGCGGTGGGGGCGTCGATCGCCATCGTTTCCGCAGTGGCTGCGTTGCTGACCATCGGGCTGTTGTGGAAGGGCTGCGGCAGTTATCGCGCGAGCCTGGTGCGTGAACAGGCGGAGCGTGCCTGAGCGGACTCCGTCCGCGCTTCGTGCCACAGGGAATGGCGTGAGTGGGGCAGCGTAGCGGATCTTATCCGCGAACCGCGCCGGTGGTTCCGGCTATCGCGGACAAGGTCCGCTCCTACGGGGACATGCCGTGCCTCCCGGAAACCTGTAGGAGCGGGCCCTGCCCGCGAAATCGCGCGCAGGGCGCGCTCCTACAGGGGAATGGCGTGGGTGGGATTCATCCGCGCTACGCCGGCACCACTTCCCGGCCCGGCAGGAAGCGTCCGAAGCCGCGTTCCTTGCCCAGTTCCTCGGCGAAGCCGCTTTCCCGCCGGTACGCCACGCGCCCATTGATCACCGTGGCGTCCACCGCCGTGTCGTTGCGTTTCACCAGGCGCACCAGCCCGAGGTTTTCCATGGGCGCTTCGCTCACTTCGTCCAGCTCGTCGGTCAGCCCCTCGGGGTTGACGATCACCAGGTCGGCGCGGTCGCCCACGCGCAGGTAGCCGGCGTCCAGCCCGGCGAAGTCGGCCAGTTCGCCGGTCAGGCGCTGCACCGCGCGGCCCGTGTCCATGAACGGCTGGCCGGCCAGCTCGGCGTCGCGCACGTACTTGAGGAAACGCAGCGGGAAGTTGTACTGCGCGTGGGACGCCAGGTGCGCGCCGGAGTCGGCGAAGCCCGGCTGCGTCCAGGGGCTGGCCAGCAGCCTGGCCATGACCTGCGGGCGGTGGTTGCCGTAGCAGGTGGTCCACTTCAGCGCGTTGCGGTACTGGCTGGCCAGGTCGAAGAAGGCGTCCACCGCATCCTTGCCCTGCTGCTGGCCGATGTCCTCGAAGTTGCGGCCGACGAGGCTCGCGTCCGGGCATTCGCGCACCCAGCAGTCGGAGAGGCGGCGGTGCCACAGGCCCAGGCTGAGGGTGGCCTTGATGTCCTTGCGGAAGCGTTCGCGGAAGGCCGGGTCCTGGATGCGCGCGTAGAGTTCTTCCGGGTCCTTGATGTCGCGGAGGATTTCGCCGGCGCCGAATTCCTCGAAGCCGTTCATGTTCAGCCCTTCGATGCGCACGTTGAACGGCGCCGGCAGCGTCTGCCAGCGGAAGCGCCCGCGCAGCACGCGGTTGGCCAGCCAGCCGGAGGCGCGGGTGATGCGGTGCATGAAGGGCTGCGACTTGAGGTCCAGGGCGGTGAGCATGCTGCACTTGAGCGGCCGGCGGAACCAGCCGTGGGCCTGCCAGAGGAAGGCGAACACGTTGATCTTGGTCACCGCGTTGGGCGCGCCCTGCATCAGCGCGCCGCGCCGGCGCAGCACGGCGAACAGGCGGGAGAATTCCTTCCAGCTGGCGAAAGTGGAGGGCAACGGGCTGGACCAGGCGCGCTCGCCGTCCATCTTGTCCAGCCGCGTGGTCATCACCGAGAGGCCGAAGCAGCCGGCGTCCAGCGCCTCGTTGAGCAGCTGCTCCATGCGCTGCAGCTCGGCCTCGGTGGGCTTGGCGCCGCTGGTGGCGCGCTGCAGGCCCATCACCGCCACGCGCAGCTCGGAATGGCCGAGGAAGGAGCACAGGTTCGGCCCCAGCGGCAGCTGCTCGTAGAAGGCCCGGTAGCCGGCGGCGTCGCGCCAGGTGCGTTTCTCCCGCAGGATCGGCAGCACCACCTCGCGCGGCACCGCCTCGACGCGGGTGAACAGGTCGGAGCAGTCCTCCGCCTCGCCCAGCACCATGCTGATGGAGCAGGAGCCCAGGGCCACCGTGGTCACGCCGTGGCGCACCGATTCCTTCAGCGCCGGTGCGGCTATCACCTCGGCGTCGTAGTGCGAGTGGATCTCCAGGAAGCCCGGGGTCACCCACTTGCCGGCGGCGTCCAGCACCTGCGGGCAGCCGGCCTCGTCCAGCGGCGAGGCGCTGAGGGTGTCGAGGCGCCCGGCGCGGATGCCCAGGTGGCGCAGCGCGCCGGGGGCGCCGCTGCCGTCGAAGTAGAGGCCGTTCTTGACGATGATGTCGTAGCTCACAGGAGGCTCCAGGGAGACAGCAGCAGGACCCCGCTGACCAGCAGCAGGAGGTGGATGGCCAGGCGGAAGTGGCGTTCCGGGCAGCGCCGGTGCAGGTATTCGCCCAGCCACAGGCCCAGCGGCAGCAGCGGCGCGTAGGCCAGCACCTGGGGCAGGGCCGGGCGCAGCCGGCCGTCGACCAGGAAGGCCAGGGTGAGCAGGCCGTTGAGGCTGAACCAGACGCACACCAGGGTGGCGCGCAGGCGCGACTTGTCCAGCTGCTGGCCGGCCAGGGCGTAGACCAGCAGCGGCCCGCCGGAAGCGAACAGGCCCTGGCAGACGCCGGCTGCGCCGGTGGCCAGGCGCATCGCCCAGGCCGGCACCTGGCCCCTGGGCGTGCCCTTGGCGCTGCGGTGCAATTCGCGGGCGGCGAACCACAGGATGAGCAGGCCGAGACCGCGCTTGAGCAGTTGCGGGTCCAGCCAGGGCAGCAGCAGGTAGCCGGCCACCATGCCCAGCAGCATGCCCGGCAGCAGGGTGGCCAGCAGCAGCCGCCACTGCACCAGGCGCCGGTGGCGCCAGGCCAGGTAGCTGGTCAGGCCGACGTTCAGCGGCACCAGCACCGGCAGCAGCTGTTCGATGGGCAGCAGCAGGGCGCCGAGGGACAGCGCCAGCACCACGCTGCCGAAGCCGGTGACCGCTTCCAGGGTGTAGGCCAGCAGAATGAAGCTGCCCAGGGCAGGGGCCACGTAGCTCATGGCGTTCTCCCCCCGGCGGCGGCGAGCTTGGGCAGCGGCGCGCGGCGCGACCAGAACAGCGCCAGGCCCAGCCCGGTGAGCAGTTGCCAGCAGCCCCAGAAGGCGGCGATCAGCAGCATGCCGCCGGCCTCGGGGAAGAAGGTGAGGATCAGCGCCATGCCCAGCGCCGAATTGTGGATGCCGCTTTCCAGCGTCACCGCGCGCACGTCGGCCTCGCCCAGCCGGCAGGCCCGCGCGCACAGGTAGCCCAGGCCCAGGGCGGCGCCGTTGAGCAGCGCCACCAGCCAGAAGAACAGGTGGAAGTAGGCGACGAACTGCGCGTAGTTCTTGATGAAGGCCATCACCACGAAGGCCGCCAGCACTAGCAGCGAGAACACCCGCATGGGCTTTTCCAGGCGCCGCGCCAGTTGCGGGCGGCGCCGGCCCAGGGCCATGCCGGCGAGCATCGGCGCCACCAGCACCAGCAGCACCGTGGCCAGCAGCTCCAGCGGATCGATGCGGATCTGCGTGAGCAGCGCGCGGGTCTCCGGCGCAAGGCTGGCGTAGAGGGCGAAGTTGAACGGCGTGAAGAACCCGGCGGACAGCCCGGACACCGCGGTGACGCTGGCCGACACCGCGACGTTGCCGCGGGCGAGCCAGGTCATGACGTTGGAGAAGCTGCCGCTGGGGCAGGTGGCCACCAGCAGCATGCCCAGGGCCAGCTGCGGGTCGATCGGCAGCAGGTTGGCCAGCAGGCAGGCGCTGGCCGGCAGCAGCAGGAACTGGATGAACATGCCGATCAGCGGCGCCTTGGGCGCGCGGACGATGCGGGTGAAGTCCTCGCGGCGCAGTTCCAGGGAGACGCCGAACATCATCAGCGCGATGATCGCGTTCAGGGCCAGCATCGAGGCGCCGGCGAATTCCAGGTGGACGGTGGGCATCAGCGCGCCTCCCTAAGGGGCGCGGGGCACGGTTTGCAAGGCATGCGCGGCTCGTTTGTATTTCTCGTTGTAATGGGCAAGGATACCCGCCCCGCGCCGCGCTTTGCTGGCTCAATCAGGACTTTTTCCGGTTATTTCGGGACCATGCCCAACAGCCCCTCGATCACCGTGCATTACGCCCAGGGCATCCTCCAGGCCGCTACGCGCCTGGGCCTGCAACTGCCCGCCGACCTGCGCGAGCTGGGCCGCCAGGCGCGCATCCCGCTGGCGCGCCAGGACGAGCTGTGGGACGGCCTGTGCGCCGCCAGCGCCGAGCCGCTGCTGGGCCTGCGCCTGGGCAGCGCCCTGCAGGTCGGCCACCTGGACATGGTCGGCGCCCTGCTGATGAGCTGCGAGACCTTCGGCGAAGCCCTGGAAGCGCTGCTGGAGTACTACCCGATCATCGCCGAGGGCAGCGAGTTCGCCCTACGCCGCGAGGCCGGTGGCGTGGCCCTGGTCTATCGCCCCAGCTACCGCGTGCGCCGCGAGGCGCGGGTGGAAGCGGTGCTGGCCAGCCTGGTGCGGCTGAGCGCCTGGATCACCGGCGAGCGCGTGCGCCCGCGGGCCGTGCGCATCGGCCACGCCGCCCGTGGCGAAGCGGGCAGTTACCGCGAACTGCTGGGCCTGTTGCCCGACTTCAGCGCCGGCGAGGATGGCCTGCTGTTCGCCGAGGACGACCTGCAGGTGCCGCTGATCCAGGCCAACGCCCTGATGCGCGAACACCTGCGCCAGCTCGCCGGCGCCCAGTTGCAGCGCCTGGGCGCGCAGAGCCTGGCGGCGCAGGTGCAGGGCCTGCTGCGCGAGCACCCGCAGTGGGGCAAGGAGCGCATCGCCGAACGCCTGGGCCTCAGCGGCCGGCACCTGAACCGGCGCCTGGCCGAGGAGGGCAGCAGCTTCAAGCTGTTGCGCGAGCGGGTGCTGCACGCCATGGCCGAGCAACTGCTGCAAGGCCCCGCGCGGCTGGCGGAAGTGGCCGAGCGTCTGGGCTTCTCCGACGAAAGCGCCTTCGCCAAGGCCTTCCGCCGCTGGAGCGGCATGACCCCCGGGCAGTTCCGCCAGGGCGCGGACTGACTCAGGCGTGGGCCGCCATTGCGCGCAGGCGCTCGCCAGCCACCACGATCTTGCGCTGGCGGTGGCGGCCCTGGCCGGGGTTGAAGGTCTGCAGTTCGATGCGCTTGCGGAAGCAGTCCACCTCGTCTTCCTGCAGGGGGCGGCCCTCGGCGGTCAGCAGGTCGCGGCGGATGCGTTCGATGAAGTTGTTCAGACGCGTCGGGTCGCGCCATTCGCTGGCCGGGATCGCCCAGGTGGTCAGCAGGCGCCGGTTTTCGTGGTCACGCAGCCTCAGCAGCAGGCCGCCGTCCGGGCGCTGCTGGAGGTCGACGCGGTAGTCGCTGAACTGTTCGCCGAGGAGTTGCGGGGCTTGGCTACGGTCGTTGTGCATGACGCTCTCCCTTGGTATCCGTGAAGCCGATGGGAGAGCCGTTGCAGCATACGTTCCAGCTTCGCTTGAAAATTTTCTCTTTTTAAATCAGCTGGTTATTCGATAGCGATAGAGACGCGCCCGTGCATTTCGCACGATTGCACGAAGCCTGCACGGCAGAATGCAAGCTCAGTGCTGCTCGTCGATCACGCCTTCCTGGTGGGCAGCGGACAGGTGCGGCTCCTGGCCGCTGTCGACCGGGTCCAGCTCCACCAGCTCCTCCAGTTCGTCGGCTTCCCTGGTCACCACCGGGTCGGGGTGCGGGGTATCCACGGGGCTTTTCATAGGGGCACTCCTGCAAGGGGCATCGCGGCCCTTACCTTTGCTCGGACCGAACGCAGGCGGGCGCGTGCGATCCATTTCATGCGCACAGTGTCGCGCGAAAACCCGCCCGCGCAAGGCGAGGCGAGGAACGGCAGGCAAGGCAAAGGGGCGGCTGCTAGAAGCCGCTGACTCGTCGGTGCCCCGGCTCGTCCAGGTGCATGCCGAAGGCCAGCTGGAAGAACTCGGCGAGCTGTTCGTCGAGCACCTCGCCGTCCAGCGAGTCCAGTTGCGCGCCCAGGCGGCGCATGCGCTGGCCATGGGTGGCGTACTGCTCGTGGACCAGGCCCTGGAGTTCGGTATCGGCGACGATGCGGTAGAAGCTCGGCTGCTGGCTGCCGCCCAGGCGGGCGAACAGGCACAGTTGCAGGTGGTCGTCCTCGTCCACGAGCAGTTCGACCTGGCAATCCAGGCCGCGGTCGCGGGCGAAGCGGCTGGCTTCCTCGAAGGCGGGCAGGGCCTTCTGCAGGACGTGGGTCTCGAAGGTGAAGAGGAAATCTTCCTCCGCGGGCCCCGAGGCCCTGGGTGCAGAGTCGTACATGCCGGCGGCTCCTGTGCGGGGGATAAGGAAACACGCAAACGGACCACGTAATCCCGGCGCCACACCTCGACCGCGCCGGACGACAACGCCCATGACACTTGCCTGGCGCCAATCTGTCAATGAGTTCCCCGGCATATGCGCGGCGCTGCAAATAGCCAGGAGTTCGAAGCAGGCCCGCTCAAGGCGCCGGCGCGCCGGCCAGGGCGGGGAAATCCTCCGGGGTGAGGGTTTCGCGCTCCAGCAGCAGTTGCGCGCCGGCCTCCAGGTCGCTGCGGCGTTGCTCCAGCAGGGCCCGGGCGCGGCGGAAGGCTTCGTCGATCAGCTCGCGCACGCACAGGTCCACCTCGCGGGCGGTCTGCTCCGAGTAGTCCTTCTCGCGCAGCCCCGCCAGGTGGCCGTTGTCGCCTGCCAGATAGGGCGCGTTCTGCCGCTCCAGCACGGCCTGGCCGAGCTGCTCGCTCATGCCGAAGCGCGTCACCAACTGGCGGGCGATGTCGGTGGCCTTGGCCAGGTCGTCGGCGGCGCCGGTGGAAATCTCGTCGAACACCAGGGCCTCGGCGGCGCGCCCGGCCAGCAGCACCACCATGCGGTCCTTGAGTTCCTGGCGGCCGATCAGGAAGCGGTCCTCGGTGGGCCGCTGCAGGGTGAAGCCGAGGGCGCCGATGGCGTGGGGGACGATGGAGACCTTGTGTACCGGGTCCATGCGCGGCAGCGAGGCCGCGGCCAGGGCGTGGCCCATCTCGTGGTAGGCCACCACCTTGCGCTCCTGCGGCAGCAGCAGCCGGCTGCGCCGCTCGGCGCCGGCGACGATGCGCTCCACCGCGGCGGTGAAGTCGGCCATGCCCACCGCCTCGGCGCCGCGCCGGGTGGCGCCGATGGCGGCTTCGTTGACCAGGTTGGCCAGGTCCGCGCCGGTGAAGCCGGTGGTGATGGCGGCGATCTGCCCGCAATCGAGGTCGGCGGCGGCGCTGACGCGTTTCAGGTGCACCCGCAGGATGGCCTCGCGGCCCCGGCGGTCCGGGCGGTCGATAAGAATCTGGCGGTCGAAGCGGCCGGCGCGCAGCAGGGCCGGGTCGAGCACTTCCGGGCGGTTGGTGGCGGCCAGCAGCACCACGCCTTCGCGCGGGTCGAAGCCGTCCAGCTCGGCGAGCAATTGGTTGAGCGTCTGCTCCTTCTCGTCGTTGCCGCCGAAGGCGCCCAGCCCGCGCATCTTGCCCAGGGCGTCCAGCTCGTCGATGAAAATGATGCAGGGCGCGGCCTTGCGCGCCTGCTCGAAGAGGTCGCGCACCCGCGCGGCGCCGACGCCGACGAACAGCTCGACGAACTCCGAGCCGGAGATGGAGAAGAACGGCACCCCGGCCTGGCCGGCCACGGCCTTGGCCACCAGCGTCTTGCCGGTGCCGGGCGGGCCCACCAGCAGGATGCCTTTGGGAATCCGCGCGCCCAGGCGGCTGTAGGTGGGGCGGTCCTTGAGGAAGGACACCACTTCCTGCAGCTCGGCCTTGGCCTCGTCGATGCCGGCCACGTCGTCGAAGGTCACCCCGGTGTCGCGCTCGACGAACACCCGCGCCTTCGACTTGCCGACGCTGACCATGCCGCCGAAGCCCTGTTTCTCGGCCAGACCGCGGAAGAAGAACACCCACAGGCCGAAGAACAGCAGCACCGGCAGCAGCCAGCCCAGCAGCTTGGCCAGGCCGCTCTGGGTGACGCCGGAGAAGTCGACCTGGGCTTTCTCCAGCTCCGCCGCCAGCTGCGGCTCGACGCGGTTGGTGGTGAAGCGCGTGCGGCCCTGGATCGGCTCCTTGAGGGTGCCGCTGATGCGCTCCTGGTCGACGCGCAGGTCGCTGACCTTGCCGGCGTCCAGCAGGCGCTGGAACTCGCTGTAGGAAATCGGCGCCTCGGCCGAGTACTCGCCCAGCCAGTTCTGCACCAGCAGCATGGCCACGAAGGCCACGACGAAATAGCCGAGGTTCCATTGATGGTGCTTTTCCATGGCCATGCTCGCTCCCGTGCCGGCAGGGGGATGGATGCACGCCGGGCTCCGGCGTTGGCGCCATTGAGGCACGAACCGCGGCGCGGGAACTTGGCCGGGATCAAACAAAGGCGGAGCGGCGCACCCGAAGGATAGCCGCCTCCGGGGTCATTGGCCGGTGAGCTCGGCGAGCAGCTCGTCGCGCAACCGGTGCAGGCGTGGCGCGTTGCGTTCGCGCGGGTGCGGCAGCTCGACGCGAACCTCATGGCGGATGCGCCCGGGGCGGGCGTCCATGACGATCACCCGGTCGCCCAGGTAGAGCGCTTCCTCGACGTCGTGGGTGACCATGATCACGCTGCTGCGCTGTTGCAGCCAGATGCGTTGCAGCTCGCGTTGCAGGTTCACCCGGGTGAGGGCGTCGAGGGCGCCGAAGGGTTCGTCGAGCAACAGCAGCTTGGGCCGGGTGATCAGCGCCCGGGCGATGGCCGCGCGCTGCGCCATGCCGCCGGAAAGCTGGTGCGGATAGGCCTGCTCGAAGCCCTGCAGGCCGACCAGGGCCAGGTGCTCGGCGACGCGCTCGGCCTTCTCCCGCTTGCCCAGGCGCTGGTTCTTCAGGGCCAGGGCGACATTCTGCTCGACGGTCTTCCAGGGGAACAGGCGGTGGTCCTGGAACACCAGGCCACGGTCCAGGCTGGTGCCGCGCACGGTCTCGCCGTCCAGGCGTATCAGCCCTTCGTAGTCCTGCTCCAGGCCGACGATCAGGCGCAGCAGCGAGGACTTGCCGCAGCCGCTGGCGCCGACGATGCAGACGAACTCGCCGGGCAGCACCTGCAGGTCGATGCCACTGAGCACCTGCAGCAGCTTGCCATCGATCCGGTAGTGCTTGTTCAGCCCACGGATCTCCAGGGCGCCGGGCTGGCCGAGGGCGTAGGCGGGGGAGGGATTGAGCAGTGCGGTCATGCGGTCACCTATCGATGGAGGGCGCGCCAGCGCAGCAGGTGGCGGGCGAGGCGGGAAAACAGCTGGTTCATGGCGTAGCCGAGCAGGCCGATGCAGAGCACGCCGATCACGATGATCTCCATACGCGAGCCGGTCTCGGCGTTCATCATCAGGTTGCCCAGGCCCATGCCGGTGGAAAGGAACAGTTCGCTGCCCACCGAGCTGACCCAGGCGAAGGCCAGGGCGTGCAGCACGCCGTTGCACAGGCTGGGCAGGGCGCCGGGTAGCAGCACCTGGGTGAACTGCTGCAGGGGCGACAGCGCGTATAGCCGGCCGACTTCGCGGTAGCGCTTCTCGACGTGGCTGAAGCCTTCATGGGCATTGAGCGCCATGGGGTAGAAGGCGGCCAGGGAGACGATCAGCACCTTGGTCGCCTCGCCGCTACCGAACCACAGCGCCAGCAACGGGATCAGGCCGAGGATGGGCACCTGGCGCAGGCCGTGGAACAGCGGCGCGAGCAGGCGCCCAGCGCTGCGCGAAAGGGCCATGGCGGCGCCCAGGACGAAGCCTGCCGCCACTCCGAACAGCAGGCCCAGGCAGGTGCGCTGCAGGCTGGCCGCCACGCTCAGCCACAGTTCGCCGCTGGCCAGCAGTTCCGCCAGGCCTTCGCCGATGCGCCGCAGCGGCACGAAGGCGTAGGCGTGGCTGGCGTCCTGGCGCGAGGCGGCTTCCCAGGCGGCGATCAGCAGCAGCGGCAGGACCAGCCCACGGCCGCGGCGCAACAGTGAAACGAGGCTCTTCATAGCGGTTTCCAGCGCAGCACGCGCCGCTCCAGCAGGCGGAAGCCATAGTCCAGGACGAAGCCGATGACGCCGGTCACCAGCACGCCGACCATCACCACGTCGATGCGCAGCATCTGCCGGCTCATCTCGATCATCTGCCCCAGGCCGCTGTCGGCGGCCAGCAGCTCGGCCGCCACCAGCACCATCCAGGCGCGGCTCAGGCCGATGCGCAGGCCGGTGAGGATCGGCGGCGCGGCGGCCGGGAAGGCCACCTCGGCGAGCAGCGTCGGCAGCGGCAGGCGGTAGACCTGGGCGACCTCGAAGTAGCTGCGCGGGATGCCGCGCACGCCCTCGCAGGTGGCCAGGGCCACGGGGAAGAAGGTGGCCTTGGTGACGATGAGGATCTTGAAGGTCTCCTCGACGCCGAAGAACAGGATGAACATCGGGATCAGGGCGATGGAGGGCACCTGGCGCAGGGTGTGGAACAGCGGCCCGCAGTAGGCCTCGACGCTGGGCGACAGGGCCATGGCGGTGCCGAACGCCAGGCCGCCGCCGGCGCCGATCAGGAAGCCCAGGGCCAGGCGCGACAGGCTGCTGTCCAGGTGTTCGCGCAGCTCGCCGCTGCTGGCCAGCTCGACGAAGGCCTGCCAGACCTCGCGCGGCGGCACCAGCAACTGGCTGGGGAAGCGCCCGCTGTCGGCCAGCAGTACCCACGCGGCCAGCAGCGCCAGGGGCGAGACCAGCACGGTCAGGTGGTGCAGGGGGATTCTACGCATCGCTTCAGCCCTCCACGGCTATCGCTGTGGCGCCGCGCCGCAGGTGGCGCAGCCAGCAGCACAGGGCGGCCAGCAGCACCAGCGGGATCCAGGCCAGGAACAGGTTGGCCAGGCCGATCCAGTGGCTGATGGCGCCACCGAGCAAGGCGCCGGAGCAGCTACCGAGCATGCCGGCGAGATTGAACAGGCCGGAGAGCTTGCTCTTGTCCAGGGCCGACTCGCCCAGCTGCGCCATGTTCACCAGGTGCACCAGCGCCGTGGCCAGGCTCAGCAGCACGGCGCCCAGGGCCAGCCAGGCATAGCCCTGGCCACGGCCGAGCAGCAGCAGGCCGGCCACTCCCAGGGCCAGGCCGGCGAGGCGGGCCGGGCGCCGCCCGCCGCGCTCCACCAGGCGGCCCAGGCCGAACAGGCCGAGCACCGCGGCCAGGCCCTGGATCATCACCAGGCTCACCGCGCGCTCCTGGCTGAGCTGGGCCACCTCCATGGCCAGGACGATGATGAAGGTGCCGAACAGCGCCCCGGTGGCGCCGGACAGCAGCTCCACCAGGCAGCTCTCGGCGACCTCCGGGTGGCCGAGCAGGGTCCGCGCCTGGGCCAGGATGCCGCCGTCCAGTTCGGCGGCCGCCTCGGCCGGACCTTCGCCTTCCCAGAAGCCGAGGCTGTACAGCGCCATCAGGCCGAAGCACAGGCCGATCACCACGAAGCCTAGGGTGAAGCTGCCGCCGCTGAGCCAGTTGCCCAGCAGCGGGCCGAGCAGGCCCATGCCGAGGGTCAGGGCGCCGCGGTACCAGCCGGCCTTGTCGTTGCCGATGTTCCGCAGCTGGCGGAGGAAGGCGCTGTTCATGGCGACGATGCGGAAGGGGATGCACAGGCCGATCAGCAGGCGCGCCGCGGCCAGCCACAGCCAGGTGCCGAACAGCGGGATGGCCAGGTTCAGCAGCAGTGGCCCGAGGCTGGCCAGGAAGTACACCCGGCGCGCGCCGTAGCGGGCGATGACGAAGCCCGCCGGCAGTGTCAGCAGGACCATGCCCAGCGACTCCATGGCCGAGATCACCCCTAGTTGCATGGGGCTTGCGCCTATGTGCAGGGCGTAAAGGGTGGTGACGATCTTCGCCATGCCGATGGTGGCGCCGCTGAAGGCGGCCAGCAGCATGAAGCCGGCGAGGAAGGCCGGCGGCCTAGATGGCGACATTGACCTTCTCCAGCAATTGCTCAAGCGGCCCCGGCTCGATCCATTGGCGCACGTCGAAGCGGCGCGGGATGAAGTCCCAGCGCTCGAGGAAGTCGGTGAGGTCCTGCAGGGCCCCGACGGAGCGCTCGGCCAGGTTGGTCTGCAGGCGCAGGTGGGCGTCCTCGCCGTAGGCGGCGGCCACCCAGTACTCACTGGTGTTCAGCTCGCGGGCGAGGAAGCGGCGGGTCTCCTCGGGGTGGGCCCAGGCCCATTGCTCGGCGCGCAGCACGGTTTCGAGGATCAGCACGGCGGCGTCGAAGTGTTCGTCCAGCAGGTGCTGGTCGACGGTCAGGGTGCGTGGCGTGCCGATGTTGGCGCGGATCAGCGGATCGGGGTGCGAGCCGACGTCCACCACCACGCGCAGGCCGAACTCATCGGCCAGATGCAGGCCATGGGCGCCCTTGAGGAAGATGGCGTCGATGTCGCCGCGCAGCAGGCCGATCAGCTCGTTGTTGCGCCGCCGCACGCGGTTGCCGCCGAGGCTGACCTGGGCACCGTGCACATGGCGCACTGGGTCGTCGCTGTAGGTGCCGCCGTAGGGGTAGTCCACCAGTTCGATGTCGGCGACCTGCAGGCCTTCCAGCCTGAGGGCGTTCTCCAGGCCGCGGATGGCCTGGGCGCGGGTGAAGTCGATCTGCACGTTGGCCCACTTGGGCACGCCGAAGCGGCGGTTGCGCAGGTCGCGGATATCGCGTACCGGGCTGTCGGCGGTGGTGACGATCAATTGCACCTCGTCGCTCCAGGACAGGCCCAGCACGCGGGTGTCGCGGCCGCTGGCGCAGGCCCAGATGGCCGGGATGTTGCCGCCATGGCGCACCGAGTTGCGCAGGTGATGGTCGAAGTGCGCCTCGCGCACCTCGCGGTCGGAGGACTCGCGCAGGGCCTGGATGCGCGTGCCCCAGGGGCGGAAGGCCTGGGCCAGGCGGCCGGATTCGACGGCGATGCCGAGCCCCGTGGGTACCGGACTGTGGGTGTACCAGAGGGTATCGAGAGGAGTGTTCATCAGGGAGCCTTTCCTGGTGGGCGGTCGGCCCCGGCTGCGACCGGGGCCGGGCGGCGCTCAGCCGGCGCGCTTGGCGACGGCGCTGCGCAGGGCTTCCAGCGGGCGCGGGTCGATCCAGTCGCGCACGGCGAAGCCCTGGGGGATGAAGTTCCAGCGCCGGAGGAAGTCGGTGAAGTCCTGCAGGGCGGCGATGGAGCGCTCGTCGAGGTTGGTGCGCAGGCGCTGGTGGGCGTCCTCGCCGTAGGCCTGGGCCACCCAGTACTCGCTGCTGTTGGCCTCGCGGGCGAGGTAGCGGCGGGTATCCTCGGGGTGGGCCTGGGCCCAATCCTCGGCGCGCAGCACCGAGCCGAGGATGCCCACGGCGGTGTCGAAGTGCGTGTCGAGCAGGTGCTGGTCCACGCTCAGGGTGCGTGGTGTGCCGTTGTTCGAGCGGATCAGCGGCTCCGGGTGGGAGCCGGTGTCGATCACCGTGTGCAGGCCGAACTGCTGGGCCAGTTGCACGGCGTGGGCGCCCTTGAGGAAGATGGCGTCCACCTCGCCGCGCAGCAGGCCGGTGAGCTCCGGGTTCTGCCCGCCGCGGCGGCGCCCGCCGAAGGCGCCGAGGCCCGCGATGCTGTGCGGCGTCTCGTCGCTGAAGGTGCCGCCCTGGCGGAAGTCCACCAGTTCCACGTCCTGCACTTCCAGGCCTTCCAGCCTGAGCGCGTTCTCCAGGCCGCGGATGGCCTGGGCGCGGGTGAAGTCGATCTGCGCACCGGCCCAGTCGGGCAGGCCGAAGCGCCGGCCCTTGAGGTCCTTGACGTTGCGGATGCCGCTGTCGGGCAGGCTGAGGATCAGTTGCACCTCGTCGGCCCACGACAGGCCGATCACCCGCGTCTCGCGGCCGCTGGCGCGGGCCCAGATGGCCGGGATGCTGCCGCCGTGGCGTACCGAGTTCTGCAGGCTGTGGTCGAAGTGCGATTCGCGCACGGCCTGGTTGTCCGACTCTCGCAGCGACTGGATGCGCGTCCCCTGGTCGCCCAGGGCCTGTTCCAGCCAGCCTTTCTGTACCGCGATGCCGAGGCCGGTGGGTACCGGGCAGCGGGTGTACCAGAGGGTGTCGAGCGGTTGACTCATGATGCGGTTCCTTGCGGGGTCAGGCGCTGGCCTTCAGCGCGGTGGGTTGGTCGGCGCGGGCGTCGGCTCGTTGGTGGACCAGCGGAAGCACTTCCTGGCCGATGCGCAGGGCCTCTTCCAGGTGTGGGTTGCCGGCCAGGATGAAGGTGGAGAAGCCGGCGTCGCGGTACTCGGCCAGGCGCTCGGCGACGTTCTGGTGGCTGCCCACCAGGCCGATGGTCGGCCCAGGCTTGGCCTTGCCGAAGCCGGCCCAGAGGTTCGGGCCGAGGATCAGCTCGTCGAAGCGCTCGACGTTCTGGTGGTAGGCGCTCTGGCGCGCCGCGCCCACCGAGTCGGAGCCGCTGGCGAAGTGCCTGATGGCGGCGCTGGTGCGGGCGTCGATGCGTTCGTATTGCTTGCGCAGTTCGCTCCAGGCGGCCTCTTCGGTCTCGCGGGCGAACAGGTCGATGCGCAGGCCAAAGCGCACCTGCCGGTCCTGCTTGTCGGCCAGCTCGCGGACGCGCTCGATGTGCGGCTTGAGCTTGTCGACCGGCTCGGCCCAGTTCAGGTACACGTCGGCGTGTCGGGCGGCCACGTCCAGGGCGGCGTCGGAGAAGCCGGAGAAGTAGATGCCCGGCTTGCGTTCGTGCTTCAGGCCCGGGGGCAGCGAGCCGTTCTCCAGTTGGTAGATTTCGCCCTGGTAGCTGAACTGTTCGTGGCTCCACAGGCCGTCGATGATGTCGAGGAACTCGCCGGTGCGCTGGTAGCGCTTGTCGTGCTCCAGGAAGTCGCCATTGGCGCGCTGGCTGGCCGGGTTGCCGCCGGTGATGATGTTCCACTCCAGGCGGCCGCGGCTGAGGTTCTGCAGGATGGCGGCCTGCTGCGCGGCATAGGCCGGCAACGTCCAGGTGGCCTGGAAGGCGACCAGGAACTTGATCCGGCGGGTTTCCCGGGCCAGGGCCGCGGCGGCGATCCAGGGCTCCGGCCCGGTGGGCAGCAGCGCCCCCTCGAAGCCGGCGATCTCGGCGGCCTTGGCCACCTGGGCGATGTAGTCGATGTAGGTGAAGCCGTCCGGCTCGCCGTTGGGCAGGCGCCCGGGGGCGATGTTGCCCGGACGGTGGACGGGGGCGCCACGGTTGTTCTTGTCGGTGGCGAGGTAGGGGCCGTCGCTCCCCAGGGGGAGGCGCCAGAAGAATTCGGTGCTCATGCTTGTGCTCCAGTGGCTGCGTGGAAGGTGGCCTCAGCGCCATGCGCTCGGGGTTGCCGGTACTGGAGCAAGGCCTGTGCCGAAAGCCTGGAGGCCCTGTGGCGCAAGGGCTACAGCGATATCCTGGGTGTCCTGGCGGCTGCGATTGCTGATCCAGCAACACTCCGCCAGCAATCGTTGCTGAGGCCGCAGCAGGTTGCCCCGCGCCGGCCGCCTTCGTTTCGTATGGCTTGCGCAACCTATTGATTCGTAATGGGTATCCTGGCTGGCACAAGTCCTGCTGGAGCGCTTGCAGCCCGACTTTCCGAGGCTCGATGCTCACCACAGAGGAATTGCACCATGACCAACCGACTCACCCCGGCGCTGCTCGCCCAGCTGGACCAGGCCCGGCGCGATTTCGCCAAGGCCTTCCGGGTGCTCCGCGACACCCGCACCCTGACCGCGACCAACACCTACCAGACCTATATCCGCGTGCCCGACAGCGACCTGGTGATCGCTCTGCACGCCCCCAGCCCCTGGGCCGACGACCAGGGCATCCGCGCCGTGGTCGCCAGCTACGCCGGCGAGGTGGTGCTGGACGAAACCGCCGAGGGCGCCTCGCCGCTGAGCGGGCGCAAGGCCGGCGGCAACGGCCAGCGCTACGCCGGCATCTTCCAGAAGCGCGCGGAGGTGAACGTGGTGATCCACGTACACACCCCCTACCTGGGCGGCTGGGCCAGTGCCCACCGGGTGCTGCCGATCCGCTACGCGGCGTCCCAGCGCGTGACCCTGGCCCGCGAGCTGCCGATCTACATCGACCGCCGCCAGCCCGAGCACGCCTTCATCGTCGAGCGCATCGAACAGAATCCGCACACCCCGGCGATCCTCGAGGCCAACGGCGGCGCGACCTTCTGGGGCGCGGACCTGCTGCAGGTGTCGAAGCTGATCCTGCTGATCGAGGAGGGCGCCTACTTCCAGGGCCTGGCCGAGCAGTTCGGCGGCTCCAAGGAGTTCGGCCCCGGGGTGCTGGAACAGCAATGGAAGATGACCGGGCTGTGGGCGGAGGGGCAGAAGTTGCTGGAAGCAGTGGCCTGAGCTTAGGCCCGTTCGGCAAGAAGCCCTCGAACGAGGGCTTTCTTGTACTTGTACGTCTGGACGCGATACGCGGCTTGCGACCGGATCAACCGGCGCGTTTGCTCGCCGCCCGTTCGAAGACGCTCTCCGCCCATTGGTTGAGGCTCTTGCCTTCGGCCTGTGCGGCGAGGCTGGCGGCGGCGTGAACCTCGGGGCGGATACGCAGCATGACCTTTCCCGAGGCCGGCTTCTCCGGCGTCACGCCCCGTTCGGCACAGTCGGCCAGGTAATCCTCGACGGCTGCGTGAAAGGCCGTGTGCAACTCGGCCACGCTGTCGGCATGGAAGCTGATGATGTCACGGACACCGAGCAGGCGGCCGACGAAGATGTCGTCGCGGTCGTCGAATTCGACACGTGCCGTGTAGCCTTTGTAGGTCATGCAGTTCATGGCTCAACTCCGGCCCGACGAAGAAATTCGCGGGCCTCTTCGACTTGGTACTTCTTCGCCTCCTTGCCCGGGTGGGGGCGATGGCATCGCCAGATGCAGCCACCCAGGGCCAGCCTCACCCTCGAACCTTCGCGCTCCTGAACTTCACCTCCGAGGTGGAGGACAAGCGCTTCGATGTCGGCGAAGGCCAGTGACGCACTCGTGGGCGTGCGAAAGAGGGCTTCCAGTGTCTTGGCGTGACGGCTCTTCATTCGGCGAATGCTATCGTCGAATGATAGCAATTCATGCCGGAGAAGTCGTGGAGCACCGTAGGAGGCGGCCGGGCGCGTAGGCGAATAAGTACTCGCGGTTTGCCCTGGCGTCGATGGCACAGATTGGCGCGGAGGTGGAGGTGCTCACTGGGATGGAGGTGCGTGGGTTCGATACCGCCCCTCTCCCTAACCCTCGGCTGCGCGCCTCGCCCTGAAGGGAGAGGGGACCGTTCGGAGTGTTCTGGTACTTCTGAGTTAGTCGGCAATCATGGGCTATCCGGCGAATGCCACGCTTCACGTCGGCACGGACAAGCTCCCTCTCCCTTCAGGGAGAGGGCTGGGGAGAGGGGCGGAGGTAACCTCATGCACCATGTGCGTCCGGGAAACACCCTTCACAAACCAGTCACGGCCGCCCGGCCACACTCGCCGAAGTATCCTTCCAGTAACCCTGCAACTTCAGCTCTTCCAACCCGCGCTCCACGAACTTCGGCTCCAGCAGTTCCTCCACCTTCACCTCGTTGCGGATCAGGCGCGCCTTGAGGCTGTAGGCGATGGCGTCGGCGTAGTGCTGGCGCAAGGACTGGTCGTACAGCGGGCTGAAGTGCTGCGCCCAGGGCTCGCCCTCGGCCTCGCGCTGCAGCACGCTCAGCGGCTGGCCGGATTGCGCCTGGTAGCCCTGGTAGGTGTCCTTGTTGGCTTCCTGGGCGGTCCAGTGGGCGGCCTTCAGGTAGGCGTTCACCACCAGCTGCGTCAGCTCCGGTTGCTGGGCGACGAAGTCGCGGGCGCCCCAGAGTTCGGCGCGCATCTTCCAGTCGGCCGGCGCCTGCTTACTGGACCAGATTATGCGGCCCACCTGTTTGTCTTCCAGCAGGTAGGCATCGCTGAGGGTGAAGAAGGCATCGACGCGGCCGGCGCTGAGGGCGGCGGCGCCGGCCTGGGGGTTGAGGTTGAAGATGCGGAAGTCGTCGAAGCCCAGGTGGTTGGCTTCCAGCAGCTTGGCGAAGGACAGTTCCCAGGGGCGGCCGCGGTGCAGCGCGATGCGCTTGCCCTTGAGGTCGGCGATGGATTTCGCCGGCGAGCCCGGCGGCACCACCAGGTAGACGTTGTTGCCGCTGCCGCCGGGGACGATCAGCCGGGTGGCGACGCCGGAGGCGTTGGCGATGATCGAGGGCAGGTCGCCGTAGAAGGCGAAGTCGATGCGCTGGTTGGCGAATTCCTCGTTGACGAAGGTGCCCACCGAGGCGGTGGCCGCCGGTACCCATTCCAGTTTGACGCCGCGCCTGGCCAACTCCTGCTCGAGCCACTTGTCGCGGTCCATGACGTAGGCCGGGCCGTTGAAGGTGACCTTGCCGGCGTTGGCATAGGCGACGGTGGCGATACGGATGCTCTGCGGCGCCTCGGCGGCCTGGACCTGGCTGGCCAGGAGGGCGGCGGGGACCAGCAGCAGACGCCGCAGCAGCCGGGATAGGGAAGGGACGTGCATGGTGCTCTCCTCGAAGGGGCCCGCGGCCGGCGCCGCGGGCAGGCAGGTCAGAAGTCGGTGGTGACGGAGACGCCGAAGGTGCGCGGGTCGCCGAACATCACCCCGGCGCTCTGGAAGCCGCCCGGCAGGGTGTGGTTGCGGTATTCCTTGTCGGTCAGGTTGTTGACGTAGGCGGTGACCCGCGTGGTCTCGCCGGGCAGCTCGTAGGTGACCCGCGCATTGCCGAGGGTGTAGCCGCCGCTGCGCATGTTCTGGCTCTGGTCGTTAGAGAAGAAGTACTGGCGGCTGCGGGTGTTCCAGTCGGTGCCGAGGATCAGCGCGCCGCCGACGTTCAGCGGGATGCGGTAGTCGGCGCCGATCACCGCCGAGACGTTGGGCGCGCGGACGAACTTGTTGCCCGAGTAGTCGCTGCTGCCGGAGGTGTAGTCGGTGAACTCGGTGTGCAGCAGGCCGAGGGCGAAGTTCAGGTGCAGGTTCTGCAGCGGGATGGCCTCCAGCTCGAACTCGGCGCCGTAGGCCTCGCCCTGGGCGCCGTTGGCCAGGCGCGAGACGGTCTGGTTGTTCACCGCGCTGACGATGTTCAGCTGGATGTCCTCGTAGTCGTAGTAGAAGAGCGCGGCGTTGGCGTTGAGGCGGCCGTCCAGCCATTCCGACTTCAGGCCCAGCTCGTAGGCGGTCAGGTATTCCGGGTCCACCGTGGCCACCGTGGCCTGGCTGGTGGCGCCGGTGTTGTAGCCGCCGGAGCGGAAGCCGTAGGCATAGCGGAAGTACACCCGGGCGTTGTCGGAGAGGCGGTATTCGGGCGTCAGGTCGTAGGTCCAGTCGCTCCAGGTGTTGCGCTCGTCCTGCACGGCGTTGACCACCAGCGGCGTGGTCACGCTGCCCGGCTTCCACCAGTCGCCGCCGGCGAAGCTGGCCTGGCCCTGGTTCTGCAGGCGGTGCAGGTCGATGTCCTTGGTCTCGCGGGTCCAGCGCAGGCCGGCGGTGACGCTGAAGTCGTCGGTGAAGCGGAAGGTGCTGCTGCCGAACAGCGCGTAGCTCTCGGTGCCCTGGCTGTAGATGAGGTTGTTGTAGTAGCGCTGGACGTACGGGTTATCCAGCGCCGCGCTGGCGTTGCGCGAGTCCAGGTCCTCGTTGAAGTAGTGGAAGCCCAGCACCCAGTTCAGGCGGTCCTCGCGCGGCGAGGCCAGGCGGAATTCCTGCGACCATTGCTGGCTGTCGGCGTAGGCGTAGCTGCGCTGCAGCTCCTGCGGGGTGTTGTCGGAGTCGCTGAAGCCGTCGCGGCTGAAGTGCTCGAAGGCGCTGATGGAGGTCAGCGTCAGGTCGCCAAGCTGCCAGTTCAGGTTGAGATTGCTGCCCACCTGGTCGATCTGCACCAGGTACTTGGCGCTGTAGTTGACCTTGCCCTGCTCGGGGTCGATGCGGTAGCCGAACTGGTTGCTGCCGTCCGGGCGCAGGCCGTAGTTCACCGTGCTGTAGCCGGCGGTGTCGTGGTAGCTGCGGGCGTGCAGGTTGAGGTTGGCCTCCAGTTCGTCGTTGATCCGCGCCAGGAACTGCAGGCGCGCGGCGTCGTCTTCCAGGCCGCCGCGGTCGTCGTTGTCGGCGATGTTCTCGTTGTAGCCCTCGCGGGCCTGGTGACGGAAGGACAGGCGCGCGGCCAGGCGGTCGTCCACCAGGGCGTCGCTGATCGCGCCTTCCACCACGCGGTCGTCGTAGTTGCCGGCGGCCACCTTGAAGTAGCCGGACTTGTCGAAGGTGGGCTTGCGCGAGATGAAGTTGATCGCCCCGGCGGTGGTGTTCTTGCCCCACAGGGTGCCCTGCGGGCCGCGCAGCACCTCGACGCGCTCCTGGTCGAACAGCGGGAAGCCGGTGGCGCTGATGTTGGCGATGTACACGTCGTCGACGTAGATGCCCACCGGGCTCACGGTATTGGCGCCCTGGTCGCCGGTGCCCAGGCCGCGGATCCACCAGCGCGGCCGGCCATGGCCCTCGGTGGTGCCGGCGGAGGCGTTGGGGATGTAGCGGGTGACCTCGTTGGCCGATTGCAGCGAGTCGTCGCGGACCTTGTCGCCGCTGAGCACGGAGATCGAGGACGGGACTTCCTGGGCGGTTTCCTCGCGCTTCTGCGCGGTGACCACCACCTTGGCCAGGGTGGAGCCGCCTTCGTCGGAAGCCTGTTCGGCATTGCCGGAGGCGGCGGTTTCATCGGCCAGCGCCGTCAGTGCTGGCAGGCCCCCCAGGACCAGGGCGACGGCGGTGGAAAGTGCGGTGCGTTTGAACATGTTGCTCCCCAATGGCATTCAGTGCGGACGTCGTGCAGCGGCGTCGCGCTGCGTTGTCGTAGTGACGGTGCGTGCGTCCGTTGGCTGGCGCGCATGGCATCCGCTGCGTCCCGAACGACGGGGCGCGATCTGGGGTAGGGCAACAACCGTACCGGTTTACTGAAAATCCATATAAATAATTGATTTAAAAGGCTTTATTTGAATAAGACGGCGCCGCCGAGGCGCCCTGGCGAGTCTGCGCTGGCAGCAGGCGTTGCTGCTGCTGTGCTGCTGGAGCAGCAAATCGCAAAGTGGAATATTGAAATGACTATTTATGATTTTTTGGTAATAAGAATTTTCAGGCACTATCCGGCCACTGCCCGCCAAAGGACCTGCCGCCATGTCGCTGCTCACCCATCCCCACGCCCGCGAACTGAGCAAATCGGTGCGGGCCACCGTGCTGGTCTTCGAGGACCCGCGTTCGCGCGAGTTGCTCAGCCGCATCGAACGCCTGGCCCCCAGCGAGGCCAATGCCCTGATCATCGGCGAGACCGGTACCGGCAAGGAGCTGGTGGCCAGGCACATCCACCAGCTCAGCCGGCGCGGCAAGGCGCCCTTCGTCGCGGTGAACTGCGGCGCCTTCCCGGAAACCCTGGTGGAAAGCGAACTGTTCGGTCATGAGAAGGGCGCCTTCACCGGCGCGACCAGCAGCAAGGCCGGCTGGTTCGAGGCGGCCAACGGCGGCACCCTGTTCCTCGACGAGATCGGCGACCTGCCGCTGAACATGCAGGTCAAGCTGCTACGCGTACTGCAGGAGCGCGAAGTGGTGCGCCTGGGCTCGCGCAACCCCATTCCCATCGACGTGCGCCTGGTGGCGGCGACCAACGTCAACCTGGCCGATGCCGTGGTGGCCGGGCATTTCCGCGAAGACCTGTTCTACCGCCTGCACGTCGCCACCATCCGCCTGCCGCCATTGCGCGAGCGCCCCGGGGACATCCTGCCGCTGGCC
This sequence comes from Pseudomonas sp. NBRC 100443, assembly GCF_030268185.1. Taxonomy (NCBI): domain Bacteria; kingdom Pseudomonadati; phylum Pseudomonadota; class Gammaproteobacteria; order Pseudomonadales; family Pseudomonadaceae; genus Pseudomonas; species Pseudomonas sp. NBRC 100443. The sequence continues at coordinate 171,615 of NZ_BSQE01000002.1, forward strand.
GAATTCTTCCTCGAGGAGCACTGCCAGCGCCTGGGCTACCAGCGCGCCAGCCTGAGCCCGGAGGCCGAACGCAAGCTGCTGGGCCACAACTGGCCGGGCAACATCCGCGAACTGGAAAACGCCATCCACCATGCCTTGCTGGTATGCCGCAACCAGCAGGTGCAGCCGGGCGACCTCTACCTGGCCGACCTCCGCACTACACCGGCCCGCGCCGAGCTGCCCGCACCAGCCGCCACGCCTGGGGAGGCGAGCCTGGATGCGGCGTTGCTGGCGCTCTACGAACGCAACCTGCCGGAGCTGTACGAGCACATCGAGGAAACCGTGTTCCGCACCGCCTACCACTACTGCCACGGCAACCAGTTGCAGACCGCCCGCCTGCTGGGCATCAGCCGCAACATCGTGCGGGCGCGGCTGGAGAAGATCGGCGAGATCGAGCCCTCCAGCCGGACGCTGGCGGCGCAGCGGGGCTAGTCGCCACGCCGCAGCTGGAAGCGGCAGACCTGGCCGCCGCGCAGCATGCACTCGCGGTGCTCGACGGCGGCGCCGCCGAGGTGGCCGAGCAGGGCCAGGTCGAGTTCGCAGACTTCCGGGTGGCGGTTGGCCAGGTGGTGGAACACGCAGTTGTGCGCAACTATCTCCGGTTCGCCGCCGCTGCGGGCGATCAACTGCGCCTCGTAGCCGGCGGCGTTCATGTGTTCGACGATGCGGGCCTCGTCCACCGGGGCCTGTTCCAGTTCCGCGGCCATGCGTTCGCCCAGCTTGCGCATCAGCGCTACCAGGGCGTCGTGGCCGATGAGTTGCGCCACTTCGCCGATCAGCAGGTCGGCCAGCAGCTGGTACTGCCGGGGGAACAGCTCGCGGCCGCGCGGGCTCAGCTGGTACAGCTGCTCCGGGCGGCGCCCGGTGGGGCGCAGCGGGCCGCGCAGGATCAGGGCGTCGCGCTCCAGCGCCGCCAGGTGCTGGCGCACGGCGGTGCGCGTCACCGCCAGTTGCTCGGCCAGCTCGTCGATGCTCATGCCCTGCGCGCGATAGAGCAGGGCGCTGAGCAGGTCCTGCTGGGTGCGGCCCAATCCCTGAAGCATGCGCCTACCTCGCTGCGAACTTGTCGGGGAACTGCTTGACCAGGGCGCTGGCCAGGGCGTCGGAGAGCATCAGGATATGCCCGCGCATGGCTGCCCAGGTCCTGGCTTCGGCAGCGTAGTCGTGGGCGGCCAACTGGTCGATCTGGGCGATGTGCTGGGCGCCGTGGGTGCCGAGCATGGCCAGCAGGCTGTTCTCCGGCAGGTTGGGGTTGGCCCCGGCGAGGAAGTGGGCGATGGCCCCGGCATTGCTCTGCAGGTCCTTGACCGCGGCCTTGCGGCCGTTGGCATCCTTGGCCACGCTGGCGTCGCTGTAGTGCTTCACCGCGCCCCAGTGCCCGGCCAGCAGTTTCAGCAACTGGTCGGCGGCCGGCTGGCCGTACAGCGGGGCGATGCTGTTGGCGATGGCCGTGGCGTTGGCCACCACCTGTTCGCCAGCCACCTTGGCCTGGCGGCTGTCGCCGGCCTGGTTGGCCTGCGCGTAGTCGCGGATCCAGAAGATGTGTTCCAGCCACAGGTCGCGCAAGGCCAGGCGCGTGTCCAGCGCCGAGGCCGCGCTGGGCGCGTCGGCGGCGTTGGCCTGGGTGGGCAGGGCGGCGCTGGCGCAGAGTGCGGCGAGTCCGAGGAAAAGCAGTGTCCTGACGTTCATGGCGGTAGCCTCTTGCAGGTCGATAACACTACAAGGGCAATTTCAGCATATTTAAATGCCGTTATTGTTTTTGCCGACCGGAGGTCATCCGGCGCGTTCCGCGCACCAGGCGGTCGCCCAGGGGCACGAACAGCAGCCCGGCGGCATAGCCGACCTGGGTGAGCATGGCCACCTGGCCGACCTGGGCGGTGCCGAGGGCGAAGCTGTCGCCGATGAGCGAGAGCATGGCCTGGTTGTAGTAGATGGTGGCGGCCGAAAAGGCGCAGCAGAGGGCCAGGGTGAAGGCGGTGGCGCGGGAGAGTCCGGGCGGGGTTGCCTGCATCGGGGGCTCCAGGGTGGCCCGAAGCGTGGCTAGCCGGGCGCCAGGCTCAGGGGCTTGGCCGGCCGCTGCTGTTCCGACAGCGCCATGTCCAGCGCCTGGCGCAGCTCCAGCGCCAGTTTCGCCACGGCGCGCAGGCTGTCCCAGTCGTGGCGGGGGATCTGCGGGATGGTCAGTTCCACGTCGCAGCTGTTGGGCGCGAGCAGTTGCACGGTCATCGAGCCGTCCGCTTCGAGGGTGCACTGGCAGCGGTAGGGCGTGAAGCTGTCTTCGAGAATGCGTTTGGCCTGCAAATAGGTTTGCATCGGGTGGCTCCCGAGTTATCGACTTGATTGAAGCGGGTCCGCAGGGTACGGCGAAGCTGGGATCGGTCGTCCGATCACGCCGAAAAGCCGACGTCAGGAAATGAACAGTAGCTTGCTAGCGAGTTGCCGTTATAACGATTTCTCATCTGCAACCAGCGAACGCTCCTTTCGGCAACCGTCTCGCCGCCCGGCAGCGCCGTGGCGGCAGGGGCAGGGCGGGCCTGGCGACGGACCCGGGGGAACGCGGTGAGCGCCTGACCTTGCGCGGCGGGGACGAGCCCTGGGCCACCTGGCGCGACACCCTCCAGCGCCTGACACAGCGGATGTGGCGGCAGTTGGGGGAGGCGCGCTAGGTGCCTGTGTGCGATTCACCCGGTTGTTTCTGTGGAGGTTTCAACGATGGATAATCGCGGACGGAGTTCGCTCCGGTTCCAGGAAGCACGGCTTTTCGTAGGATGGCGTTGAGCGAAGCGATACCCATCAGCGCAACCGCATGGGTTTCGCAAGCTCAACCCATCCTACGAAAAGCGCCTCGGTGCAGTCGGCAAGACAGTTGCTCCTACATTGTTTTCCGGGTTATTCCCGCGAACGCGGGACGCGGCTCCATCGCGAACAGCGCTTGCGCTGGCCCGAAGGGGAATAACCCAATAGACAGTTGCTTATAAGCGCATCCGGATATCGCAGCGGCAGGTATGTTCCAGGATTCCAGATAAAGAGCGGCTATCCACGGGCGGATATACGATATCGCCGTATAGAATTATCGGGCCTGGAATGATCGTTTGGACTACATCGACGTCGACAGCGGAACGCCCTCCTATAAATTCGTGCCGGTTCGTGTGATGCGCTCGGAAGTCAACTGAACCAAGTTGTCCAACATATAACCGGGGTGCCAATGACACCCCTTTTTTTCAGCCTTACTTGCAGTTCGGAATAAAACCATTCGGCACGCGCGATGACGATTGTCATGCGCCCGCTATTATCTGGTAGTCTCGAACGCCCAACCGTGATGGTAGTTGCCAAGCAAAATGACAGAAGAACTCCCCAATCCCCAGGCAGTCGACAGTCCGATCACCAGTAGCGCGATCTTTCTCGTGATGACGCTGGTTTCCGGCGAGGAAAACCGCGATGCCGTGCGCGCATTGTGCGGGGATATCGCCGCCCTGGTGCGTTCGGTCGGCAAGCGGGCGCCGGCGGGCAATCTTTCCTGCGTCGTAGGCTTCGGCTCCGACGCCTGGGACAGGCTGTTCGGCGCGCCTCGCCCGGCGGCGTTGCACACCTTCCGCGAAGTGGGTTCCGGCGAGCGCGTGGCCGTTTCGACGCCGGGCGACATCCTGCTGCACATCCGCGCGGACCAGATGGACCTGTGCTTCGAACTGGCGACCCAGGTGGTCACCCGGCTGGGCAAGGCGGTGGAAGTGGTCGACGAAGTCCAGGGCTTCCGCTACTTCGACATGCGCAGCATGGTCGGCTTCGTCGACGGCACCGAGAACCCTGCGGGCCGCGAGGCGGCCCACTTCACCCTGATCGGCGACGAAGACCCCGGCTTCACCGGCGGCAGCTACGTCATCGTGCAGAAGTACCTGCACGACATGGCCGGCTGGAACCAGCTGTCCATCGAGGCCCAGGAGCGCATCATCGGGCGCACCAAGCTGTCCGACATCGAGCTGGACGAATCGGTCAAGCCGAGCTGCTCGCACAGCTCCCTCACCACCCTGGTCAAGGACGGCAAGGAAGTGAAGATCCTGCGCGACAACATGCCTTTCGGCCGGCCGGGGGCGGGGGAGTTCGGCACCTATTTCATCGGTTATGCCCGCTCGCCCGAGCCCATCGAGGAAATGCTGCAGAACATGTTCGTCGGGCGCCCGGCGGGCAACTACGACCGCTTGCTGGATTATAGCCGCGCGGTGACCGGCAGCCTGTTCTTCGTGCCTTCCGCCGACCTGCTGGAACAGCTCGGCGAATAACTTTCCCTATCCGGACGATTTTCCCGGCAACTTCCCCGGACTATTGCGGCGACTCACTTCGCCGCAATAGTTTCGCAGCAACTCTGAAGTTGCTCCGGCATGTTCCGCTGAGTTTCCGCCGCTTCATTGTTTTGTAACTATAGCGTTGCTGTTTATCATCTTTCGTTGCTTGGCTGTCGTCGATTTCGTCTGGCGCTCTTCCACTTCCCGGACTATGGTGAACGGACGGTGTAATAGCCGTTCCTGCTTTTCGAGTTTTCCTGTCTCTTTCGTTTCGAAAAAAACAGTGCATGTCCAGGCTTCGGGTTCGTTATTCGGGTATGCGCTGCTGGAGATGCGGCCGCTCGATTACAAGCACCCACTTGTTGCGTGGAGAAAGTTCATCATGGCGACTCTCTGTGAAATCTGTAATGCGCGACCCGCCGTTGCCCGCGTGACCGTCGTACAGAATGGCGAGCGCAAGTCGATGTCGATCTGCGACCACGACTACCGTCAGTTGATGCGGCACCAGAGCATGCTCAATCCGTTCGACTCGCTGCTGGGGGGCGGCGGGCTTTCGCGCTTCTTCGACAGGTTCGGCGGCGCGGGCGAGGAGGGCGATGGCTTCGGCATGGCCGCCGAAGTGCCCCGCGAGTCGGTCGATGCCACCGACGCCTTCAGCGCCCAGACCCTGGAGATACTCCAGCGAGCCGCGGAAAAGGCCCACGAGCTCAGGCGCAACGAGCTGGACACCGAGCACCTGCTGTACGTGCTGGCCGACACCGACGTGGTGGTCGCCCTGCTCAAGGAGATGAAGCTGTCCCCGCAGGACATCAAGGGCTACATCGACCAGCACGCGCAGACCGGCAACGCCTCCGCCGACGCGCCGGTGGACCGCATGACCATCTCGCCGCGCCTGAAGAAGGCCTTCCAGCTGGCCTTCCAGGCCTCGCGGGACCTGGGGCATTCCTACGTCGGCCCGGAGCACCTGCTGATCGGCCTCGCCTCGGTGCCCGAGAGCCTGGCCGGCACGCTGCTGAAGAAGTACGGCGTGACCCCCGAGACGCTGCGCCAGAAGGTGGTCAAGATCGTCGGCAAGGGCGCCGAGGACGGCCGCGTGGATACCCCCAGCGGCACGCCGACGCTGGACAAGTTCGGCCGTGACCTCACCCAGCTGGCGCGCCAGGGCAAGCTGGACCCGGTGCTGGGGCGGGCCCAGGAGATCGAGAACGCCATCGAGGTGCTGGCCCGGCGCAAGAAGAACAACCCGGTGCTGATCGGCGAGCCCGGCGTCGGCAAGACGGCGATCGTCGAAGGGCTGGCCCAGCGCATCGTCAACGGCGACGTGCCGGAAGTGCTGCGCGGCAAGCGCCTGGTGGAGGTGAACCTGAACTCGATGGTCGCCGGCGCCAAGTACCGCGGCGAGTTCGAGGAGCGGGCCAAGCAGCTGATCGACGAAGTCACCGCCAAGCACGACGAGCTGGTGCTGTTCATCGACGAGCTGCACACCATCGTCGGCGCCGGGCAGGGCGGCGAGGAGGGCGGGCTGGACATCGCCAACGTGCTCAAGCCGGCCCTGGCCCGCGGCGAGCTGAGCCTGATCGGCGCCACCACGCTCAACGAGTACCAGAAGTACATCGAGAAGGACGCCGCGCTGGAACGCCGCTTCCAGCCGGTGTTCGTCCCCGAGCCGACGGTGGAGCAGACCATCGTCATCCTCCGGGGCCTGCGCGACAAGCTCGAAGCCCACCACCAGGTGACCTTCGCCGACGACGCCTTCGTTGCCGCCGCGGAACTCGCCGACCGCTACATCACCAACCGCTTCCTGCCGGACAAGGCCATCGACCTGATCGACCAGGCCGCCGCCCGCGTGCGCATCGGCGCCACCTCGCGGCCGGCGGACATCCAGGAACTGGAGGCGGAGATCGCCCAGCTCAAGCGCGAGCAGGACTACGCCACCTCGCGCAAGCGCTTCGACGAGGCGAAGAGCTTCGAGGAGCTGATCGGCGAGAAACAGACGCAGCTGGAGGAACGCTCCGAGGCCTGGGAACGCAAGACCGGTTCCGAGACCCTGGAGGTCACCACCTCGTCCATCGCCGAGGTGGTCTCGCGGCTGACCGGCATCCCGGTGGCGGAGCTGACCCAGGAAGAACGCCAGAAGCTGCTGAAGATGGAAGAGACGCTGCGCGAGCGGCTGATCGGCCAGGAGCACGCGGTGGTGGCGGTCAGCGATGCGGTGCGCCTGTCCCGCGCGGGCCTCGGCCAGGCCCACCGGCCCATCGCCACCTTCCTGTTCCTCGGCCCGACCGGGGTGGGCAAGACCGAGCTGGCCAAGGCGCTGGCGGAGAGCGTGTTCGGCGACGAGCAGGCGATCATCCGCATCGACATGTCCGAGTACATGGAGCGCCATGCCGTGGCCCGGCTGATCGGCGCGCCGCCCGGCTACGTCGGCTACGACGAGGGCGGCCAGCTGACCGAGCGCGTGCGCCGGCGGCCGTACAGCGTGATCCTGCTGGACGAGATCGAGAAGGCCCACCCCGACGTCAACAACGTGCTGCTGCAGGTCTTCGACGACGGCCGGCTCACCGACGGCAAGGGCCGGGTGGTGGACTTCAGCAACACCATCATCATCGCCACCAGCAACCTCGGCGCCTCGATCATCATGGACAACCTCGAACGCCCCGAGGCCGAGCGCATGGACGACAAGGCGCTGCGCGACGAGCTGATGGGCGTACTCAAGGGGCACTTCCGTCCGGAGTTCCTCAACCGCGTCGACGACATCATCGTGTTCCATGCGCTGTCCCGCGACGACATCCGCGCCATCGTCCGCATCCAGCTGCAGCGGGTGGTGCGCACGGCGGCCGCGCAGGACATCACCCTGACGGTCGATGAGTCCCTGGTCGATCACCTGGTCGACGTGGGCTACCAGCCCGAGTTCGGCGCCCGCGAGCTGAAACGGCAGATACGCCAGGAAGTGGAGACGCGCCTGGCGCGGGAAATCCTCGGGGACAAGGTGGTTTCCGGAGACAGCATCGCCCTGGGCTACGACAAGGAGGCCGGCAAGGTGACCCTGGAGAAGGGCGGCGCCCAGCCCCCGGCGGCCGACGCGGAGCAGACCGGAACCTGAAGGCGGGAGGACGGGTAGCGCTCCCGGCGGGCGCTACCCGTGCCCTCACCAGCGCTCGCCGGCATCGAAGCCCTGGCTCATTCAGCCTCCGGTCACCGTGGGGAAGAACGCCACCTCGTCGCCGCGGACTCATGGGCTTGCTTCATCGGGACTCCGGGGCGCGCGGGTCAGGGCGCCGGGCTGTAGAGCCTGGGCAGGCTGTGGTGGGGAAGGTGGATGAGGTTGAGCTGGTTGCGGCGCGCCCATTCCACGGTCAGGGCGGTGGGCGCCGAGAGGCTGACCAGGGTGCCGATGCGCGCCCGCACCGCCTTGTGAATGAGTTCCAGGCCGCAGCGGCTGGTGACGACGACGAAGCCCTCGGCGGGCTCGAAGCGCGCCTGGGCCATGGCGCCGATCAGCTTGTCCAGGGCGTTGTGCCGGCCGATGTCCTCGCGGCACAGGCGCACCTCGCCCTGGGCGTCGAGGTACAGGGCGGCGTGCAGGGCGCCGCTGTCGCGGGCGACCGTCTGGGCGGCGTTGATGCGCTCGCGCAGGCCCTCCAGCAGGCGCGCTTCCGGCAGCGGCGCCAGGCGCAGCGGGGTCAGCGCCGGCAGCGCCTGGTCCAGCGCTTCGACCCCGCAGATGCCGCAGCCGCTGGCGCCGGCCAGTTGCCGGCGGTGGTCCTTCAGTGCCCAGAAGGCGCGGTTGGTTATTTCGACCTGGGCCAGGTACGACTCGCCGGAACCGGTGATTTTTATATCGCGGATTTCATCCGGGGAAGTGACGATTTCATTGGTCAGGCTGAACCCCCTGACGAAGTCTTCCATATTACCTGGCGATATCATCATCACCGCTTGGTTGATGCCGTTATAACTGATGGCCAATGCCGTTTCCCGGGCAAGTACGGTCTCGCCGCTTATCCAGCTCTCGCCCAACTCGACATAACTATAGGTTTGCGCGGGCGCGGGCGGCGCATTGATATCGGATATATCGGTTCGAGCTTCGTCGATCAGCTCCATCACGGCACCTTGTGTCTTGTTGCCTGTTTTCAGGTTACGCAGGCGATCAAATAACGTCCAATCGCTTGTTCCGATCCGTCAATAAGACTCCTCTATGACGGAAACGACGCATTCAATGCAGGCCGGAAGTCGCTTTCACGGCCGGCTTCGATGGCGCCGCTCTGCGCCGCCAGCAGCGCTTCGGGGCTGTTCAGGTTCTGCAGGCGCAGGGCAGGCCCTTGGCCTTTCCTCCCATTCTCCGGCCTTTTCCACCGGCGAGCAGAAGTCTGGAGCAGGGTATTTCGATAGTGCTCATGCTCGTTGTATCCGAAGGCTCGGAATCGAAGGCGGAAAACTGCAGAACTTGCAGCGGATGCGTCCAATTGTAAATGCTTACCGGAAGATAGATGCGCCTTATGGAAACACTCTTCTTGTCGATAGAAGACTCCGATCGGAGAGTTTGCCATATCGATTGGACGACGCCGGTCTTTGTCTCTAGTTTCCACGGAAACTTCCAACTGGAGCGATGCCCCGTGAGTGTCAAACCGAATACGGAATTCATTCCGCTGAACATCGCGGTATTGACCGTCAGCGATACGCGAACTTTCGAAAACGATACGTCGGGCGAGTTGCTGGCGAGCCGCTGCGTCGAGATCGGCCATCGCCTGGTGGCGCGCGTGCTGCTCAAGGACGACCTCTACCGGATACGCGCGCAGGTCGCCGCCTGGATCGCCGAGGAGGAGGTGCAGGTGGTGCTGATCACCGGCGGCACCGGCTTCACCGGCCGCGACAGCACCCCGGAGGCCGTCGCCTGCCTGCTGGACAAGCAGGTCGAAGGCTTCGGCGAGCTGTTCCGCGCGCTGTCGATCCTCGACATCGGCAGCTCCACCGTGCAATCCCGTGCCCTGGCCGGCCTGGCCAACGGCACCCTGGTGTGCTGTCTGCCGGGCTCCACCGGGGCCTGCCGGACGGCCTGGGAGGGCATCCTGGTCGAGCAGCTCGATTCGCGGCACCGCCCCTGCAACTTCGTCGCGCACCTCAAGCCCGGCAACGCCTGCGGGCCGCGCCAATGAAGGGCGCGGCGCCGATGCCGGTCGACGAGGCCCTGGGCCGCCTGCTCGACCTGGCGCAAGGCTCGCCCATCGCCGATATCGAGGAAATCGCCTACACCCTGGGCTACACCGACCTGGCCAACTTCCGCCGCGCCTTCAAGCGCTGGGAGGGCATGCCGCCCTCGGCGTACCGTGCCGCTCAGCTGAGGACGTAGTCCACCGGTTGCAGGGGCGGCGGCAGGTCCCTGTAGCCCAGGGCGCCGAGGATGTCGCGCTCGATGACGCGGACCATGGCGTCGGTGGGCAAGTCGTTCTCTTCGCGGCCGAAGGGGTCTTCCAGCTCGTTGCTGATGGCGTCCAGGCCGAAGAAGGTGTAGCTGACGATGGTGGTGAAGATGGGCGCCATCCAGCCCAGCGGCTCGGCCATGGCGAAGGGCAGCAGGATGCAGAAGATGTAGATGGTGCGGTGCAGCAGCAGGGTGTAGGGGAAGGGGATGGGCGTCGCCTTGATCCGCTCGCACACGCCCTGGGCATCGGTGAAGGCGGCCAGGCGCTGCTCCAGCGTCACGTAGCGCCATTCGCTGATGCGTTTTTCTTCGGCCAGCTGCGAGCAGACGCTGCCGACGTGCTGGAGGATGCCGTCGGTGACGTTGTGCGCGGCGATCGGCGTGTCGCTGGCGAGCCAGGGGCGGGCGGCCTTCAGCTCGTCCTCGTTGCGCAGCCGCGCGTTGAGCGCGTGGGCGTAGCCGCAGAGCGCGCGCAGCAGGCGTTCGCGCAGGGCGGCGTCGCTGATGGCGACGCTCTCGCGGATGAACGAGCGCATGTCGATGATCACCTTGCCCCAGGTCTTGCGGCCTTCCCACCAGCGATCGTAGCAGGCGTTGTTGCGGAAGCTCATGAAGATCGACAGCGACAGCCCCAGCAGGGTGAAGGGCGTGGCGTTGACCCGCGCGAAGAACGCCGGATGGCGGCTTTCGACGAGCACGATCAGCGAAGCCAGCAGGGTGACCAGCAGGCTGCGGAAGGCGATGCGCTTGGCGATGGAGCCCTTGAGCGTGAACAGCACGCGCAGCATGTCGGGTTGCGGTTGGACGATCATGGCGATTCCGAAGGGGCGGCTAGCCGCCGGTCATGTTCATGAAGCGCAGGATCTGCACTTCGCCGCCGACCTCGAAGTGGTGGCGCTGGGGCTTGAGCCGCATGGCCTGGCGGATCGCCTTGTCCAGCCGTTCGGCGTCGCCGGGGTGGGCGCGCAGCACCTGCTTGAGGTCGGCCGAATGCTCGTTGCCCAGGCACAGCAGCAGGCGGCCCTCGACGGTCAGGCGCACGCGGTTGCAGCTGCCGCAGAAGTTGTGGCTGTGCGGCGAGATGAAACCGATGCGGATTTCCGGCGCCTCGGCCAGGCGGCAGTAGCGCGACGGGCCCTGGGTGGATTCGGCGGATTCGATGAGGGTGAACCGCTCGCCGATGCGCTGGCGCACCTCGTCGCTGGAGCAGTAGGACTCGTCGCGCTGGTGCTCGTCGATCACGCCCAGGGGCATTTCCTCGATGAAGGAGATGTCCAGCTGGCGGTCGATGGCGAAGCGCACCAGGTCGACCACCTCGTGGTCGTTGCGGCCCTTGAGCACCACGCAGTTGAGCTTGGTGTGGCGGAAGCCGGCGCGGCGCGCGGCGTCGATGCCGGCGATCACCTGCTGCAGGTCGCCGGTGCGGGTGAGCGCCTTGAAGCGCTGCGCATCCAGGCTGTCGAGGCTGATGTTCAGGCGCGCCAGGCCGGCATCGTGCAACGGCTGCGCCAGGCGCTGCAGCTGCGAGCCGTTGCTGGTCATGCACAGCTCGCGCAGGCCGGGCAGGGCGGCGATGCGCGCGCACAGCTCGACGATGCCCTGGCGCACCAGGGGCTCGCCGCCGGTGAGGCGGATCTTGCGCGTGCCCAGGGCGACGAAGCGCTCCGCCACGCGGTACAGCTCGTCGAGGGTGAGGATGCGCTGGCGCGGCAGGAACTGCATGTTCTCGGCCATGCAGTACACGCAGCGGAAGTCGCAGCGGTCGGTCACCGACATGCGCAGGTAATCGATCTTCCGATTGAAACCGTCGATGAGTTCGCCAGTATTGTCATTCAATTCCGAGTTGCCTCTCGAAGTGATCGTTCATTGCTCTTTGCACGCAGGCGTTGGCATCTTTTTATTAATGCTCTGGCGATCTTCGAGGTGAGGCTAGTCAGTTCGCCCAGGGGCGTCAAATTGCTTTTGATTACCGGTTGATAAGAGTGGTCTATCAAGCGCCTTAATTGTCCATTCCACCCTTCTACTGCGGGCATTCCAGGCCTGATAGACGGTTCTGATCAGGGTTTAATTTATTTCGATTGGACGCAATCTCCGCTTCTCAATAGCCTGATGTCACAAGGCGAACCAATGTCTTTCCAGCTTTCAGGCCGATTGTTCGAAAAAAGGCCCTGGAACTTGGACCTGAGCACAACTCACCCGGTGTTGCGAACAGCAAGTTTCGCGCAAGGAAGTTGCTCGCTCAGCGTTCCGATATTGGCGTGCTCTTAGCGTCGCCTTTTTCTGCCTGAGAACTTTCATTCTCTGCGTGTAATCGAGGAATGCCTGAATGAGCCAAGACGAACATATAAGGCGCTACACCGGACCGGCCGCCGGCTGGGGCGCGCTCAAGAGCGTGACCAAGAGCTGGCTGGGCAGCGAGAACGCGGTCAAGAACCTGCGGGCGATGCTCAAGACCAACCAGAACAGCGGCTTCGACTGCCCCGGCTGCGCCTGGGGCGAGTCGCCCGAGAACGGCCTGGTGAAGTTCTGCGAGAACGGCGCCAAGGCGGTCAACTGGGAATCCACCGGGCGCTCCGTCGACCCCGACTTCTTCGCCAAGTACAGCGTCAGCGCGCTGGCCGGGCAGAGCGACTACTGGCTCGAATACCAGGGCCGCCTGACCCATCCCATGCGCTATGACGCGGCGACCGACCACTACGTGGAAACCACCTGGGACGAGGCCTTCGCCCTGATCGCCCGGCACCTGAAGGCGCTGAAGTCGCCGGACGAGGCGGAGTTCTACACCTCCGGCCGGGCCAGCAACGAGGCGGCCTTCCTCTACCAGCTGTTCGTCCGCGCCTTCGGCACCAACAACTTCCCCGACTGCTCGAACATGTGCCACGAGGCCAGCGGCCTGGGCATGGCGGAAACCCTCGGGGTGGGCAAGGGCACCGTGGTCTTCGACGACCTGGAGAAGGCCGACGCCATCTTCGTCATCGGCCAGAACCCCGGCACCAACCACCCGCGCATGCTCGAACCGCTGCGCGAGGCCGTGCACCGCGGCGCCCAGGTGATCTGCATCAACCCGCTGAAGGAACGTGGCCTGGAGCGTTTCCAGCACCCGCAGCACCCCTTCGAGATGCTCAGCAACGGCTCGGAGCCGACCAACACCGCCTACTTCCGCCCGGCCCTGGGCGGCGATATGGCGATGTTCCGCGGCATGGCCAAGTTCCTCCTGCAGTGGGAGCGCGAGGCCCAGGCCAACGGCGAGCCGCCGGTGTTCGACCACGCCTTCATCCGCGAGCACACCAGCGGCCTGGACGACTACCTGGCGGCGGTGGACGCCACCAGCTGGGCGCACATCGTCGGCCAGTCCGGCCTGAGCCTGGCCGAGATCGAGCTGGCGGCGCGCATGTACCGCCGCGCCGAGCGCGTGATCATGTGCTGGGCCATGGGCCTGACGCAGCACCGCCACTCGGTGCCGACCATCCAGGAGGTGGTCAACCTGCAACTGCTGCGCGGCAACGTCGGCAAGCCCGGCGCCGGCCTGTCGCCGGTGCGCGGCCACAGCAACGTGCAGGGCGACCGCACCATGGGCATCGACGAGAAGCCGCCGACCTGGCTGCTGGACGCCCTGGAGAAACGCTTCAGGTTCCAGGCGCCGCGTGGCCACGGCGACAACGCCGTGCTGGCCATCCAGGCCATGGAAGCCAGGCGCGCCAAGGTGTTCCTGGCCCTGGGCGGCAACTTCGCCCAGGCCACCCCGGACACCCCGCGCACCCACGCCGCGCTGCGCAACTGCGAGCTGACCGTGCACATCGCCACCAAGCTCAACCGCTCGCACCTGGTCACCGGCCGCGACGCGCTGATCCTGCCGTGCCTGGGCCGCACCGAGGTCGACATGCAGGCCGAAGGGCCCCAGGGCGTCACCGTGGAAGACACCTTCAGCATGGTGCACATCTCCCACGGCCAGCTGAAGCCGCGCTCGCCGCACCTGCGCTCGGAACCGGCGATCATCGCCGGCATCGCCAAGGCCACCCTGGGCAACCGCCCGATCGACTGGGACTGGGCCATCGCCGACTACGGGCACATCCGCGACCTGATCGCCGACGTCATCCCCGGCTTCGCCGACTTCAACGCGCGGCTGCAGCACCCCGGCGGCTTCCACCTGGGCAACGACGCGGCCGAGCGGGTCTGGAAGACCGCCAGCGGCAAGGCCGGCTTCACCCCCAGCGAACTGCCGCTGGAACTGGTCAACCAGGCGGTGCTGGCCCGCGGCGAGCGGCCCGACCTGATCCTCCAGACGCTGCGTTCCCACGACCAGTACAACACCACCCTGTACGGCCTGGACGACCGCTACCGCGGGGTGTTCGGCCTGCGCGAGGTGGTCTTCGCCAACGAGCGGGACATCCGCCGCCTGGGCTTCGAGCCGGGCGAGAAGGTCGACCTGGTGTCGCTCTGGGAAGACGGCATCGAGCGCCGCGTCCACGGCTTCCAGCTGGTGGCCTACGACCTGCCGGCCGGGCAGGCCGCGGCCTACTACCCGGAGACCAACCCGCTGGTGCCGCTGGAAAGCTATGGCGAGCGCACCTTCACGCCAACTTCCAAGTTCATCGCGATCAGGCTGGAGAAGGCCCGGGAAGACAATCGGATCCATTCGACTGTCGCCTGAGGCGGACTCCCGTGCGGCAGCCGGAGGACGGCTGCCGGCATTTCATGAATGAGCGATCAATAAGGGTTTCGCCATGTTGAACCTACAGGCGTTGGACCTGGCGCGGATTCAATTCGCGTTCACGGTCTCCTTCCACATCATCTTCCCGGCCATCACCATCGGCCTGGCCAGCTTCCTGGCCGTGCTCGAAGGGCTCTGGCTGAAGTCCGGCAACGCGGTCTACAAGGACCTCTACAAGTTCTGGTCGAAGATATTCGCGGTGAACTTCGGCATGGGCGTGGTCTCCGGCCTGGTCATGGCCTACGAGTTCGGCACCAACTGGGCGCGCTTCTCCGACTACGCCGGCAGCATCACCGGGCCGCTGCTGACCTACGAGGTGCTGACGGCGTTCTTCCTGGAGGCCGGCTTCCTCGGCGTGATGCTCTTCGGCTGGGACCGGGTGGGGCGCCGCCTGCACTTCTTCGCCACGGTGATGGTGGCCATCGGCACCATGATCTCGATGTTCTGGATCCTCTCGTCCAACAGCTGGATGCAGACGCCCCAGGGCATCGACATCGTCGATGGGCGCGTGGTGCCGCTGGACTGGCTGAAGATCGTGTTCAACCCGTCCTTCCCCTACCGCCTGGTGCACATGGCGCTGGCCGCCTACCTGTCCACCGCCTTCTTCGTCGGCGCCTCGGCCGCCTGGCACCTGCTGCGCGGGCGCGACAACCCGGCCACGCGGACCATGCTGTCGATGGCCATGTGGATGGTCCTGGGCGTGGCGCCGCTGCAGGTGCTGGTGGGCGACGCCCATGGCCTGAACACCCTGGAGCACCAGCCGGCGAAGATCGCCGCCATCGAGGGGCACTGGGAGAACGTGCCGGGCGAGCCGACGCCGCTGATCCTCTTCGGAATCCCGGACATGCAGGCCGAGCGGACCCGCTACAGCCTGGAAGTGCCGTACCTGGGCAGCCTGATCCTGACCCACAGCCTGGACAAGCAGATCCCGGCGCTGAAGAGCTTCGCCCCGCAGGACCGGCCCAACTCCACCGTGGTGTTCTGGAGCTTCCGCCTGATGGCCGGGCTGGGGATGCTGATGATCCTCTGCGCCCTGGCCGCCCTGGTGCTGCGCCGCGGTGGCGCGCTGTACCGCAACCGCGCCTTCCTGGGCCTGGTGCTGGCGATGGGGCCCTCCGGGCTGATCGCGCTGCTGGCCGGCTGGTTCACCACCGAGATGGGCCGCCAGCCCTGGGTGGTCTACGGCATGCTACGCACCAGCCAGGCGGTCTCCAACCACAACGTCGCGCAGATGAGCCTGACCCTGGCGCTGTTCGTGGTCATCTACTTCTCGGTGTTCACCGTCGGCCTGGGCTACATGATGCGCCTGGTGCGCAAGGGGCCTGGCCAGCAGCACCTGATCGATCCGCTGGACAGCGAGCCCGCCGGGCCTTCCAGCATCCGCAGACCTATGTCGGTTGCCGGCTGAGGAGGTTGCAACATGGGTATTCAAGGTATCGACCTGTCGGTCATCTGGGGCGTGATCATTGCCTTCGGGCTGATGATGTACGTGATCATGGACGGCTTCGACCTGGGGCTGGGGATTCTCTTCCCGCTGGTGTCCGACTCCAGTGAACGCGACGTGATGATGAACACCGTCGCCCCGGTGTGGGACGGCAACGAAACCTGGGCCGTGCTGGGCGCCGCCGCGCTCTACGGCGCCTTCCCGCTGGCCTATTCGGTGATCCTGGAGGCGCTGTACCTGCCGCTGGTGCTGGTGCTGGCCGGGCTGATCTTCCGTGGCGTGGCCTTCGAGTTCCGCTTCAAGGCCAAGCCGCAGAAGCGCCACATCTGGGACAAGGCGTTCATCGCCGGCTCCTTCCTGGCGACCTTCTTCCAGGGCGTGGCCATCGGCACCTACATCAACGGCATCCCGGTGGTGGACCGGCAGTTCGCCGGCGGCCCGCTGGACTGGCTGTCGCCGTTCCCGCTGTTCTGCGGCCTGGGCCTGGTGGTGGCCTACGCGCTGCTGGGCAGCACCTGGCTGCTGGTGAAGACCGAGGGCATGCTGGAGTCGCGCATGCGCCACTACAGCCGGCCGCTGACCTACCTGCTGGCGGCGGTGATCGTGGTGATCTGCGCCTGGACCGCCTGGCTGCACCCGAACATCGCCCAGCTGTGGTTCTCCGGGCGCCACTGGGTGCTCTTCGCGGTGATCGCCGCGCTGGCGGTGGCGTCGATGTGCCTGGTCCAGTCGAACCTGCGCAAGCGCCATTCGCACCTGCCGTTCATCAGCGTGCTGGCCCTGATGTTCCTCGGCTACCTCGCCCTGGCGGTGAGCATCTGGCCGAAGATCATCCCGCCGGCCATCGACCTCTGGCAGGCCGCCTCGCCGCCGTCCAGCCAGCTGTTCGCCCTGATCGGCGCGCTGTTCATCATCCCGATCATCCTCATGTACACCTTCTGGAGCTACCACGTGTTCCGCGGCAAGGTCACCGCCGCAGACGCCTACCACTAACTCCCCACGAGCCACACGACAGCTGGCGGTGGCCGCGCCCGAGCGCGGCCGCCCCCGGCGCGGGGACGCTTTTTTCCGAATTCCAGCGGGCCGCCCGTGCCGGCCCGTACAGATACCGATAACGGAGCCTTGCGATGAAAGACGATAAAGATTCAGTCCGTGACGACGCCGCCCAGGAAAACGACGCCGAACTCGACAACCAGGCATTCGTGGAATCGCTCCGCGAGCTGATGGGCGAGTACGACAAGACCCTGGAGGACGTCATCGAAATCCTCGAGACCGATGCCGACTGGATCGCCAACGGCGACCAGGCCAAGGGCGCGAAATACCAGAAGATCCGCGCCCGCAAGGTCTACCGCAACCCGCACACCGGCGAGACGGTGCGGACCAACAACCGCGACCACAAGACGCTGCTGGGCTGGAAGGACGTCTATGGCGAGGAGGTCGTGGAGTCCTGGATTCTCAGCTAGCTCGCATTGATGGGTATCGCTTCGCTCAACCCATCCTACGAAGAGCGGGCCACGCAGCCCCATACCTACGCTACTCCATGCAGGAGCGCGCCCTGCGCGCGAAATCGCGGGCAGGGCCCGCTCCTACAGGTGGGTTCGGTGGGAACATGTGTAGGGCGCATAACCGTTCGCGGTTATGCGCCGCCGTCCGTGCCACCGAGGTGTCCGGCGTGGGCGATTATCCTTTTTTCCCCGGCGTCAACACCACGCTGGCCTCGCTGGTGAGCACCCGGAAGGTGAAGGTCTCCAGGAAGTACAGCTCCACGCTCGTCGCGCTGTGGCTGGCATAGCCGATGGAAATGTCCTGGCCGATGTCCAGCTCGAAATCACCGCCGCGCGTGCTGAGCACGAAGCCGCCTTCCAGGGCGGGGGCCCAGATGATGCCGCCGTCCACCTGCTGCTCCATGTGGTGGAAGACCGGGTAGCCCTCGTCGCTGCCGCCGCTGGCCGCGGTGTAGGCGTCCGCCCCCAACACCAGGGCATAGGGGCCGTTGACGCCGGCCAGGCGCAGCTGGCTCAGCGCCTGCGCCACGGCGCCGGAGTAGCCGCGCACGTTGGCCGGCAGCACCACGCCGGCATTGCTGCTGGCCTGGCGGATGCCCTGGATGCCGGCCGCGGCGTAGCCGTCGAACACCGCGCGGTCCTCGGCGAAGGCCAGCTTGCGGGCGGCGTCCTTCAGCGGGTCCCAGTCCGAATCGTCCGAACCGCGCTCCACGTCGTCGATCGCCTGGCGGCTCAGCTCGAAGGGCACGCGCAGCTCGACGATCGCCCGGGCATCGCGCTGGGCGGCCTGGATGCCCTCCGCCGGGGCCGGCAGCGCATGCAGGTGGCCGGTGCCCACCGCGGACAGGCCGAGGCCGCCCGGCGGCGGCACGTCGACCACGCGGCGGGCCGCGAGGTGGCGCTTGAGGGTGCGCGTGGCCTCTTCGTCGATCTGGGCCCAGGCCTTGTCGGAGATGGGGGCGAGTTCACGGTGCAGGTTATTCATTGCCTGATTCCTTTAGTGAGCCAATGCCGAGGGAGCCGTCGCGGGGCGCCAGCGGAGGCAAGCCGTCCTGCGCGGGGAGGGCAGGGGCGGCAGCTACGCTGGCGTCCGGGGTTACCTGTTCGAGAAAACTGGCCGAAGGCACGAAGAACAGGCTGCCGGTCACCGCGCGGCTGAAGTCCAGCAGGCGGTCGTAGTTGCCTGGGGGCAGGCCGATGAACATGTTCTCGAGCATCCGTTCGATGCGCCGCGGCGAACGGGCGTAGCCGATGAAATAGGTGCCGAACTCGCCCTTGGCGATATCGCCGAAGGGCATGTTGTCGCGCAGGATCTCCAGTTGTTCGCCGTCTTCGACGATCGTGGTCAGGGCGTTGTGCGCGTTGCTCGGCTTGACGGCGTCGTCCAGCTCTATGTCGGAGAGCTTGTGCCGGCCGATGATCCGTTCCTGCTCGGCCACCGGCAGCGCGTTCCACCGGGCCAGGTCGTGCAGGTACTTCTGCACGACGACGTAGCTGCCGGCGACGAAGTTCTCGTCCTCGCCGGCGATCAGGGTGGCGTCCAGCGCGGCCTGGCCCGCCGGGTTCTCCGTGCCGTCGACGAAGCCCAGCAGGTCGCGGGCATCGAAGTAGCTGAAGCCCTGCACCTCGTCGGCGGTGGCCACGGCGTCGCCGAGGCGGGCCATGATCTGCGTTTCCAGCTCGAAACACAGGTCCATGCGCTCGGCGCGGATGTGGAACAGCAGGTCGCCCGGGGTGGACACGGCGTGGTGCGCGCCCTGGATTTCGCGGAAGGGGTGCAGCTCCCGCGGCCTGGGCTGGCCGAAGAGGCGGTCCCAGGCCGCCGAGCTGAAGCCCATGACGCAGGACAGCAGCCCCTGCGGGGCGCGGAACCCGATGGCCCGCAACAGGCCGGGCAGGTCGGCGCACAACGCGCGCACGGCGGTTTCGCCGGCCTGGCCGGGGTTGATCGTCAGCACCAGGAAGATGGCGGCCCGGCTCAGCGGGGCGGTGACCGACTGGGGAACGGCTGTGGACACGCGTTGCTCCTCTTGCAGGCTCATTTCAACGGGTAGGACCGGACGCCGGAAACGCCGCCCACCTGCTCGCCGGGCGTGAAGCCGGTCGATGACTATCGGCTTGCGACACCGAGGAAGATGCTTCAGTAAAGTTCATGTTGCTTTTGCAGGCCAATGCAGCATCTCCGGCAGACTCCGAGCACATTGGCCAGCCTCGGCCGTTCGCCAGTTGTAAATCAGCCTGACGAAACGTCCATAAAGCTCACTTGTTCCCTTCCCGGAAGCCCCTCAACCTGTCGACCCGTTTCCCAGGGGAGCCAACCCGATGAACCCTCGTGTGCTCTGTCCGTCCATGTCGTCGCTGCTGGCGTTCGAGGCTTCCGCCAGGAACCGCAGTTTCACGCGTTCTGCAAAAGAGTTGTGCCTGAGCCAAAGCGCGGTGAGCCGGCAGATACAGGTGCTGGAAGAGTCGCTCGGGGTGACGCTGTTCGAGCGGACGGGGAGGCAACTCCTGCTGACCGAGGCCGGCAAGCGCTATGCCGAGGAGGTCGCCGCCGCGCTGACGGCCATACGCCAGGCGACGGAGCGGGTGGTCCGCCTGGGGCGCAACGCGGCGGCGCTGAACCTGGCGGTGCTGCCGGCGTTCGGCTCCAAGTGGCTGCTGCCGCGGCTGCCGCGCTTTTATTCGGCCAATCCCGGCATCCAGGTGCACATCCATTCGCGGGTCGGCCCCGTCGAGTTCGACGGCGAGCTGGATGCGGCGATAGTGGTGGGCGAGGGGCGCTGGCAGGGTGTCGCCGCCTACCCGCTGTTCGAGGAGGAACTGGTGCCGGTGGTCAGCGCACGGGCCCGCCTGCCGGAAGCCCTGCGCCAGCCCGCCGACCTCGCCGCGCTGCCGCTGCTGCGGGTGGTGGCCAGGCCCGACCTGTGGCGCGACTGGTTCCGGGCGCAGGGCATCGGTGCGGAAGCGCTGAGGCTCGGGCCGCAGTTCGAACTCACCGCCCACCTGCTCCAGGCGGTCTGCGCCGGCCTCGGCGCCGGGCTGGTGCCGCGCTTCCTGGTGGAGGACGAACTGGCCAGCGGAGCGCTGAGGATTCCGCTCGACTCGGCGCGGCTGCGCGGCACCGGCTATTACCTCGTCGCACCCGGCCACAGGGTCCACGACGAGGCTTTCCTGGCCTTCAGGGACTGGCTGCTCGGCGAGCTGTAGCCCTCAGCGCGGCTCCAGGGCGGCGCGTGGGTCGCGCCGGGCCAGCCGGGCGAGCAGCGTCTCGACTTCCCCTGTCGCCTGCTCCGACAGTGGCGTGAATGGGCGCCGCTGGCGATCGCTGCGCAACAGGCCACGGCGCATCAGCACGTACTTGCGCACGGCGAGCCCCACGCCGGGCTGCTGTTCGTAGCGCAGCAGCGGCAGGTGCGCATCGAAGAGGTCCAGGGCCTGCTCGATGTTGCCGGCGCGGACCGCGGCGAGCATCTCGCAGAGCATGTCCGGGAAGCAGTAGCCGGTGTTGGCCCCGTCCGCCCCGCGTCGAAGCTCCTGGTCCAGGAACAGGGCATTGTTGCCGCAGAGGATGGAGATGCGCCGCATGCTGCCTTCGGCTTCGAAGCGGCGCAGCGCGCTGATCTTCTCCAGGCCCGGCCAGTCCTCGTGCTTGAGCATCACGCAACTGTCGAGCTGGTTGACAATGCGCCGGATGACGTCCGGCGACATCTGCACCGAGAAGGTCAGCGGGTAGTCCTGCAACACGAACGGTACGTCGCTGCCGATGGCCTCCACGGCCTGCTGGTAGTAGCCGACGATCTGCTCGTCGCTCCGCAGGGTATGGGGCGGGGCGATCATCACCCCGGCGGCGCCGCGCTCCATGACCTCGCGGGTGAGCGCGCGCATCGCCGCGAAGCCCGGCGCCGTCACGCCCACCACCACCGGCAGGTCGCCGGCGCGGCGGATCATCCGCGTGGCCACTTCCAGTGATTCGCCGTGTTCCAGCTTCGCCGCTTCCCCCAGTTGCCCGAGCACGGTGATGCCGCTGGCGCCGGAGCACAGGTAGAAGTCGATCAGCCGGTCGATGGCGGCGAAGTCGACACGGCCGTCGTCGAGAAACGGCGTCGGGGCTATGGGGTAGACGCCTTGGGCATGGGCGGTCAGTCGCATGGGCTTCTCCTGGGAGGCTCGGGTTGCAGGGCGAACCCAGACTAGGCCGTGCCCGGGGCGTTTCCAAAACGGGCAAAACTCATGGGTCCCATGCGTTTGGCGAAGGCACGGGCGGCTCCTTCGGGGCGCGCTGGAAGCCGCGCGGCCATGGGCCCGCGCAGGCTCTGCCGGAAGCGTTCATGGCGTTTACAGGTGGCCAAAAAAAGTGACTTGTTGGGCCCCGTCCACGGGGGCATTGTGGCTCCACGGCGGCCGTTTCCTGTCATTCGCTTTTACCGGACGGGCCATCGCCGAACGAGGTGAAGAACAAGAACGCATTCCTGCCGTACCCATGACCGCTGCCCAAACCTCCAAGAACAATTCATCGAGGGCGTTCGAGTATGAAGAATCGTAAGTCAGGCCAGTTGATCATCAGCATGCTGGCGTTGCTGGGAGCCTCCGTCGCCACGGTGCAGGCGGCCGTTCCCGAGGTGGCCGAGCCGGTGAAGATCTCCTTCATCAACTCATCGGATTCGGACTTCATCGCCGCCGTGTACGGCCAGGCGCTCAAGCAGGCGGGCTACGAGGTCAAGTACGTCACCGTGGATTCCGCCGCGCAGTACACCGCGGTGCAGACGGGCGATATCGACGTGACGCTGGGCGCCTGGCAGACCACCGGCGTCGAGATGACCAAGGCCGCCCTGGCTTCCGGCAAGGTCACCAACTACGGGCCCACCGGCGTGAAGGTCACCGAGGGCTGGTGGTATCCGCAGTACCTGGTGGAGGTCTGCCCGGGCCTGCCCTCGTGGGAGGCGCTCAAGCAGCCGAAGTGCGCGGCGGCCCTCGCCACCGCCGGCACCGCGCCCAAGGGGCGCTTCGTCGATGCGCCGGCGGACTGGGGCTCGCGCTCGGATGAGCGCATCAGCCACTTCGAACTGCCCTTCGCCCTGGTGAACTCGGGTTCCCCGGCCGCGCTGCTGGCGACCTTCCAGGGCGCGATCGACCGCAAGCAACCCATCCTGGGCTGGATGTACACGCCCAACTGGTTCACCGAGAAGAACCCCGGCGCCTTCGTGCAATTCCCCGACTCGCGCCCGGAGGTGGACGTCCTGAAGCTGGGCAACAAGGCCGCGTTCGCGCGGATACCGGTGGCGGAGAAGATCCTGCAGAAGTTCACCCTGGACAAGGGCGCCGTCGCCAAGGCGATGGACCAGATCGACAACGAAGGAAGTTCCCCCGAGGAGGAGGCCGACACCTGGATATCCGCGCACGCGGACCGGGTGCAAGGCTGGGCGAAATAGCGATCGGCCGTTCAACGGGCGTTGCCCTGGGGCAAACGCCGAACAGCCGAACATCGGGTTTCGTGGGAGTAATGATTGTGTCGACCTCTGTACAGAACAACGAGTCTCTTGCCCTCAAGGCCGTCGACGTCTGGAAGGTATTCGGGACCGACTGCGAGCGCTATCTCAGCAATGCAAGCCAGCCGCGCGACGCGCAAACACTCGGCAGGCTCGGCTACATCACCGGCGTGCGCGAAGCCAGCTTCGAAGTGCGCGAGGGTGAGATCTTCATCCTCATGGGGCTCTCCGGCTCGGGCAAGTCCACGCTGCTGCGCTGCCTGACCGGGCTCTACCCGCTCAGCTGTGGCGAGGTGATGATCGCCAACCAGTCGCTGGCCAGCGCCACCAGCCAGCAGCTCAGGGACATCCGCCGGCGCAAGATCAGCATGGTCTTCCAGAACTTCGGCCTGCTGCCGCACCTCACGGTGCTGGAGAACATCGCCTTCCCGCTGCGCATGAACGGAATGCCGCGCGAACAGCGCCTGCAGGAGGCCCGGCGGGTTCTCGAGCTCGTCGGCCTGGCCGGCCGCGAATCCTTCTACCCTCACGAGCTGTCCGGCGGCCAGCAGCAGCGCGTGGGCATCGCCCGGAGCCTGGTCACCGACCCGGCGATCTGGTTCCTCGACGAACCGTTCTCCGCGCTCGACCCGCTGATCCGCAAGGAGATGCAG
This sequence comes from Pseudomonas sp. NBRC 100443, assembly GCF_030268185.1. Taxonomy (NCBI): domain Bacteria; kingdom Pseudomonadati; phylum Pseudomonadota; class Gammaproteobacteria; order Pseudomonadales; family Pseudomonadaceae; genus Pseudomonas; species Pseudomonas sp. NBRC 100443. The sequence continues at coordinate 195,152 of NZ_BSQE01000002.1, forward strand.
AACGAGTTCATCCGCCTGCAGTCGAGCCTGCGCAAGACCATCGTCTTCGTCACCCACGACTTCGACGAGGCCGTGCGCCTGGGCGACCGGATCGCGATCATGCAGCACGGCGAGATCCTCCAGATCGGCACCGCGGAGGACCTGGTGCTGCGGCCGGCCAACGACTACGTGAAGGCGTTCGTGCAGGACATCCCGCGGGAGAAGGTGGTTTCGCTGCGGGCGCTGCTGGAACCCGCCAGCGCCGACATGGACGGCGAAGCGCCGTTCAGCCTGGAGATGAAGGTCGGCCAGGCGGCCCAGCGCCTGATCGAAGCGGACCGCCCTATCGCCGTGGTGGACGCCGACGGCGCCGTCGTCGGCCAGGTTTCCCGGGCCTCCTACTCGAAGTGGTTGAAGAAATGACGAGTCCTGCCATGACGAACCTGCTCGCAGAGCCGGCCACCCCGGACAACAACGCTTCCGCCGGCAAGCCGCGCACGGGCAAGGCCCTGCGCCCGCTGCTGAGTGTCGCCCTGACGGCGCTTGCCCTCGGCCTGCTGGCCTTGCTCAACCAACTGGAGTGGGCGCGCACTTTCCCGCAGGCCTGGGCGGTCGATGCCGGCAGCTACGTCACCCGCTTTCTCGGCGCGGTCACCGCGCTCAGCGTCGGGCCCTGGACCCTCGTCGATCTCACCCGGGCAATAGCGTCGCTGCTATCGTGGCCGGAGCGCCTACTCACCGGCGTGCTGACCCAAGGCTTCAGGTTCAGCCTGTTCGGCGGCGGCCCGCTGTGGATTCCCGCCATCCCGTGGTTCTCCGTGGCCCTGGTGTGCCTGCTGACCAGCCTGCGTTTCGGTGGCAAGCGCCTGGCCCTGCTGGTGGGCGCGTGCCTGGCGTACTTCCTGTTCACCGGCCTGTGGGACTCCGCGCTGCAGACACTGGTGACGGTGATGGTCGCCATTCCCATCGGCTGCGGGCTGGGGCTGCTGCTGGGCATCCTGGCGTACCGGCACCCGCTGGCCGAGGCGATCCTGGAGCCGTTCTACGACACCATGCAGACGCTGCCGATCTTCTCCTACCTGGTGCTGATCGTGGTGTTCTTCGGCTTCGGTCCGGTCGCCGGCCTGGTGGCGCTGGTGGTGTACGCGATGCCGCCGATGGCGCGCATCACCACCTTCGCCCTGCGTCGCACCCCGCGCTCGATCATCGAGTTGGCCGAGATCACCGGCTGCACCCCGCGCCAGCGCTGCTGGAGCGTGCAGGTCCCGGCGGCCAGGGCGACGCTGCTCACGGGCCTGAACCAGGTCATCATGCTGACGTTCTCCACCGTAATCATCTGCGCGATCATCGGCGGCGAAGGCCTGGGCGCCGAGGTACTCAAGGGCCTGAAGTCCATGCGCCTGGGTGGGGCCCTGGTGGCTGGCGTGGCGATCACCCTGATGGCCATCATGCTCGATCGCGCCTGCCGTACCTGGGTCATGCGACGCCCCGAGCAGGGTCAGGCGCGCAGCAGGCTGCCGCTGCTGCCGCTGTGCCTGGCCATCGTGCTGCTGGGCGTGGTTGCCGTGTGGTTCTTCCCGGCGGCCGCGCACTTCCCCAGCGCGCTGGAGTTCCAGCCGGGCAAGTTCCTCAACCAGCAGTTGCGGGTGTTCAACCTCGCCTACCAGGCCGAGCTGTCGGCCTTGCGTGACGGCATGATTTCCTGGCTGCTGCGCCCGGCCCGCGAGCTGTTCGGCGCCTTCGGCTGGCTCACCACCCTGCTGGGCATGGGCGCCCTGGCGCTGGCGGTCGGCGGGCGCAGGCTGGCGGCGATGGTGGTGCTGCTGCTCGGCGCCGTGGCGCTGTTCGGCCTGTGGCCCAAGGCGATGCTGTCGCTGTACCTGGTGATGGTCTCGACCCTCACCGCCATCGCCCTGGGCCTGCCGCTGGGCATCCTGGCCGGCCTCAACCGCCGGGCCTACGCGGTGCTGGAGGTATTCGCCGACACCCTGCAGACCTTGCCGGCCTTCGTCTACCTGATTCCGGTGGTGGTGCTCTTCGAGGTGGGCGACTTCGCCGCCTTCGTCGCCATCGTCCTGTTCGGCCTCGCGCCGGTAAGCCGCTACGTCGCCGCGAGCCTCCAGCAGGTGGGCGGCGAGTACAAGGAAGTCGCCCGCATGAACGGCTGCACGCCGCTGCAGGAGTTCTTCCACGTGCAACTGCCGCTGGCGTTCCCGCAGATGCTGCTGGGGGTCAACCAGACCATCATGCTGTCCTTCGGCATGCTGATCGTGGTCGCCCTGGTGGGCGCGCAGGGGCTGGAGGCGGAAACACTCTCGGCCATCGGCCGCGTACAGCCGGGCCAGGGCCTGATCGCGGGCCTGGGCATCGCGGCGCTGGCAATCTCGGTCGACCGCATCGTGCGGGCGGCCGTCAACAAGCTAACACCCGGCGAGAAGCGGGTTTCGGGGAAGAAAGCATGAGTGGCTCCAAGCAATACGACTACATCATCGTCGGCGCCGGATCGGCGGGCTGCGCCCTGGCGGGCCGACTTTCGGAGGACCCGGCGGTCTCGGTGCTGCTGCTGGAGGCCGGGCCGAAGGACTGGGACCCACGCTTCTCCTTCCCCCTGGGGGAGGCCGTCACCGTGGGCACCCGCTACGACTGGTCGTTCAAGTCCGAGCCGGAGCCCGAGCTGCAGGGCCAGCGCTTCGACCTGCCGCGCGGGCGGGTGCTGGGCGGCAGTTCGTCGATCAACGGCAAGCTCTACGTGCGCGGCAACGCCCTGGACTACGACGAGTGGGAAGCGCTGGGCAACCCGGGCTGGGGCTTCGACTCGGTCCTGCCGTGCTTCATGCGCTCCGAGCGCTGGGAGGCGGGGCCGAGCCCGCTGCGCGGCGACAGCGGGCCGCTGGAAACCTCGTTCGGGCATTACCAGCACAGCGTCTACCAGGCCTTCATCGATGCCGGCACGCGCATGGGCTTCGCCGCCAACCCGGACTACAACGGCCCCAGCCAGGAAGGCTTCGCCTGGTCGCAGTACACACACACCCATGAATCGGTGGCCCGCTGCTCGTCGGCGCGCGCCTACCTGCGGCCGGCGAAGGACCGCGGCAACCTCACGATCCTGACCGGCGCCGTCGCCTGTCGCCTGCTGCTCGACGGCGACGTCTGCGAGGGCGTGGTGGTGCGCCACAAGGGCAGGGAGGCGACCTTCCGCGCGCGAATGGACACGGTGCTGTCCGCCGGCGCCTACCAGTCCCCGCAACTGCTGATGCTTTCCGGCGTCGGCGATCCCGAGCTGCTCGCCGAGCACGGCATCGCCACCCGCCACGTGCTGCCCGGCGTGGGGCGGAACCTGCAGGACCACTTCGGTTCCACCATCCAGTACGAAAGCCGCACCTCGGACACCTACTACCGCCTGATGAACCCGGTGAACGCCGTGTCCGCGCTGCTGCAGTACGTGGTGCGCCGCGAGGGGCCGTTCTCGGTATTCCCGATGAACGCCCTGGCCTTCGTCAAGACGCTGCCGGAGCTTGCCCGGCCCGACGTGCAGTTCCTGATGTTCCCCAGCGCGGTCAACCCCAACAGCGCCAACGACCCCTGGCCGCGCCGCCATGCCCTGGCGATCCAGTGGGCGGTCTGCCGCCCCCGGAGCCGCGGCGAGGTCACGCTCAATTCCGCCGATCCGCTGGACCCGCCGCGGATCATCCACCGCTTCCTCAGCGACGAGGCCGACAAGGCCACCAACCGCCGCGCGTTCCGCCTGGCTCGCGAACTGTTCCGCCAGGAGCCGCTGCGGGCCCTGGTGGGCGAAGAGTTCGCGCAAAGCCGGAACTGCACCACCGACGCCCAGATCGACCAGTACATGAGCTACCTCTCCGGCAGCCATTACCACCCGGTGGGGACCTGCAAGATGGGTAGCGACGATATGGCCGTGGTCGATGCCCGGTTGCGCGTCCATGGCATCCGCGGGCTACGGGTGGTGGATGCGTCGATCATGCCGACCATCGTCGGCGGCAATACCAACGCGCCCTCGATCATGATCGGCGAGCGCGCCGCGGAACTCATCGTCGAAGAGCGTCGCAACGGCCTGAAGATCCCGGCCTGAGGCTCGACGACAGCTGTCCAGCAACAACACCGAAGAAGGCAACGATGCAGAATCTCAACTTTATCAATGGGCGCTGGTGCCAGAGCCTGTCCGGCGAAACGCTGCCGGTGACCGACCCGGCCAGCGAAGAAAACTACGCGGAAATCCCGCGCAGCGGCGCGGCGGAGGTCGACGCCGCGGTGCAGGCCGCCGAAGCCGCCCTGGCCGCCGGCTGGCGCCGCACCACCGGCGCGCAGCGGGCCCGTCTGCTGCGGGCGATCGCCGCCGGCATCCAGCAACAGGCCGGCGCCCTGGCCGAGCTGGAAGTGCGCGACTGCGGCAAGCCCATCACCGAGGCGCGCTACGACATGAGCGACGCCGTGGCCTGCTTCGAATACTACGCGGGGCTTGCCGAAGCGCTGGACGGCCAGCAGGGCACGCCGGTAGAAGTGTCCGACCCGCGTTTCGAAGTGAAGCTGCGCCATGAGCCGGCGGGCGTCGTCGGGCTGATCGTGCCGTGGAACTTCCCCCTGGTGAACGCCGCCTGGAAGGTGGCGCCGGCTCTGGCAGCGGGCTGTACGGTGGTGCTCAAGCCCTCCGAGCTAGCCTCCCTGACCACCCTGCGCCTGGCGCGCATCGCCGAAGAAGCGGGGCTGCCGGCCGGCGTGCTGAACGTGGTGTGCGGGCTGGGCAGCGAATGCGGTGCCGCCGTGGCCGCGCACCCGGGCATCGCCAAGGTGTCCTTCACCGGCGGCACGGAGTCGGGCCGCAAGGTCATGCAGGCGCGCGCCAACCTCATCGGCGACCTGGCGCTGGAGCTGGGCGGCAAGTCGGCGATGATTGTCTTCGACGACGTCGACCTGGACCATGCGGTCGAGTGGATTCTGATGGGCTCGATGTACAACCAGGGGCAGGTCTGCGCCGCCACCAGCCGCGTGCTGGTGCAGGACTCGATCTTCGACGCGCTGCTGGAGAAGCTGCGGCACGCGGTGCAGGGCCTGCGCGTCGGAGCGGGGCTGGACGACTCGACCCAGGTCGGCCCGCTGATCAGCGCGGCCCAGCGCGAGCGCGTCGCCGCCCTGGTCCGCCAGGGCGTGGAGCAGGGCGCCCGGCTGCTATGCGGCGGCGAGGCTCCCGGGCAACTGGACAAGGGCTATTTCTACCTGCCGACGGTGGCGCTGGATGTCTCCCGCGACAACGTGCTGTGGCGCGAGGAAGTCTTCGGCCCGGTGCTCTGCGTCGCCCGCTTCGGCAACGAGGCGCAGGCCATCGAACTGGCCAACGACAGCCGCTACGGCCTGGCGGCGGCGGTGCTCTCCGACGACGGCGAACGCCGCGAGCGGGTCGCCGCGCAACTGGTCGCCGGCATCGTCTGGGCCAACTGCTCGGGGCCGGCTTTCATCCAGGCGCCCTGGGGCGGGGTGAAACAGAGCGGGTTCCGCCGCGGGCTGGGCGAGTGGGGCATGCACGAGTTCCTCGAACTCAAGCAGGTCACCACCTACACCAGCGCGGATGCCTGGGGCCACTTCAACGCCCGCTGAGGCGCCTCGAAACACCCGCTTGCCACGCTTTCTGCCGCCGCGCCCACCCGGTGTGGCGGCAGTTTTTTTATGCCCGACCGCCGGCCGGCGAGGCGCGTCCTTGCTGGGCCCGGGCTCGTGTAAGCCCAGCTTACAGGTACGCAAATTTAATCAATTGAGCCCCCGTGCGGGAGACCGTTAACTGGCTCCAGCGGCCGGGACGAGCCCCCGTGGATGCTCCCGCCGTACCGATCATGCTCGCCGCCCGCGCCGACGCGGGAGCGACACTCACTGCCCTGGAGAAGGTTTCATGAGCGACATCGACAACACCCTGCTTCTCGATCTGTCCCGCCGGCTGATCCAACTGGTCACCTTCGATCCGCCGGGCAACGAGCTGCCGGCCGCCCAGTTGGTCGCCTCGGTACTCGCCGACTTCGGCATCGAAAGCGAACTGCAATCCATCGGCGAGAACCGCGCCAACGTGGTCGCCCGGATCAAGGGCAAGGGCCAGCGCCCGGCACTGATCTTCTCCGCCCACCTGGACACCATCAGTGTCAACGAGGCCGAGTGGAGCGTGCCGCCGTTCGGCGCGCTGGTGAAGGATGGCCGCCTCTACGGCCGCGGCGCCACCGACATGAAGGCCGCGCTGGCCGCCATGGTGGTGGCCGGCATCGCCATGCAGCAGCGCAAGGACGAACTCCAGGGCGACCTGATCCTCGCCTTCAGCGCGGCGGAGAACTCCAGCTGCCTGGGCGCCAAGCACCTGGTGGAGAGTGGCGCGCTGGCCGGCGCCGGTGCGCTGCTGGTGAGCGAGCCGACTTCCCTCGACGTCTTCACCGCCGAGAAGGGCGCCCTGTGGATTCGCGCCACCGCCAAGGGCGAGTACGGCCACAACGCCTTCTCCGCGGACCGCACTGGCGATCGCGGCAGCGCGATCCTGCGCATGGCCGAGTTCCTCTGCCGGGTGCGCGACCTGAAGCTGCAGGCCCCGGTGCATCCGATGCTAGGCTCGCCGACCGTCAATGTCGGCATGATCGAGGGCGGCATTTCCTGGCCGCTGATCGCCCCCGAGTGCCACGCCTGCATCGACATCCGCACCGTGCCGGGCCTAACCGCGGACGACGTGGTCCAGCAGTTCCAGGCCATCGCCGGCCCCCACGTCAGCCTGGAAGTCGTCGACGAGAAGCCGCCGATCGACACCCCGCTGGAGCACCCCTTCGTCTCGCTGTGCGTTTCCTCGGTGACCGCCGAGCGCGGCGCCGAGCCGGTGGTGACCGGGGTTTCCTACTACTCCGACGCCGCGGTGATAGCGCCCGCGCTCAACGTCCCCATGGTCATCATCGGTCCCGGCGAAGTGGGCAAAAGCGGCTCGGTGGACGAGTACGTCGAGCTCGACAAGCTCGAAGCCTCCGCGCGCATCTTCGCCGACATCGCCCTGCGCTACCTGGCATGACGGGCCGCGCGATGAACGACATCGAGCCGAAACTGCCCGCCGCCTTCGAGCGGGCCATGCAGGCACTGGATGCGCAGCCGGTCGACGGCACCTGCAAGGGCCTGCCGCCGACACTGGCGCCCATCGCGTTCCGCGAGATCGGCCAGCAGGGCTGGAACCTGCTGAACCAGGATCTGGCGTTCCCCGTCGCGGTGCTCAAGCGCAGCGCCGTGCAGAACAACCGCGAATGGATGAAAGCGTTCCTGCGCCATACCGGCGCGCGGATCGCGCCCCACGTCAAGACCAGCATGTCGCCGCAGCTGTTCCAGGCCCAGCTGGAAGACGGCGCCTGGGCGCTGACGGCTGCCACCGCGAACCAGGTGGCGGTCCTGCGCCGCTTCGGTGTGCCGCGCATCCTCATCGCCAATCAGGTGCTCGGCCGGCAGAACGTCGCCCTGCTGTTCGATGAGCTGGCGCGCGAGGAGGGTGCCGAGCTGCTGGTGATAGTCGACTCCGCGTCGTCCCTGGAGGCGCTGCTCGAAGGCGGGCGGGGCAGGGCGCTGAAACGCCGCCTCGGCGTGCTGCTGGAAGTCGGCGCGCCGGGTGGCCGCACGGGCCTGCGCGATGCAGCCGAAGCGTGCGCATTGGCGCAGCGCATAGCTGGTAGCGATATCGTCGAGCTGCGTGGCCTGGAGTCCTACGAAAGCGTGTTCCCCGGGCTGCCGGAGGAAGACAAGCTGCCGCGCATCGAGCGCATGCTCCAGGCCATGCTCGGGCTCGCCAGCGACTGCCTGGCGGCGGGGTGGTTCGCGGCAGGGGAGATCGTGTTGTCCAGCGGCGGGTCGGAATACTTCGACATCGTCGTGAAGCGGCTGAGCGAGTGGCGCGCGCCGCAAGGGCAGGTGGTGGTGATCCGCAGCGGCTGCTACCTCGCCCACGACCACCTGGCCTATGCGCGGGCCTTCGACCGCCTGCTCGCGCGCCAGCCGGAACTGGATGGCATCGCCCCGCACCTGGCGGGGGCGCTGGAGGTGTGGGGCATCGTCCAGTCCCGCCCGGAGCCGGGGACTTTCATCGTCACCGTGGGCAAGCGCGACATCAGCTTCGACTTCGAGATGCCGGTGGCGCGCCTGCATTACCGGCCGGCCTTCGGCGCCCGGCCCAGGGCGCTGGATGCGCAGTACCGGGTGACCCGCCTCAACGACCAGCACGCATTCGTGCAGTGCGACGCGCAGGCCGACGTGCAGGTCGGCGACCTGATCGGCTTCGGCATTTCCCATCCCTGCACCACCTTCGACAAGTGGCAACTGATCCCCGTGGTGGACGACGTCTACGACGTCCGCTCGGCCATACGTACCTTCTTCTGAGCTGGAGCAACGATGAGCGCTGAAATCAACGAAATCCGCATTCCCACCCCCGCCGGCCCCGCCTATGGCGAACAGCTGCGCGTCGGCCTGATCGCGTTGTCCGCCGATGTCGCCATCGAGCGTGACTTCCACCGCATGGCGAATACCGACGAGGTGGCCGTGTTCACCACCCGGATACGGCTTCGCGAGCCGAACACCGAGGAGACCTTCCGCGAACTGGAGCGCGAGCTGCCCAACATCGCGCAGCTCATCCTGCCGCGTTCACGGCTGGACGTGGCGGTGTTCGGTTGCACCGCCGCCTCGATGCTGATCGGCACGCCGGAAGTGGAGGCCGCCGTGCAGCTTGGCCGCGAGGGCATCGCGGTGACCAATCCGGCGATCGCGGTAGTGGAGGCCCTGCGCGCGGTCGGTGCGAAGCGCGTGGCCATGCTGACGCCCTATACGCTGTCGGTGACCGAGGCGGCCGTGGCGTTCTTCGAATCCAATGGCTTGGAGCTAAGCAGCGTGGCGTGCCTGGGCGTCGACCTGGACGACAACCATGCGCGAATCAGCGAGGAGCTGTTGCTGCAACAGGCGCTTGCGCTGGATTGGCAAAGCGCGGACGCGATCTTCCTGTCGTGCACCGCCATCCGTTCGTTGAACGTGATCGAAAGGCTCGAACGGGAAACCGGCAAGTTCGTCATCTCAAGCAACCAGGCCACCTTCTGGCATGCCCTGCGCCTGGGCAAGGCTGCTGCGCCGGTGAAGGGCTTCGGCCGGCTGTTCGAGCACTGAGCCGGAGCCCTGGGCGGCGCAAGTCAGTCGCGAGCCGGCTTGCCTGCGTCGCGCTTCACTTCCTTGAGCATCCAGTCGCGGAAGGTCAGCACGGTGTTGCTCGGTACCTTGCGGTGCAACAGCAGGTAGTTGCCATCGCATTTGACGCCGATGTCGGACAGCACCACCAGGTTGTTCTGGGCGATGTCTTCGCGCACCAGCTCCACCGGGCACAGGGCCACGCCGTGGCCGGCGATGGCGGCGGTGCTCATCAGGTTGAAATCTTCGTAGACGATGCCGGCCAGCGGGGCGTTGAGCTCGACGCCGGCGGACTTGAACCAGGAGGCCCAGACCTCGCGGTCGTTGTCGTGCAGCAGCGGTACGCGGGCGATCTTCTCCGGCGTCGAGAGGTCGCCGTAGCGGGCCACGAAGGCGGGGCTGCACAGGGGGCGGGATTCACCGGAAAAGAGTTCGACGCCCACTTCATTGGCCGCGACGGGGTGTGCCTGGTAACGGATCACGACATCGCAGTCACTGCGCATCTCGAATATTTCATGGGGCGCGTAAATGACCCGGATATCGATATCCGGATGGGCCGCCATGAACTTCGGCAGTCGCGGAATGAGCCAGCGTGAAGCGAATGAGGCAACCGAGGCGACGGACAGTGTCTTGCCTTTCTTGGAGCGGATTATTTCATCGCAGAAGTTCTCGATCTGCTGGAATGAATCCGTTAGTAGATTTGAGAGTTGTTCGCCAATCGGCGTGGGCACTATCCCGCGTCCGACGCGCTGCACCATCTGCACGCCGAAGTGGTCCTCGAGCTGCTTGATCTGGTGGCTGATGGCCGGATGCGTGACGTTCAGCTCGGCCGCGGCCTTGGTGACGCTGCGCAGGCGCGCCGCGGCCTCGAAGGCGCGGAGGCTGGCGAGCGGAGGAATGCTGGGCATTTCGGAGTCCCTCTTGCACGAGGCTGAGATGTTAGTTTGATTTACAGGTTAGATGAAAAGAGTAACTTGTATCAAGCCTCGGATTGAAAGAATCTAGCGTCGAAAGTTCAGCTGTTAGTGTCGCTCTAAAGTTTGAGTTTTATTGCTGCTTATAATATTCCGAGAGAGTCGAAATGAGTGATTCGAATTCCATTTACGGACGCATCGAAGAAGCCGGTATCGTATTGAGCCCGCCGGGTATTCCGGTGGCCGCTTATGTGCCTTTCGTGGAATCGGGAAAGTTGCTGTTCCTGTCCGGGCATATCGCCAAGCAGAAGGGCCAGCCCTGGGTGGGCCAGTTGGGCACGGACATGGACACCGAAACCGGCATCCGCGCGGCGCGTAACATCGCCATCGACGTGCTGGGCACCCTGCAGGCGGCGACCGGGGACCTCAACCGCATCGCGCGCATCGTCAAGGTACTCTGCCTGGTCAATAGCGGTTCGCAGTATCGGGAACACCACATCGTCGCCAACGGCTTCTCGGAAACCCTCGAACACATCCTCGGCGCGCCGGGCAAGCATGCCCGCAGCGCCTTCGGCGTGGCGCAGATCCCCAGCGGCGCCTGCGTCGAGGTGGAGTTGGTCGCAGAACTGCGCTAGGCGCATTCCGGTACCCGGTCTGAAGGAAGTCGAGGAACCCATGGCTACGTTGGCAGAAACATCCCGCGCCCTCGAACGGGGCGAAACGACGGCGCTGGCGCTGGTGACTGCGGCGCTGGAAAGGGCCCGCAGCAGCGCTCACGTGTTCACCGAGCTCTTCGCCGCGGAGGCCCTGGCGCAGGCCAGCGCCGCCGATGCCCGGCGCGCCCGGGGCCAGGCGCTGAGCGCGCTGGACGGCATACCGCTGGCGATCAAGGACATCTTCGACGTGCGCGGCAGCCGGACGCTCGCCGGTTCCCTGACCCGCCGCGAGGTGCCGCCGGCGCAGGCCGACGCCGCGGTGGTGGCGGCCCTCAGGGCCAACGGCATGATTGCCCTGGGCAAGACAAACCTGAGCGAGCTGGCGTTCTCCGGGCTGGGCCTCAACCCGCACTTCGGCACGCCCACCCCGGACTTCCCGGGCGTCGAGCCCAGGGCGCCCGGCGGTTCGTCGGCGGGCTCGGCGGTGGCGGTGCAGCGCGGCATCGTCAGCGCCGCGCTGGGCAGCGACACCGGCGGCTCGATACGGGTGCCCGCGGCCTTCAACGGGCTGGCGGGGTTCAAGAGCTCAGCGGAGCGTTACCCCATGGCGGGCGTGCATCCGCTGGCCCGCAGCCTCGACAGCCTAGGCCCCATCGCGCGCACAGTGGGCGATTGCGTACTGCTCGACGCCGCCATGCGCGGGCTGCGTGCGCCGGTGATCGAAGCGGCGCCCCTCGCGGGCAGCCGGCTGGTCATCGAGGCGGGCATTCTCGACGACGGCGGCATCGCCCCGGCGGTGCGCAGCAACTTCCTGGCGCTGATGCGGCACCTGCAGGCGCAGGGCGCCAGGCTTGAATGGCGCCGGCTCGCGGCGGTGGCGCAGGTGCGCCAGCTGATTCCACGCGATGGCTGGCTGGGCGCCATCGAGGGCTGGGATTTCCTCAAGGACCTGGTCAACGGCCCGCAGGGCAGCGCCATCGACCCGCGGGTCAGCAGCCGCCTGCGCAGCGCGGCGGACATTCCCGCGCAGCGGGTGGCGGCGATCCGCGCGGCCCGCCAGCGCCTGCTGCAAGCCATCGCCGCCGAGCTGGACGGCGCCTTCCTGGCGATGCCGACGGTCAGGCACGTCGCGCCGCCACTGGCACCGCTGGAACGGGACGACGCGCTGTTCGCCACGACGAACGTGGCCACGCTGTCCCTGACCATGATCGGCAGCTTCCTGAACATGCCGGGCGTGGCCATCCCCTCCGGCGTCGATCCCCAGGGGCTGCCGACCTCGGCGCTGATCTCCGCGGTCCAGGGCCGCGACGACGAGGTTCTGGCCCTGGGCCTGGCGGTGGAAGCGGCCTTCGCCGAGCACCGCTGAAACACGGTTTTTCCGATTCACGCCCGGGCCTGCGGCCCTGGCGCAGGCGTGCGGCTGCCCGCGGTTCGGGGCGGCCGGCGTCCACCCATTACCCAAGGCGCCCGCAGGGCGCGCGAACCAGAAAGAGGGCAAGGCATGGATCTTCAATTGAAAGGCAGGACCGCGTTGGTACTGGGCGCCGGAGGAGGGCTGGGCGGCGCCATCGCACGCACCCTGGCTGCGGAAGGGGCGAACCTGGTGGTCGCCGACATCGACCCGCAGGCGGCCCGGGCCACCCTGGATGCGCTGCTGTCCGCTGGCGCCCAGGGCATGGCGCTCACCTGGGACCTCGGCGACCTCGCCCAGGTGGAAGGCCATGCCGCAGCGATCGAGGCGCGCTTCGGTGGTGTCGACATCCTTGTCAATAACACCGGCGGCCCGCCGCCGACGCCGGTCGCCGGCCAGGATCCGGTGCTGTGGCAGAAGCAGTTCCAGGCCATGGTGCTGTCGGTGATCGCCATCACCGACCGGCTGCTGCCGGGCATGCGCGAGCGCCAGTGGGGGCGGATCATCACCAGCGCCTCGTCGGGCGTGGTGTCGCCGATTCCCAACCTGGGCATTTCCAATGCCCTGCGCCTATCGCTGCTGGGCTGGTCGAAGACCCTCGCCCGGGAAGTCGCCCGCGACGGCATCACCAGCAACATCATCCTGCCGGGACGGATCGCCACCGACCGCATCCGCTTCCTCGACCAGAAGAAGGCCGAGCGGGAAGGGCGCAGCGTGGAAGAAGTATCCCGCGAGAGCACCGACTCCATCCCCGTGGGCCGCTACGGCGAACCCCAGGAATACGCCGACACGGTGGCCTTCCTCGCCAGCGCTCGCGCTTCCTACATCACCGGTTCCGTCATCCGTGTGGATGGCGGGCTGATCTCCAGCATCTGAGGACATGGCGATGACACTCGATCCTTCCATCCGCGAGATTCTCAGCGGCATCTCCACCGCGACGCTGACCACCGTACTGCTGAAGAAGGGGCTGCGTAACGTCTGGCTGCGCGGCACCCGGCCAATCCGCCCGGGCCAGCCGCGCCTGGTCGGGCGGGCCTTCACCCTGCGCTTCGTGCCGGCCCGCGAAGACCTGGCGACGCCCGAATCCTGGTCCTCGCCGATCTCCACCCGCGCGGCGATCGAAGCCATGCCGGAGGGCTGCATCGCCGTGGTCGACGCCATGGGCGTCACCGATGCCGGCATCTTCGGCGACATCCTCTGCGCGCGCATGCACAAGCGCGGTGTGGCCGCCTTGATCACCGATGGCGTGGTGCGCGACGTCGCCGGCGTGCTCGGCACCGGCCTGCCGGTCTGGTGCCAGGGCGTGGCGGCGCCGCCGTCGGTGGCCGGGCTGACCTTCGTCAACTGGCAGGAGGCGATCGCCTGCGGTGGTGTCGCGGTGTTCCCGGACGACGTGATAGTCGTCGACGACGACGGCGCGGTGCTCATTCCCAAGGGGCTGCTGGAAGAGGTGGTGGAAATCGCCGCCGAACAGGAGCGCCTGGAGGGCTGGATCATGCAACAGGTGGATGCCGGCGCCTCGCTGCCGGGCCTGTACCCACCGAACGCGGAAAACCGCGCGCGCTACGAAGCCGAGAGATAATCCGCCGCCTGTCTCGCCGGCTCGCCCGGCGGGGTTCCACCCGGGGCGCCCACAAGGCGGCCCGGCGTTTGCCTTCATCCCATCCGCGGCCATTCGCTGCCCGGCTATCCGCCGGCTTGGCGTCCGGCCCGCCGGGCAGGGTAGATTCCTCCCGGTGATCCAGGGGGCCGTCATCGCGGCCCCTTTTCCGCTTCGAACCTCCTTTCCAACGGGTTGCTCAGAACAATGACAATACGCAACGACACCGGAATCGCGCGCAGGATCCGCCATGCGCGCCTGGCCACCATCCTGGGCTTCATGATGATCGGCGGCATGATGTACATCTGGTCCACAGGCGTCAGCGCCTTGCGCCACCAGCTCGGCCTCGCGGGCAGCGCCGGCGACCTGGGCTACGGCATGATTGCCTTCGGCATCGGGGCCGGGGCGGCGGCGGGCGCGCTGTTCACCGGCCGCCTGCTGGACCGCTTCGGCGCGCGCAAGGTCGTGCGCGTCGCGGTGATCCTCTATCCGCTTTCGATCATTCCCCTGGGCTTCGCCAGCGAATTCTGCTTCGCACTGTCCGTCGGCGTGCTGCTAGGCGTATTCCGCGGTGCCACCGAGACGGCGCTGAACGCCCATGGCGTGCAGGTCGAGCGCTTCTACGGCCGGCCCATCATGTCCAACTTCCACGCCTGTTTCTCCCTCGGAGGCTTCCTGTTCGGCATGCTGGGCAGCTATTTCGCTGGCCTGCAGCCACAGAGCGCCCTGTACCCGTTCGCGATCACGGGGACGCTGCTGTTGCTGCTCAGCCTCGCGTTCAGCGGTTTCATGCTGGAGAAGGACGAGGTGCTGGCGCAAACCCAAAGCGGGCACGCTACAGCGCTGCCCGCCGAGCCTGGCGAAGGGCGCCCGTTCCTGCTGATGCTCGGCTTCGGCCTGCTGCTGCTTGCGGTCATGGTGGGAGAGGGCGCGGTGGGCGACTGGGGCCAGGAGTTCATCCACCGCGAACTGGGTGCGACCACGGCCTTCGCCGGACTGGCCATCAGTTGCTTCACCGGCGCCGAATTCATCGGGCGGCTGATCGGCGACCGCCTCACCCAGCGTTTCGGCGCCGCACGGGTGGTCATGGCCAGCGGCGCGGTGTCGCTGGCCGGCCTGGTTCTCGCGCAACTCGGCGACGCCCGGCTCGCCCTGATAGGGTTCGCGCTGTTCGGGCTGGGCATGTCCTGCCTGGCCCCTCTGTTGCTGTCCAGCGCCGGCCGCAAGGACCCGCGGAACGCCGGCCGGAATATCGGCATCGTCAACTGCGTGGGCTTCTCCGGCATGCTGGTCGGGCCGGCCGGCATCTCGCTGGCGGTCGATCACTATGGCCTGGACGTGCTGCTGTTCTTCCCCATGGCGCTCATGCTGCTGATGACGCTCGTCGGCCCCAGACTGGTCGGGAGCCGCACGCCCCCGGCAGCGGAGCCGGTGCCCCGGGGCCGCACCCGCCTAACAGGCGCTAACAGCATATAACGGGCGACTTTGGCACTCCTGCCCCATTCTCATGAGCAGTCCCTGTCCTCGCGCCAAGGCGCAGGACAGTCAATGCAGGGCTGCTTGGGAAAGGGAGGTTGGGCGGATGACTGAAGGTATCGGCTGCATGAGCCTGGCAGGGCGCTGCAGCAATGCGGAATTCGGTGCATTGCTGGTCCAGGCGCAACAGGGCGGTGGCGAGGCGTCGCCGCGCCTGCTCAAGGCGTTGGTTCCGCTGCTCGTGGCGTTCTTCGAAGGGCAGGTACAGGCCGGGCGGATGCGCGGGGAAGACCTCGGCGAGGTCCTGCGGGCTACGTTGAAGGCCGTGGATTCACAGCGTGCCAGCTATGATCCCGCGGGCCCTTTCCGTGCCTGGCTGCTGGATATCGCCCGGCAGGAGCTGGGCGAATACCAGCGGCGCGCGGCGGCGCAGGTGGTGTTGCCGCAGGCCGACGCCAGGCAGCGCCTGTCCCGCACCAGCCGCAAGTGCGCGCGGGTGTTCTGAATTGCCGGGCCCGCCGGTCATCGTTCGTCAGGAAGTACCGATGCAGTCGATCGAGAAGGTTCTCTACACCGCGCACACCCGCACCCTCGGCGGCCGCGACGGCATCGCGCGCAGCGACGATGGCCGCCTGGACCTGCGCTTTTCGCCGCCGGGCGCGCCGGGGCAGGGCACCAACCCGGAGCAGCTCCTGGCCGTCGGCTGGTCGGCCAGTTTCATCGGTGCGCTGCGGCATGCCGCCAACGCCCGGAAAGTCCCGTTTCCCCCCGATGCCACGGTGGAGGCGGACGTGGAACTGGTGCACGGCGAGCACGGCTTCTTCCTGCGCGCGCACCTGGCCATCTCGCTGCCCGGCGTCGAGGCGGAGCTGGCCCGCTGCCTGCTGGACGCCGCCCGGCAGAGCTGCCCGTTCACCAAGGCCACCCGCGGCAACATTCCGCTGCTGCTGAGCCTGCAGTAGACAGGTGCGCATCCTGTGGCGGCGTCCACATGGCCGCTACAGGATGTGCTTGATTGCCCGAGCAAAACGCCTATCCTCGTAGGATTTCCGAGCCCGAGAGAATTTCCCGTGGAGTCCGTAACGGACGCATTGCACGATTCCTTTGACCCGTCCCTCGAGTTCGGTCCCTTCCGCGTCATGCCGGGCAAGCGCCTGCTCGCCCGTGACGGCGAGCCGGTGGAGATCGGCGGCCGCGCCCTCGACCTGCTTATCGCCCTGCTGGAGAAGCCGGGCCAGGTGCTGTCCAAGCGTGAGCTGATCAAGCGCGTCTGGCCCGATGTAGTGGTGGAAGAGGGCAGCCTGCGCTTTCACATGAACAGCCTGCGCCGCGCCCTCGGCGACGGCGAGCAGGGGGCGCGCTACATCGCCACCCAGGTCGGCGTCGGCTACGCCTTCGTCGCCCCGGTTAGCCGGCGCCCGGCCCTGGACGCAGCGCCTTCGGCCGCCCCCGTGGCGCCGCTCGGCGAAAGCGTGGGCGGCCTGCCGCCGCGGGCCAGGCTGTTCGGCCGCGAAGCGGACGTCGCCCTGGTGCTGGAGCGTCTGGCGCAGCCGCGGCTGTTCACCATCGTCGGCACCGGCGGCGTCGGCAAGACCAGCCTGGCCGTCGAGGTGGGCCACCGCGCCGCCGGCGAGCGCCTGGAGCCGGTGCGCTTCGTCGACCTGGCGCAGGTCGAGGACGCGGCGCTGGTGCCTTCCGCCCTGGCCGCCTCGCTGGGCATTCCCGTGCAGGTCGAGGACCCGCTGTTCGTGCTGCTCGCCCACCTGCGCGGGCAGCGGCTGCTGCTGATCATCGACAACTGCGAGCACTTGGTGGACGCGGTGTCCGCCGTTGCCGAGCGCATCGGCGAGGCCGCGCCCGGCGTCGCGCTGCTGGCCACCAGCCGCGAGCCGCTGCGGGTGCGCGGCGAGCAGGTGCACTGGCTGGGGCCGCTGGGCTTTCCAGCCGACAGTGAGGGATTGAGCCTGGAGCAACTGCTGGCATTCCCGGCGCTGCGGCTGTTCGTCGAACGGGCGAAGGCCGGCAACGCCTCGCTGGCGCTGGAGGAGGGCGACGCCCAGCTGGTCGCCGACATGTGCCGGCGCCTGGACGGCATGGCGCTGCCGATCGAGCTGGCGGCGATGCGCGCTGCCAGCCACGGCGTCAAGGCCACCCACGCCCTGCTGGGCGAACGTTTCTCGCTCGGCTGGGCCGGCTGGCGCACCGCGCAGCCGCGCCACCAGACGCTGCGGGCGATGCTCGACTGGAGCTACGACCTGCTCAGCGCCCCGCAGCGCCTGGTGTTCGACCGCCTGGCGGTGTTCGTCGGGCCGTTCTCGCTGCAGGCGGCCTCGCAGATCGTCGCCGATGCCCGGATCGACGAGCTGGAAGCCGCCGCCACCCTGGACGAACTCGCCGCCAAGGGGCTGGTGACGGTCGACCGCAGCGAAACGACGGTCACCTACCGCCTGCTGGAGATGACCCGCGCCTACGTGCGCGACAAGCTGCCGGCCCACGGCGCGGCCGAGATGCACAGCCTCGGCTTCCGCCATGCGCTTTTCTACCTGAAGCTGCTGGAGGGCCTGGGCAGCTCGCCGGAAGACATCTTCGACGGTTGCGCGCGCCTGGCCAGCCAGCTCGGCAACATTCGCAGCGCCCTGGAATGGAGCTTCGGCCCCCAGGGCGATCCCGGCCTGGCGCTGCCCCTGGCGGCGGCCAGCGCGCCGCTGTTCCTGCACTTCTCGCTGCAGGTGGAATGCCGCACCTGGTGCGCGCGCGCCACCGAACTGCTGGAGCTGGGCTACCACGGCACGCCCACGGAGATGGAGCTGCAGGCCGCGCTGGGCCTGGTGCTGATGTTCACCCGCGGCAACAGCGGCGCGGCGGAAACCGCCTTGCTGCGGGCCCTGGACATCGCCGTGGCGCTGGACGACCGCTGGGCGCAGCTGCGCCTGCTGGGCCGCCTGCAGATCTTCTACGAGCGCATCGGCGACTTCGCCTCGTCGCTGGCCTGGGCCGAGCGCGCGCTGGCGATCGGCGACAGCCTGGGCGAGCCGGAGGCCATCGCCGTCGCCGCCTCGCTGGCGGGGATTTCCCACCACCTGCTGGGCGACCAGCGCCTGGCGCGCCAGGAACTGGAGCGCTCGCTGCGCAACAGCCTGCCCTCCGAGCGCAGCCGGACCCTGCACTACGGCTTCGACCACCACAACCGCACCGGCCTGGCGCTGGCGCGCACGCTGTGGCTGCTGGGCTTCCCGGACCAGGCGCGGCGCCTCGCCACGCAAGTGGAGGCGGAGGCCGCGGAGCTGAAGCACCCGGCCACCTACTGCATCGCCCTGGTGTGGACGCTGTGCATCCACATCTGGAACGGCGACCTGGCGCAGGCCGAGGCGAGCCTGCAGGCCTTCAGCCAGATCGCCCACGCCAATGCCTTCGCCCCGTACGTGGCGGCCTCGCTGGGCCTGCGCGGGGCCATCGCCATCCGCCGCGAGCAGCCCGGCGACGCGGTGCCGCTGCTGGAGGAGAGCCTGTCGCGGCTGCAGGGCATGCGCTACGAGCTGCTGACCACCTCGTTCGAGATTTCCCTGGCCGAAGGCCTGATCCTCGATGGGCAATACGCGCGGGCCCTGGCGGTGATCCAGCGCAGCGTCCAGCACTGCCGGCGCAGCGGCGACGCCTTCGCCCTGCCGGAACTGCTGCGCTTGCAGGCCCAGGTGCTCAAGGCGCTGGGCGAGGGCGCCGCGGCGGTCGATGCCGTGCTCGACGAGTCGCTGGCCCTCGCTCGCCAGCAGGGCGCGCGGGCCTGGGAGCTGCGCGCGGGCATGGATCGCGCGAAGCTGCACCTGGAGCAGGGGCGCAACGCGGAAGCGGCGCAGTTGCTCGATGCCTGCGCGCTCAGCGAAGGCTTCGACAGCCTGGACATGCGCCAATTGGCGCAGTTGCGCCAGCGGCTGGGCTGAGGCGGGTAGGGCGCACGCTTCTGCACATTGCAGAAGAGTGCGCCCTATATAACGAAACAGAACTGTTTACCTTAACTGGCCACTGTATTCATATCCCGCCTGTTTATTCTTTTTTATCCGGCACCGGAAGGCTTCGAACAACTTTCCTATTACCGGGCGACACCTTCGTATCATGGTTGGCGGTTGCATAACTTGGTTTGATGGGTTGGCGTTTCCCCTTGTTTGTTCATTGCGCCAATCATCCAGGACAAAACCATGAAAAAGCTCACGACAGCCGCTGGTGCGCCGGTGGTCGACAACAACAATTCGCAGACCGCCGGCCCCAGGGGCCCGGTGCTGCTGCAGGACGTCTGGCTGCTGGAAAAGCTCGCGCACTTCGACCGCGAGGTGATTCCCGAGCGGCGCATGCACGCCAAGGGCTCGGGCGCCTATGGAACCTTCACCGTCACCCACGATATAAGCCGTTATACCAAGGCCCGGCTGTTTTCCGAGATCGGCAAGAGCACCGAAGTTTTCGTGCGCTTTTCCACCGTGGCCGGGGAACGCGGCGCCGCCGATGCCGAGCGTGACATTCGCGGGTTCGCCATAAAGTTCTATACCGAACAGGGCAACTGGGACCTGGTGGGCAATAACACGCCGGTATTCTTCCTGCGCGATCCGTTGAAGTTCCCCGACCTCAATCATGCGGTCAAGCGCGACCCGCGCACCCATCTGCGCAGCGCCGAAAACAACTGGGACTTCTGGACCCTGCTGCCCGAAGCCCTGCACCAGGTCACCATCGTCATGAGCGACCGCGGGCTGCCCCGCTCGTACCGGCACATGCACGGCTTCGGCAGCCACACCTTCAGCTTCATAAGCCCGCAGAACGAGCGCTCCTGGGTGAAGTTCACCTGGAAGACCCAGCAGGGCATCGAGAACCTCACCGACCAGCAGGCCGAAGCCCTGGTCGGCCGGGACCGCGAAAGCGCCCAGCGCGACCTGTATGGCAGCATCGAGGAAGGCCGCTTCCCGCGCTGGACGCTGTATGTGCAGATCATGCCGGAGGCAGGCGCGGCGACCTGCCCGATCAACCCCTTCGACCTGACCAAGGTCTGGCCGCACGGCGATTACCCGCTGATCGAAGTCGGCGTTCTCGAACTCAACCGCAATCCCGCGAACTACTTCGCCGAGGTGGAGCAGGCGGCCTTCAGCCCGGCCAACGTGGTACCCGGCATCGGCTTCTCGCCGGACAAGATGCTGCAGGCGCGGCTGTTCTCCTATGGCGATGCGCAGCGCTACCGCCTGGGCGTCAACCATCACCAGATTCCGGTGAACGCGCCGAAATGCCCGTTCCACAGTTATCACCGGGATGGGCAGATGCGCACCGACGGCAACGCCGGCAGCACCCTGGGCTACGAGCCCAACAGCTACGGGCAATGGCAGGAGCAGCCGGACTTCAGCGAACCACCGCTGGCGCTGCAAGGCAGCGCGGGCCACTGGGACCATCGCGAGGACCAGGACTATTTCTCCCAGCCCGGCGCGCTGTTCCGCCTGATGACCTTCGAGCAGCAACAGGCACTGTTCGACAATACCGCGCGTTCGATCCAGGGCGCCTCGGCGCAGACCAAGCAGCGGCATATCGATAACTGCAGCAAGGCGGACCCGGCGTACGGCGCGGGCGTGGCAAGCGCCATCGAACGGCTGGGCCAGGGCTAGCGCCCGGGGCAGAAGCGGCCGTTGCCGCTTCTGCAGCCTATAGAAAAAAGCCGCGCGCCCATCCATGGGCGCGCGGCCGGTTCGCAGCGGATCTAGCCCGGTATCGACTCGTCGCCGAAGGCCTGGACCTCTTGCACCAGGCCCTGGGCGGCCAGGGCCACCAGTTGCCGGCCCTTTTCGATGGAGGCTTGCGCCGGGTCCGAGCCCATGCGGCCGTCCGGGTGGCGCGCGCGGAAGTCGAGCGCTTCGCGGATGGGGCCCCAGTTGGCGATCCGTGGCGAATACTCGGCGGACTTGATGAAGTCCGGATAGGCCCACTGGGTCACGGCGACCTCGGTGGGCGTGGCATGGATGCCGTGGCCCGTGGGGAACTGCTCCCGCGCCAGGGCATCGACGCCTTCCAGGTCCCACCAGTTGCACAGCTTCAGGGCGAAGCCGGCGCGGCGCCGGGCGAAACTCGCTTCGGCATAGAGTTCCGAGAAGGCCGCTTCGATCGAGGCGATGTTGCCGCCGTGGCCATTGAGAAAGAAGATTTTCTCGAAGCCGTGGCCGGCCAGCGAGCGCACCCAGTCGCCAATGGCGGCCATGAAGGTCGAGGGCCGCAGCGAGATGGTGCCGGGGAAGCCCAGGTGGTGCTGGGCCATGCCGATGTTGAAGGTCGGGGCGATGAGGATGTCCGCCAGCTTCTGCGCTTCGCCGGCGATGATCTCCGGGCACATCCAGTCGGTGCCCAGCAGGCCGGTGGGGCCGTGCTGTTCGTTGGAGCCGATGGGGATGACGATGGTGCGGCTGCGTTCGAGAAACTGGCCGATCTCGGCCCAGGTCGATAGATGCAGGAACATCTGGGGGCTCTCCTTGGAAAGGTTCCTGGCGGAACCCGGTGGGGTGGGGTTCGAGGCGCGGGGCCCTGTCTGTAGCGGCCGGGACGTAATATGCTTCCGGCCCTGCATTCGGCGCCGCTTGCGCAGATCGATCAAAGCACCCGGGTGTCGCTTCGGCGATTGCACGATGGTGTCGGTCGATACTTAGGTATGCACGCAAGGGTATGGCCGAGCAGCGCTTCGAACCGCGCGTCAAAAAGGAAACAGGCTGCGTGCCCAAGGCTATGAACAACAATGCTGCAATGGCCCCGCCCCCGTGGGGCGTCGTCGGCCTGTGCATGCTCTTCAACGTGATCGACGGCCTGGATGCAATGGCCATGGCCTTCACCGGCGGCAGCGTGTCGACGGAGTGGGGGCTGAGTGCGACCCAGCTCGGCGCGCTGCTCAGCGCCAGCCTGGTGGGCATGGCCTGCGGCTCGTTCATCAGCCCCCGGGCGGACCGCTACGGGCGCCGGCCCTTGCTGCTGGCGGGCCTTTCCCTCAGCGGCGTCAGCATGCTGCTGTCGTTCTGCAGCCCGAACCACCAGGTGCTGATGCTTCTGCGCATGCTGACCGGCGTCGGCACCGGCGCGGTGCTGGTGGGCGCCAATGTGCTGGCCCATGAGTACACCGGGGCGCATCGGCGTAGCCTGGCCATCGCCCTGCAATCCCTCGCCTTCGCGCTGGGCGTGAGCCTGGGCGGCCTGCTGGCCCACCTGTTCAACGAGTGGCTCGGCTGGCGCTACGTGTTTCTAGCCGGCGGCGTGGTCACGCTCGCGGCCGTGGCGGCGGGTGCGCTCTGGCTGCGCGAGTCGCCGGAATTCCTGGCCCTCGACCGGCAACCGAATGAAGGGGCACGGCCATCGCGAGGCGCGGAATACCGGCAGCTGTTCGCCCCCGGCCAGTGGCAGCTGACCCTTTCGCTGGCCCTGGGGCTGTTGCTGCTCATGTTCGGCTATTACTTCGTGATGAGCTGGACGCCGACGCTGATGCTGCACAACGGCTTTTCCGAAAAGCAGGGCTCCACCGGCGGGCTGTTGCTGGGCCTCGGCGGCATGCTCGGCGCCTTGCTGGTGGGCCTGGCGGCGAATCGCGCAGGGGGCCGCCAGCTGTTGCTGGGCCTGCTGCTGCTCAATGCCGTGCTGATGACGCTGCTGGTGCCGGCCAGCCGCGTCTCGTCGCTGGCCATCGCCGTGGGCTTCGGCGCGGGGCTGTCGCTCAATGGCGCCATCGCGGCGCTCTTCATCCTCGCGCCCCAGGCCTTCCTCACCGCGGCTCGCACCAGCGGCGTGGGCCTGGTGCTGGCGACCGGGCGCCTGGGGGCGATCCTGTCACCGGCCATCGCGGGGGTGCTGCTCGATGCCAGTTGGAGCACGCAGGAACTGTTCGGCTTCTTCGCCGGCAGCCAGTTGCTGGCGGCCGTGCTCGTCTGGCTGGGCTGCCGGCGGCCGCTGTCGGTCCCGGCCTGAGCCCGGGCGGCGAGGGCGCCTCAGCGCTCGCCGTCGGAGGCGATCTCCAGCAGCGCCGCCATCTTCACCAGGTCCGGCAGCGAGCGCGCCTTCATCTTGCGCATGGCCCGGCCGCGGTGGGCCTTCACGGTGATCTCGCTGATGCCCAGGTCGGCGGCCACCTGCTTGTTCAGGCGCCCGGCGACCACCATGCGCAGCACGTCCCGTTCGCGCGGCGTGAGGCTGGCGTAGGCGGCGCGCAGGGTGCGCAGCCTTTCCTGCTGCTGCAGGGCCACGCGGCTGTGCGCCAGGGCCTCGGCGATGGCGCGCAGCAGGGTGTCGTCGTCGAAGGGCTTGGTGAGGAATTCCACCGCGCCGGCCTTCATCGCGCGCACCGTGAGCGGCACGTCGCCGTAGCCGGTGATGAAGATGATCGGCATGGCCGGGCGCTCGCCGGCCACGCTGCGCTGCAGGTCCAGCCCATTGAGGTCGGGCAGGTTGACGTCCAGGACCAGGCAACTGGGCACCAGGGCCGCGGGCTGGTCGAGGAAGGCCCGGGCGGAATCGAACAACACCGGTTGCCAGCCGGCGAAGCGGATCAGCAGTTCCAGCGACTCGCGCACCGAGACGTCGTCGTCGACCACGTAGACCAGCGGCGTGGCGTCGGCCTGTGGCCGGGTTCCCCCCTGGGGGGCAGGGACAGCGTTCAACATGCCTGGTTCTCCTGGTGGCCTGCGGCGTCAGCCGACCGGTAGCGCGGCGCTGAGCGCCTTGAGCAGTTCCGCCTCGCTGAAGGGCTTCAGCAGGCAATCCACGGCGCCCTGGGCGATCAGGCGCGGACGGGTGGCCGCGTCGCCATGGGCGGTGATGAAGATGATGGGGATGCGCCAGCCGCGCCGGGCCAGTTCCTTCTGCAGCTCCGGCCCGGACATTTCCGGCATGGCCACGTCGAGGATCAGGCAGCGCGTCTGCGCGAGGCAGTCCGAGTCGAGGAAGGCCGGCGCCGAGGCGAAGGCCTGCACGGCGAAGCCGAACTCGCGCAGCAGGTCCGGCAGCGATTCGCGCACGGACTCGTCGTCATCCACCAGCGACACGAGCAAAGGCGTGGTCATCGGGCGTTCCCCCTGGCGTGGTCGTCGTCGGCGTCGGCGGCCGGCAGCGGGATGGAAAAGATGAAGGTCGCGCCGGGGCCGTCGTGGGCCGTGGCCCAGATCCGCCCGGCATGGTGTTCGATGATGGAGCGGCTGACCAGCAGGCCGATGCCCATGCCGGCGCGCTTGGTGGTGTAGAAGGCGTCGAACAGCCGGTGGGCGTCCTGCGGGGGGAAGCCGTTGCCGTTGTCGCGCACCGCCAGGAACACGCTGGAGTCCAGGTCGTAGCCGCTGCTGATGCGCAACTGCCGCGGGCGGCCGTGCACCTCGGCCAGGGCGTCCATGGCGTTGATGATCAGGTTGAGGATCACCTGCTGCAGCTGCACGCGGTCGCCGGGCACGGGCGGCAGCTGCTCGTTGAACTGCGGCAGCACGGCCACGCCGTTGCGCTGCAGTTCGTTCTGCAGCATGGCGAGCACTTCCCGGGCCGCCGCGTTGAGGTCTACCGGCTCGCTGGCCACCCCGTCCTTGGCGAACAGCGCGCGCAGGCGCTTGATCACGTCGGCCGCGCGGTTGCCGTCGCGGATGGTGCGCCGCGCAGTCTCGCGGGCGCCATCGACGTTGGGCGGGGTGGCGCCGAGCATGCGCAGGCAGGTGTTGGCGTTGGTGATGATGCCGGCCAGCGGCTGGTTGACTTCATGGGCGATGGACGCGGTGAGCGCCCCCAGGCTGGCGACCCGGGCCACGTGCGCCAGCTCGGCGCGGACCCGGCCCAGGGCTTCGTCGGCAAGGCGGCGCTGGGTGACGTCCTGCACGGCGGCGATGTATTCCAGGGCGCCGTCGGCGTCGCGCATCGCCTGGGCCACGATGTGCACGTGGCGGACCACGCCGCCGGGCAGCAGCAGCCGGTGCTCGTGTTCGAAG
This sequence comes from Pseudomonas sp. NBRC 100443, assembly GCF_030268185.1. NCBI lineage: Bacteria > Pseudomonadati > Pseudomonadota > Gammaproteobacteria > Pseudomonadales > Pseudomonadaceae > Pseudomonas > Pseudomonas sp. NBRC 100443. The sequence goes on from NZ_BSQE01000002.1 coordinate 220,324, forward strand.
TCGCGGGCGGCGTGGCGCTGGCGCTGGAACACCTCGTCGAGGCGGGAGAGGTCGTCGGGGTGGACCCGCGAATAGACCAGCTCGAAGCTCGGCGTCAGGCCCGGGTCCAGGTCGAGCAGGCGGTAGATCTCGTCGGACCAGGCGATCTCGTCGTTGTCCACGTGCCAGGAGAAGGTGCCGGTCAGGCTGATGCGCTGGGCCTTGGCGAGGAAGGCCTCGCTCTGCTTGAGCGCGGCCTCGCCGCGGGCACGCTCGATGGCGATGCTGGCCAGTTGGCTGAACTGCGCGATGCGGTTGCGCTGCGCCTCGTCGGGCTGCCAGGCGTGGCGGAAGAACAGCGAGAGGACGCCGCTCACTTCGCCGCCGGTGGCGATCACCGGCGTCGCCCAGCTCGCCCGCAGGCCGTGGGCCAGGGCGGCGGCGCACCAGGCGGGCCAGCGCGTTTCGGCGGAGAGGTCGGCCACCACCAGGGTTTCGCCGCCGAGCACGACCAGGGATTCAGGGCTGCTGCCGGCGTCCACCGCCTGGCCGTCGCTGGCCATGAGGTCCGGCGGCAGCCCGGGGCCGGCGCCGGGTTGCAGGCGCAGTTCGCCCGGTGCCTGCACGGCGCGGCGGCTGCGGCGGGGCGCGACCAGGGTAATGCCGCACAGGCAGTCGTCGAGGCTGGCTTCTACCAGTTGGCACAGCGCTTCGAGCACCAGGGGCAGGGCGGCGGCGCCGGCCATCAGGCTGTGCAGGCGTTTCTCGCCGGCCAGCAGCAGCTCGGCGCGCTTGCGTGCGTCGATGTCGGTGTTGCCGCCGTACCACTTGAGCACGCGGCCGGCTTCGTCGCGCTGCGGCACGGCGTGGATCAGGAACCAGCGGTAGCTGCCGTCGAAGCGCCGCAGGCGGGCCTCGAACTCGCCCGCAAGCCCCGCAGCCAGCAGGCCCTGCCAGTAGGCGCCCAGCGCCGGCGCGTCGCTCGGGTGCACGGCGTTCATCCAGCCGACGCCGCGAGCCTCGTCGGGGGTCATGCCGGTGTAGTCGAACCAGCGCTGGTTGAGGAATTCGACGCTGCCGTCGGGCGCGGTGCGCCAGACGAAGCCGGGGATGCTGTCGATGAGCGCGTCCAGGGCCGGGGTGCTGGTGGTCGCCGGGCCCGGGCCGAGGTCCTCGATGTCGATGGCCAGGCCGCACCAGGTGCCGGCGGCGGCGTCGAGGCGCTCGACGCGCAGCAGGAAGCGCCGGTAGGCGCCGTCGAAACGCCGCAGGCGCGCCTGCATGTCCTGCGCCTGGCCTGTGTGAAGGATGGCGGTCCAGCGTTGGATCAGCGCCGGCAGGTCGTCGGGGTGCACCACCGACTGCCAGCCATCGCCCAGCGCCGCGTCGGCGCAGTGGCCGGTGTACGCGCACCAGGGGCGGTTGACGGAGTCGACCCGGCCGTCGGCAGCGGCGGTCCAGGCCAGGCCGGGCAGCCTGTCGACGACAGGGCCGGGTTCGTTGTGCATACCGATCCTCTCTCGGCGGTAGCCGTTTCGCGAGCATGCGCCACCTTGGCGGAGCTGCCCATCATACCTTGGTGTCGGCTGGGCGAAAGCGCCGCCGTTGACGGGGCAGGGGGCTGCGCGGGGGCGCTCGATACCTTCGTGCAATCGTCCCCGGCGGCCAGCCTCTGCTCTGATCGGCGGCACATACCGAACCCGGTATGCACGAGCACATGCCAGGAGGCAGCCATGACCACCGAAACCGTTCTCTACACCGCCAGGGTCCACACCACCGGGGCCCGCGACGGCGGCACCTCGCGCAGCGACGACGGGCGCCTGGACATCCGCCATTCGCTGCCCGGCACGCCGGGCACCGGCACCAATCCGGAGCAGTTGTTCGCCGCCGGCTGGTCGGCCTGCTTCGAAGGCGCGCTGGGCCTCGCCGCGCGGCGGAAGAAGATCGCCCTGCCGGCGAACCTGGCCATCGACGCCGAGGTGGAGCTGTGCCAGGGCGGCGAAGGCTACTTCCTGCGGGCGCGCCTGCAGGTCAGCCTGCCGGGGCTGGAGCGGGATGCGGCCCTGGACCTGATCGAGACAGCCCACCAGACCTGCCCCTATTCGAAAGCCACTCGCGGCAACATCGACGTCGCGCTCTCGCTCGCCTGAGCGAGCCCGCTGCGGCCACGCCAGGCCGGCGTGGCCGCAGCGCCCCGGCGCCGGCGGGCCAACGATACGAAGGTATCGACCGACACCTTCGTGCAATCCCCAGGCCCGGCGTCCTTTGTTCTGATCGATGCCACAGGTTGCGCAGCGCCTCCGAAGCGGGGCGGGCGCGACCGACAGTGGCCAGGTTCGCGCTTCGCCGAGGGCGAACGATTGCGTCCACGCCCCGGCCCCCACTCAAGGAGATCGACCATGCTCGCAGCATCGCACCCACGGAAGACTCAGCACCTGTTCACCCGTTCGCTCCTGGCCGGCGCCGTCGGCCTGTTCCTGCTCGGCGGCAGCCACGCGCACCTGGCGCCGCTGGCCCTGGTCGCGTCCGCCAACGCCACGGCGAGCGAGGACGACAGCGTGCGGCCGTACCGCATCGAGGTGCCCCAGGCGCAACTGGACGACCTGCGCCGACGCATCGCCGCCACCCGCTGGCCGGACAAGGAAACCGTCGCCGATGCCTCCCAGGGCGTGCAACTGGCCAGGCTGAAGGCGCTGGTCGACTACTGGGGCAACGGCTACGACTGGCGCAAGGCCGAGGCGAAGCTCAACGCCCTGCCGCAGTTCGTCACCCGCATCGACGGCGTGGACATCCAGTTCATCCACGTGCGCTCCCGCCAGCCCCACGCCATGCCGCTGATCCTCACCCACGGCTGGCCCGGCTCGCCGCTGGAGTTCCTCAAGACCATCGGCCCGCTGACCGACCCCACCGCCTACGGCGGCAAGGCCGAGGACGCCTTCGACGTGGTGATCCCGGCGATCCCCGGGCACGGCTTCTCCGGCAAGCCGACCGAGCTGGGCTGGAACCCCGACCGGGTGGCCCGGGCCTGGGACGTGCTGATGAAGCGCCTGGGCTACCGGCAGTACGTATCCCAGGGCGGCGACCATGGCTCGGTGATCTCCGACGCCCTGGGCCGCCTGGCGCCGCCCGGGTTGCTGGCCATCCACCTGAACATGCCGGCGACCATCCCGGCGGAGCTGGTCAAGCCGATCAACAGCGGCGACCCGGCGCCCAGCGGCCTGTCCGCCGACGAGCGCGCCGCCTACCAGGCGCTGAGCACCTTCTTCGGCCGTAACGCCGCCTACGGCGCGATGATGGTGACGCGGCCGCAGACCATCGGCTATTCCCTGGCCGACTCGCCGGCCGGCATGGCCGCCTGGATGTACGAGAAGTTCGCCGCCTGGACCGACAGCGGCGGCGAGCCGGAGCGCGTGCTCAGCCGCGACGAGATGCTCGACGACATCTCCCTCTACTGGCTGACCAACACCGGCGCCTCGTCCTCGCGCTTCTACTGGGAAAACAACAACAACAATTTCAGCGCCGCCGCGCAGAAGACCGCGCAGATCAAGGTGCCGGTAGCCATCAGCGTGTTCCCCGGCGAAATCTACCGCGCGCCGAAGAGCTGGGCGCAGCGCGCCTATCCCTCGCTGGACTACTTCCACGCGGTGGGCAAGGGCGGCCACTTCGCCGCCTGGGAGCAACCGCAGCTGTTCAGCGAGGAGCTGCGCGAGGCCTTCCGCCCGCAGCGCGCCTCGCTGGCCGAGCGCTAGACCGAAGTCCCGCCGATTCCCGGCACACAGCAAGGGAGAACCCCTGATGAACCCGTTCAAGTACAAAGCCCTGGGCGCCCCGGTGCTCGCATTCGCCCTGGCGAACCTCGCCGCCCCGCTGGTGCAGGCCGCGGACGACGCCTTCGGCGCGCTGCGCCACGTGGACGCCGGGCTGCTGAAGGTTGCCTACGCCGAAGCCGGCCCCGCCGACGGCCCGGCGGTCATCCTGCTGCACGGCTGGCCCTACGACATCCACAGCTACAGCGAAGTGGCGCCGCAGCTGGCGGCCAAGGGCTACCACGTGCTCATCCCCTATGCCCGCGGCTATGGCGACACCCGCTTCCTTTCCGCCAAGACGCTGCGCAACGGCGAGCCGGCGGCCCTGGCGGTGGACGTCGTCGACTTCATGGACGCGCTGAAGATCAAGCGCGCGGTGCTCGCCGGCTACGACTGGGGCGCGCGCTCGGCCGACATAGTCGCGGCGCTGTGGCCGGAGCGGGTGAAGGCCCTGGTCTCGGTCAGCGGCTACCTGATCGGCAGTCAGGCGGCGGGCAAGGCGCCGCTGCCGCCCAGCGCCGAACTGCAGTGGTGGTACCAGTTCTACTTCGCCACCGAGCGCGGCCGCGAAGGCTACGACAAGTACCGCCACGAGTTCGCCAGGCTGATCTGGCAGTTGGCCTCGCCCAAGTGGAACTTCGACGACGCCACCTTCGCGCGCAGCGCGGCGGCGCTGGACAACCCCGACCAGGGCCCCATCGCCATCCACAACTACCGCTGGCGCCTGGGCCTGGCCGAGGGCGAGGCGCGCTACGCGGAACTGGAGAAGCGCCTGGCGGCCTTCCCCACGATCGGCGTGCCGACCATCACCCTCGAAGGCGACGCCAACGGCGCGCCGCACCCGCCGGCCGAGGCCTACGCCAAGCGCTTCAGCGGCAAATACGAGTACCGCCTGATCAAGGGCGGCATCGGCCACAACCTGCCGCAGGAGGCGCCGCAGGCCTTCGTCCAGGCGGTGGTCGACGCCGACCACCTGTGAGCGGAGCGCAGCCATGACACCCAGACTCACCGCACTCGCCGCGACGCTCCTGGCGCTTGCCCTGGCCAGCGGCGCCAGCGCCGACCCGGCGCCCGCCGCGGAAGCCTCGCCGATCTACGGCGTGCGCATGCCCGAGGGCTACCGCAACTGGCAGCTGGTCGCCCCGGCGCAGGAAGCGGCGCCGCTGAACGAGTTGCGCGCCGTACTCGGCAACGACATCGCCATGCGGGCCTACCGCGCGGGCAAGCTGCCGTTCCCCGACGGCAGCGTGCTCGCCAAGCTGGCCTGGAAGCACGTGCAGTCGCCGGAGTTCGAGCCGGCCTCGATCCCCGGCGCGGCCACCACCGTGCAGTTCATGGTCAAGGACTCGAAGAAGTACGCGGCCACCGGCGGCTGGGGCTTCGCCCGCTTCATCGACGGCAAGCCGGCCGACGAGGCGCAGCACCAGACCTGCTACGCCTGCCACCAGGCGCGGGTGAAGAACCATGACCTGGTGTTCACCCGCTACGCGCCCTAGCGCCGATTCCCCACCACCGGCCGGGGCCGCGCGCCCCGGCCTCATTCCCCTGCAAGGAGAACCCCGATGAAAACAACCCTCGGTGCCCTGGCCTGCGCCGCCGGCCTGCTCATGGCCGCTGGCGCGTCCGCCGCCGCGAAACCCACCGTGGTGCTGGTCCACGGTGCCTTCGCCGACGCCTCCAGCTGGAACGGCGTGACGCGCATCCTCGAACACGACGGCTACACCGTGGTGGCCGCCGCCAACCCGCTGCGCGGCGTCGCCAGCGACGGCGCCTACGTGGCCAACATCCTCGCCAGCCTGAAGACGCCGGTGGTGCTGGTCGGGCACTCCTACGGCGGCAACGTCATCAGCGCCGCGGCCAGCGACGCCGGCAACGTCAAGGCGCTGGTCTACGTCGCCGCCTTCGCCCCCGAGGCGGGGGAGAGCGCCGCGGACCTGGCCGGCAAGTTCCCCGGCAGCACCCTCGGCCCGACCCTGGCGCCGCCGGTGACGCTCGCCGGCGGCGGCAAGGACCTGTACATCCAGCAGGACAAGTTCCACGACCAGTTCGCCGCCGACGTGCCCGCCGCGCAGGCCAAGCTGATGGCCGCCGCCCAGCGCCCGGTCACCGAGGCCGCGCTGAACGAGAAGGCCGGCGCCGCCGCCTGGCAGCGCATTCCCTCGTGGTTCGTCTACGGCGACCAGGACCGCAACATCCCCCCGCAGGCCCTGGCCTTCATGGCGCAGCGGGCCCACGCGAAAGACGTCGAAGTGGTCCGCGGCGCCTCCCACGTGGTGATGGTCTCGCACCCCGATGCGGTGGCGCGGTCGATCGAGAAGGCTGCGGCTTCGCTGTAAAGGTTCGCTCGGCCGGTGACGGCGCTGGCCGCTCCTTGCGGAGCGGCCAGCGACACCCAGTTCGCTGGCCCCTGGTCTTTCCCGCGCAGGCTCCGGGAAACGGCGTCGCTATGAGATGCAGGGAAAAGGAGATAGCGGGGAGACCGGCCTCGCCGAGGTTTCATGGCGAGCCGGTCGGATCGTCAAGGCTGGCTTGCGAGAACGATCTTGCCGATATGCAGGCCCGAGTCCATCAACTCATGGGCTGCACTTGCCTGCGTCAGGCCGAAGACCTTGAAAACCAGGGGCTTGACCTCGCCCTTGCGGACATGGGGCCAGACCTGGCTCTCGAGCTCATCGATGATCGCCTTTTTCTCGTCGTGGCTTCGAGAACGCAGGGTCGAGCCGATATGCGTCAGGCGCTTCACCAGCATCTGGAAGTAATTGACGGTAGCCGCGGGCCCCTTGACCAGCCCGATCTGAACGATGCGGCCGTTCATGGCCGCTGCCTGGAAGTTTCGATCGACGTAGTCCCCGCCGATGATGTCGACCACCACGTCGACACCTCGTCCCCCGGTCTCGCGCAGGACCTCTGCCACGAAATCCTGCCGGGTGTAGTCGATGGGGTGATCCGAGCCCAGAGACCGGCTGGCAGCCTGCTGTTCCTCGTTCTTCACCGTGGTGAAAATCTGCGAGGCGCCGAAAGCCCTGGCCAGCATGGTGGCCGTTGTGCCAATGCCGGAAGCGCCGCCATGGATCAGCACCGTTTCCCCGGCCTTGAACTGCCCTCGCTGGAACAGGTTGGTCCAGACGGTCATGAAGGTTTCCGGCAAGGCCGCCGCTTCTTCCAGGCTCAAGCCCTCGGGCAGATGGAGGGTGGTGCGCTCGTCTGCAACGGCGTACTGGGCATAGCCGCCACCGGGAACCAGGGCCATCACTTTGTCACCGATGGCGAAATTGCTTACCTCGGCGCCCAGCGCCACGATTTCGCCGGATATTTCCAGCCCGGGAATATCCGAGGCGCCAGGCGGCGGAGCATAGAGGCCTTTGCGCTGGAGGACGTCGGGCCCATTCACACCGGCGGCATGCACCTTGATCAGCACTTCCCTTTCGCTCGGGCGGGGAGTGGGCCGCTGGACCGGGACCAGAACATCCGGTCCTCCCGGGCGGCTGATCTCAATGGCTGTCATCTGGGAAGGAATGTTGGGCGCGTTCATATTGCGAACCTCGGTATAAGCATTGACGCAGCGTGGAAATGGCCGATCTGATCGGCCAGGAAAGAAGGGGAGCCAGGATAGGCGCACCTGGCTCCCGGGCTCGTCAGCCGCGGATGAAGGCGAGCAGGTCGGCGTTGATCGTATCGGCTTCGGTGGTCGGCATCCCGTGGGGGAAGCCTGAGTAGGTCTTCAGCGTGCCGTTGCGAAGCAGCTTCGCCGAGAGCAGGCCCGAATCCTCATAGGGGACGATCTGGTCGTCGTCGCCATGCATCACCAGGACCGGGATGGTGATTTTCTTCAGGTCCTCGGTGAAGTCCGTTTGCGAGAACGCGACTATGCCGTCGTAGTGGGCCTTGGCGCAGCCCATCATGCCCTGGCGCCACCAGTTCCAGATGATGCCTTGCGAAGGCTTCGCGCCTGGACGGTTGTAGCCGTAGAAGGGGCCTGCGGGCACGTCGTAGTAGAACTGTGCGCGGTTGGCCGCGAGCTGGGCCTGCAGGTCGTCGAAAACCGCCTTGGGCAGGCCGCCGGGGTTGCTGTCGGTCTTCACCATCAGCGGTGGGACGGCGCTGATGATGGCGGCCTTGGAAACACGGTCCTCGCCATGGCGGGCGATGTAGTGGACGACTTCGCCGCCGCCGGTGGAGTGGCCGACGTGAACCGCGCCCCGGGTGCCGAGATGATCGACCACCGCGGCCACGTCGTCGGCGTAGTGGTCCATGTCGTGGCCGTCCCACACCTGGCTCGAACGCCCATGCCCTCGGCGGTCGTGGGCGACGACGCGGAAGCCGTTGGCCAGGAAGAAGAGCATCTGGGCATCCCAGTCGTCGGCGCTCAGCGGCCAACCATGGTGGAAGTGGATCACCTGGGCATCGCGGGGGCCCCAGTCTTTGTAGAAGATCTCGACGCCGTCCTTCGTGGTGACGTATCCCATGTTCGCATCTCCTGTGTGAGGTGGAGTTCGGTGACCAGCGATGCGACACCGCGTGAACGCCCCATCGCTTGGCCGTCCAATCACTGTAGGTTTAAAGTAAGCTTTAAGGTCAACGCTTTTTCGAGGGTGCGGCATGAGAATTGGAGAGCTGGCGAAGCTCAGTGGGCTGGCGCCTTCGCGCATTCGTTTCTACGAGGCCAGCGGCCTGATCAACTCGGTCGAGCGCAAGGCCAATGGCTACCGCGACTACGCGCCGGAGACGCTGGTGATCCTGGAGATCATCACCGGCGCCCAGAGCGCGGGCTTCTCGCTGGAGGAGATCCGTCCCTTGCTGCCGTTGAACGCCAGTGGCTGGCAGCATGGCGAACTGCTGGAGGGCCTCAGGCGCAAGGTGGGCGAGATCGAGGTGTTGCAGAAGCGCCTGGAGCAGAACAAGGCGCAGTTGCTGGTGGCCATCGAGAGCATCGAGAGCAAGCCGGAAGGGATGCAGTGCGCAGACAACACCCAGCGGGTGCTGGAGCGGCTGCGGGAGGAGGGCAGTGTGGCAATGCCGGTCCGTAGGCAGGCCAAGGTCGGTAGCGTTTCTGCCGAGTGAGCCATCGGAGCTCCCGGTTGTTTCTCCGCCTACGGCGTTATTCGCCGAATCGCGGACAGAGTCCGCTTACGTTCCAGGAAGCACGGTTTTTCGTAGGATGGCGTTGAGCGAAGCGATACCCATCGGCGCAACCGCATGGGTTTCGCAAGCTCAACCCATCCTACGAAGAGCACCTCGGCGCAAGACAGTTGCTCCTACGTTGCAGGCGAGCACGGCTTTTCGTAGGAGCGGACCTTGTCCGCGATCGCGGATGGAATCCGCGGCGCGCCGGGGGTCAAGGTCAAACGGCGGATAACCGCGAACGGTTATCCGCCCTACGCCTGGTCAGTTCTTGCCGACAAGCGCGCCCAGCGGCTTGGGCGCATAAAGCGCGCTCTGGAACTGCGGGACGTACTCGTACTTCAGCATCTTTCCGAGCTTCAGCGACTTGATGTAGCTGGAAAGCTCGCCGTCGCCGAGGATCAGCCGCGCCGAATCCCCGTCGCTGCTGGAGGCATGGCTGAGCTGGCGCGACACCGCGTAGCCATAGGTCAGCTCGCCGTTCCGGTCGGTATTGGTGAAGCTGTTGGTCACCAACTCGTCCTTCTGCGAAAGTTCGGCAAGCTTGGCCGCCTGGAACACCACATCCACCTTGCCTGTCCGGCTATCGACGATGTCGTAGGTCACCTTGTGCGCATCCTCCGTGACGTCGATGCCGGTCAGCCACTTCGGCAGGTTGTAGCCAACCACGCCACGAACCCTTGCGAGTTCGGTGTTCACCGGGAGCTTGAGCACGTACCCCCAATAATCCTTGGACAGCGACTGGCCAACCAGCGTGAGGGGGCCGAGGTTCGAGCGGCCAGGCTTGTTGGTGATGATGGAAAGGGCGACTTCGTTGTAGCTGTCGTTGTCGCAGTAGTGATAGGAGTAGGCGGTGAATGCCACCAGGCCGCGCCCCGGCCAGACCTGCAGGGGCTGCACCTTTTCCAGGACCTTGGCGGGTATCAGCTCCCTCAGTTTGTCGATGTCCGCCGTGTAGACGGCGGTGACCCGGCTGTTCTTGTAGTAGAAGTTCGGCGAGTAGGATTCGAAGCCTATGTCCACCTTCGTCTTGGCGAGCCCCTTGAACCAGCTCAGGTCGACGTCCGGCGCCTCGGCGGCGATCACCGAGAGGGGCGGGTTCGAACGGTAGCGGTCGTACAACCCGCCTTTCACCACAGGCACTTCATGGCCGGCGATGTCGATCATCGTGCTTTCGGTCGCTGGAACCTCGGCCCATGCGGAGGCTGCAAGGGCATTGACGAAAAGTCCGGCTATCGCGGCAACACTTCCGAGTTTCACTGTTCACTCTCTCCAGGGTTAGACGTGGGGCTTGCGGCACGCTGGCCAGCAGCTTGCCGGCGAACCCTAACCTTTAACTGAACTTTAAGGTCAAGCCCCTGCAATCCCGGATTCCGAGTGGTTGGCACGGAACGCGAAAACACCCTTGACATTAAAGTTGACTTAAAGGTTACGGTGCGGCAGTCGCCAATCCTGGAGCCTGTGATGACAGTGTTCACTGCGTTGACCCTGCCCAATGGGGCCGTCATTTCCAACCGTCTCGCCAAAGCCGCCATGGAAGAAAACATGGCGGACAAGGACCATGCGCCCTCGGACGCCCTGATCCGCCTCTACCGCACCTGGGCCGAAGGGGAGGTCGGGCTGATGATCACCGGCAACGTCATGATCGACCGCCGCGCCATGACCGGGCCGGGCGGGGTGGTGCTGGAGTCCGAGCGCTTCGGCGAGCGCTTCCGGGCCTGGGCGCAAGCCGCCCGCTCCCACGGCGGGCAGGTGTGGATGCAGATCAACCATCCGGGCCGGCAGATGCCCGCGGCCCTGAAGCAGGACACCATCGCGCCCTCGGAAGTCCCCATGGACCTGGGCAACTTCTCCAAACAGTTCATACCGCCGCGGGCGATGACCGAGGCGGACATCGCTGACGTCAAGGCGCGCTTCGTCAGGACGGCCGTGCTCGCCGAACGCTTCGGCTTCACCGGCGTGCAGATCCATGCCGCACACGGTTACCTGATCAGCCAGTTCCTCTCGCCGATCACCAACAAGCGCACGGACCAGTGGGGCGGGGCGCTGGAGAACCGCGCCCGGCTGCTGCTCGACGTGGTCAGGGAAGTCCGCTCAGCCGTGGGCCCCGGGTTCGCCGTGTCGGTGAAGCTCAACTCGGCCGACTTCCAGCGCGGCGGGTTCAGCACGGACGATGCGAAGCAGGTGGTCGCGCTGCTCAACCCGCTGGGCGTGGACCTGATCGAGCTGTCCGGCGGCAGCTACGAAGCGCCGGCGATGCACGGCCAGGCCCGCGACGGCCGCACCCTGGCCCGGGAGGCCTATTTCCTGGAGTTCGCCAAGGACATCTCGTCCGTTGCAAAGATGCCGGTCATGGTCACCGGCGGCGTGCGCCGGCTGCCGGTGGCCGAGCAGGTCCTGGACAGCGGCATCGACATGGTCGGCATGGGCACCGCGCTGGCCATCGACCCCAACCTGCCCAGGGATTGGCGGGCGGGGCAGGCAAGCGCGCCCATGCTCAGGCCCATCACCTGGAAGAACAAGGTGCTGGCGTCGATCGGCTACATGGCGATGGTGAAGCACCAACTGCGCCGCCTGAGCCTCGGCAAGCTGGCCAACCCGAATGTCGCGCCGGCGCTGGCGCTGCTGGAGCAGCAGCTGGATACGCAGGTTCGCACCTGGCGCTATCGGCGCTGGGTGAGGGGGCTTGTCGGCTGATCATTTGCCGGGGGGCTCCTCGGAGATACGGCTGGATCAGGCGCTCCCATGAATAGGCCAGAGTAGCCAGAATGGGGAGAACTACCATGCACCGCCGCTCGTAACTGCTGATCATGAACGCCCTGGCGATCATGGCCTGCGGCCTGGTGTGCTGCGTGGTCAACGGCTACCTGTTCTATGTCCCGCAGTGGATGCCGTTGAAGGAGCGACTGATCGATGATCGACGAGCTGCTGGAATTTTCCCGCAGCGACCTGCAGCAACTGGAATTGCTCCTGGCGCCCGGCTAGTTCCACGGCTGCGGGAAATCGAGGACGAAGGGCGCTTTATTAAATTCGCCGTGGAACGCCTGGATGCCGACGAGAGCGGCATGAAAGGCGCAAGAGCGGCTCAACGATCATTCAGCCCGGAATCGTTGTTGCTGGTAGACGTCGATAGTCAGGCATTGCCTTTGTGGCAAGAAGAAGCGAAAGAGCTTGCGAGGAGGAGACCTTGCCAGGATTGGCTCAGGATTCCATGAACAGATATTAAATTTAACATAATATACATTATGCGAAGCCCCAGGTAAGAACGCACGCCCAGAAAGCACGAAACCCCTGGAGGTCGCTCCAAGGGTTTCAAGGTCTGTGGTCGTCGGGCCACGCAATCCACGCTACGCCTGATCAACCTGCAGGTCAACAGATCAACCCTTATGCGGAACCCAACGATCAGGCGCCGTCCGACCAAACAGCCGATACAACCTTGACTTCCAGCGCGCTGGTGGAACCCAACGCCCACCAGCAACCTTGAGCTCACCAGTCGAATCAACCAAGTTGTCACGACGCATCCATTCACGGTCATAAAGCCCCATAACCACCTCCCAGTCAAAGAACTAGAACCCTAGCACCAACAACAAGCGCCGCACAGGTCAAAAAGCCCACCAGGTACATGGCAGCTAACAATCCAAACGCAGTAAAAATAGCGCCCTTACTCATTCAAGCCTCCAGATTGCCCGGCAACTTCGGATAAACATTCGGATCAAGCGCCTCACGCAATGTTTCCTGGCGAATACGACGACGCTCCAAGACAAGACGTTCATGGCGGCGCAAAGCAACCCGTTCAAAACCATCAAGATCAACCAAAACCCATATCGCAAACACCGGCAAAAGCAGCAATCCAAGAGCCCTGGAAATCGTCCAGGGCTTGAATTCAGCAACAGGCTTCACATAACGCCCCTTAAGATGCCAAGCACTGAGAACAGTGTAAGGAGCACGCATATCGACAGGACCTTTATCGTAGAATTCGACACCATCATCAAAAACCTGCCGCGTGTCGTAAGCGTTAAATAAATCAGAACCACGGTAAACCCACCGCTCAACAAAGTTAGCGCGATCTGGACGACCATAATAGACCGAGGCCACATGGAAGCGTGGAAGCCGTAACTTAAGAACGCGGTACTTATCCATACGACGACAGATAACAACATGCTCACCAAGAGCGCGAACAATCTGACCATCACAAGCCTCGATATCCTGAATTAAAAAGATAATGTCCCAACGCTTCTTTCGAGCATGAAGAAACCAGTCAATGAGCTGTCGCCTTCCCTTGTCGTTCCACTCGCGAGAATTAAGCCAAGTTCCGCATTCATCCAAAACAATAAGGCCATAGCGAGACTCGTCATTATCGCGAGGGTTCTCAGATTCATAACCTTCCCCTAAAGCATTCATGTCTTCAACGCGAGGTTTATCAGGAAGACGAATAATAGTCGCCTTATTATTAGTAAAAAGCTCATCAGGCCAAATATCAAGATTGGTCGCAACACGACGCCCCGCCGCCATGTAATCGCGAATCTTGCCAACAGACACTAGCGACTTGCCCGAGCCCAATTTTCCCGTAACGAAATAAACAGTCATATCCACCCCAATCGGAAGGCAAGGGGAGGTATCAGCCCTACGGGCTAACACCTCCCCTTCCCTTCCTCAGACTTTGCCCTTGATGGTTATCAGCGTTGTAATCTCTTGATAGGTCCAGGCGGCCGCATATGTCGCGGCAATACACGCTATACATGCCGTCGTATTATTCGGCAGAAGATCAAGCGCATCCTGAACCCAGCCGGGCGCCATTACATAAAGGCCGCCCTGGAGAGCCGTAACAGCCACCACGAACGCGGCGGCGGCAGCGAGCCATGCCGTGGCCACCATCATGCGAATAGTGAACTTGTAACCCAGGCGCTGGGCCAAGAAGGCCGCAACGCGAGTGAAGATGGCAACAAGAACAGCAGCAACAGCATTCATCAGTCAGCCCTCACGCGAGTCACAGATTCCCGCCATATCTGGAAGCAGTAGTGCCACGTCCAGAGAGCAAACATGAAGGCCAGGAAGGGGCGAACATAGGCCTCATGAATAGGGCAGTAATTAGTGGTCAGAACACCAACAACCGGAAGGTCAAAGGAATGCTCTTTACAACTACCGCCCATGGAAAACCAAGAGTGATAACCCAGCGGAGAAATAGAACTCCCCTGCCCTTCAATTTCGCCAGGAAGACCGCCAAGCGGATCATTTATACCGGCAAGAGCATCAGGAACTGTAGGCGCATCAGAAGTCTCTGTCTCAGTAGTAGTACCGTTGTTGTTAGTGGTATTGGTAGTAGTGGTTATAGTTGGCTCATAATCAATATAAGTATCACCATAAGTAATAGTCGCCGATGGCGTTTGTGTAGTGGTTTTTGTAGTGCCATCAGAAGAGGTGGACGTAGAGGTAGATGGAGGCGCCGTTACAGTCTCAGGGCCAGTCAAAATGCGAGTATCAGGCAAGGACTCATAACAGGCTTGAGGATTAGGAAGGGAATCGCAAATGCCAGAACTTAAATCCCTCTGCCAAACACCATCCTTGCCCTTAATAAATCCATCAAGAACAGACCAATCACTATCGGTCAAATCTGATTTATGGCTTGTTACATCACCAACAGCATAAGGCTTAGAACCAATAGCCGGGAAATTACCCTGAGAGTCAAATGTATAGCCCAGGGAAGAATTAGTACAATAGTTCTGATTCGAGGAGTAACCGGAAGGAAGATCAGAAATAGTACTGGCACCGACAACAATCCAAGTAACCCCCTGATAGGTAGTAACCAAGCTATGGCCAATAACTTGGGAGGCAGGAAGGTAATTACAAATCTGCTGGGGATTAATGGTTAATCCAGTGGTAACATCCTGGCCTGTAGAAGTCTGATAAGTAATCTTCTGTAGCTTAGTATTGTCATCGGACATAACCCAGCCAACACCCTCAATAGCAGCAATAACCGTCAAATTAAGAGCAACACTAGCAAGATTGTTCTTTAAGCCAGACCTGGCAAGAGAAGTGACACGACTAACAGGAACAGTGCGAACAGCCTTAACTGGAACGGTAACAGCTTTAGTCCCAAGCGGAATGGTTGTAGGAACATTCTTATATGTCTTGTATCCGGTGGATAACGTATCAACCGTTTCAGCACTACGAATTAACTCCCCCTCCAAGGGCGTATCAATAGTCTGCCGAACGGCAAACGCCTGCCCAGAAAGAAGAAAGGCGACCGAAGTCGCCAGGATAACGATCGCCTTTCTCATGGCGCCCTCCCTTAGCTCGCGCCTTTCCGCAGCCATTTCTTGGCGACACCGATGCCGATGTCACCAGCCAGGGAGACCAGCAGCAGCGCGACACACGCGGCGATACCGGCGGTGATGTAGGTCAGGATCTTCGCCTGCAGACTGGTGATGGCCGGGGTGATCGGATCATCATCCGCCATGGCGAGGACAGGGAAGAGCACGACAGTGGCCACCGAGGCGCGCAGGGCGGCCGCCTTGGCGCGTTCTTTGACACTTTGGTACATGGGCATAGGGACTTACTCCTATTGGATTTTGCCGAAGATGCGCCGTAGAAAACGGACGACGCTGCCGTACGCGTAGCCGGTGAACCAGAAAACAACAGCTCCACCGCCTGCATAAAGCGCGTAAGTCACGTGGTGACTCCCGCGGAATAGCCGTGGCCAAAGGCCCCAATCCAGAGCCCGACACACAGCAAGTAGTACAGATCGACCAGGGTTATTGGGCTTGATGGATCCACGCGTGATGGCCCTCCAGGTAGGGGGCTACGGTGTCCGACAGGCCCCAGAGGTAGCCCGCCAGAAGGCCCACGACGAAGAGTCCGAGGTAGCGATACATGACGGGCCTCCCCAATCAGCTGGCTTGCTTCAGCGATGCTGAAGCGATGGGCTTCAGGCGGACACGAAGCTGGACTTGCTTGTACTTGCCAACCCACAGCGACTTCTCGTCGAGCTCATACACGCCGGGCTGGTACGGCTGCTGGCCATCGTCCAGGGCCAGGACGACCTTTTCCGGGTACTTGTCGTCACCCTTGAACATATGGGCTTCCTGCTCGCGAATTTGCCAGGGGCCACGGGCATTGGTGCCGGACTTAACGTCGACATCGGTGGAAGTGACTTCGAAACGGACGTTGAGCATGGATACTTTCCTCGGTGTCAGAAGGGACGGGTTAGAACCCGAAGGCGTCGCCGAGCCAGGGCGTGCCTGACTCGCGAACAATGGTCGTCCACTCGCGGACCGGCTTGGCCAGCTGCAGGACAGGAACAGGCACTGACTCGACCAGAGCCTGCGAAGACGTGGTGTTCGCCGCGATCTGAGCCCGCATAGCACGGTGCTGGTCGGCGAGCGTTTGGGGGGAGCCCTGGAGGCGGATTCGTTGCATCACGCCCACCCCTGAGCTTCAAGATCGTAAATAACGGCCATGGCATGGTCTTGGGCGTTAAACAGCAACGCATCCAGACGCTCAAGGGCAAAACTGTCGATATGGCCATGACAGAACAGGCAGGCCAAGTAACCAAGCAAACGACCGGTGTCGAAAGAAACGTCGGTACGGCATCGGCCATTGCGAACAGACCAGAGCATGCGTTCAATGCTGTCGAAGTCAGCGAACAACATCTCAAGCCACCAGGCGCAGGTGAGACGGAACAACCGCGGGGCGGTAGAAGCCCGGCAGCGGCACGTCGAAAATTCGTTCAACCTCGCGCACATTGCGGATAAACACCACGCCGCAACGGGTGGAGTCATACGGCAGCTTGATATCGATGCCGATGCGACGAAGACGGGCACGATGGGTCTTCACCGACGACTTTTCGAAGTCAAAAACAGCACCATGCATCCACTCGTAAGCGATGCTCGCGGTACGGCCAGCAGCTTGCACATTCGGGCAAACCTTCTGGCGGATCAGTTCTTGGGTGATGCTCACCGGGTCAAACGCGCTCAAGCTCATCTTCTCGCCCACCTTCAAAAAATCGCCGTGTATCCGCTCTAGTTCCCCCTCATCGAACAGCCCCCAAAAGCAGAGGCGTTCCCGCTTAAGAAACTCCGAACGCAGCTTGATCTCAGAGCGGACCATGCCGACCGAGGCACACCAGTCGCGGAGCTGGCGGACGTATCGGTATTCGTCGGAGTCTTCACCGAAGGCACGCTTGACCTTCGGCAGTAGATGGGCGTCCAGTTCGGCCGCCTTGTTGTAGTTGCCTGGGTAGACCAGGCGCCCCGCTTTCTCGCCACCCTTGGGCGTCCAGACCACGGTGTTGCCATCCGGGTACAGGTACGCAATCGAGTTCCGATAGCGCTGGCTGGAGATGCCTCGCAGGTAGGCCCGTTCGTTGCCCTGCCCTACGTAGAAATTGCTGGTCAGGTCGAGCCGCTGCAG
This sequence comes from Pseudomonas sp. NBRC 100443, assembly GCF_030268185.1. NCBI lineage: Bacteria > Pseudomonadati > Pseudomonadota > Gammaproteobacteria > Pseudomonadales > Pseudomonadaceae > Pseudomonas > Pseudomonas sp. NBRC 100443. The sequence goes on from NZ_BSQE01000002.1 coordinate 237,639, forward strand.
CACCACGCCATCAGCCAAGGCATCACCGTCCTGCAGGCGCTGAACGCGGGCGCACGCCGTCATTGCAGGCAGCCCAAGCTCGACCAGAATCGAATTGATCACCCGGAAGCACTCGCCCAACGTCTTGAGCCCGTAGACGTTGTCCAAGCGATTGATTCGCGAGGGATTGCCATCGACAGTCAGGCGACGACCGCAGACGTGAATGCGGAAAGTGGTGCAGTAGCTACCTTCCGCCAGGAAGGCCGGAGCGCTTTCGCTCAACAGCTCTTCCGTTTCGGCGTCAAAGCGGCGAAGGATCAACCCGGCCCGGTGCGGCAGGTCAAACGGGTAGTCCTGATAGGCCTTGATCCAGTCGATAAACATCGGCAATCCCGAGCCTGAAAGTGATTTATCGCAAAATCACAAGTGATCTTCGGGCGCTTTATAACCGAATCACAAATCACATTGCAACACATGCCAGAATCACGCTCACCAGAAATCACAAGTGATAGCGAGGCGACATCACGTGGCAAAGACCTACCGACTCAGGGACGAAGCCGAGGAGGCGCTTAGCGCCAAGCGGATAAAACTCATCGTTGAGCGAAAGGAAGATTTCAAAGAAAGCGAGCTGCTGGGCGCCCTGATCTGGAAGCACCTGGGGACGTTGCGTGCCGAAGACATCAAGGCGTACCGCGAGGCGGTACTGGGGAAAGATTGACCCGGAAAGTATGGACTTTCATACCAAAGTGGGGGTGTTACGCACGCCCAGAAAGCACGAAACCCCTGGAGGTCGCTCCAAGGGTTTCAAGGTCTGTGGTCGTCGGGCCACGCAATCCACGCTACGCCTGATCAACCTGCAGGTCAACAGATCAACCCTTATGCGGAACCCAACGATCAGGCGCCGTCCGACCAAACAGCCGATACAACCTTGACTTCCAGCGCGCTGGTGGAACCCAACGCCCACCAGCAACCTTGAGCTCACCAGTCGAATCAACCAAGTTGTCACGACGCATCCATTCACGGTCATAAAGCCCCATAACCACCTCCCAGTCAAAGAACTAGAACCCTAGCACCAACAACAAGCGCCGCACAGGTCAAAAAGCCCACCAGGTACATGGCAGCTAACAATCCAAACGCAGTAAAAATAGCGCCCTTACTCATTCAAGCCTCCAGATTGCCCGGCAACTTCGGATAAACATTCGGATCAAGCGCCTCACGCAATGTTTCCTGGCGAATACGACGACGCTCCAAGACAAGACGTTCATGGCGGCGCAAAGCAACCCGTTCAAAACCATCAAGATCAACCAAAACCCATATCGCAAACACCGGCAAAAGCAGCAATCCAAGAGCCCTGGAAATCGTCCAGGGCTTGAATTCAGCAACAGGCTTCACATAACGCCCCTTAAGATGCCAAGCACTGAGAACAGTGTAAGGAGCACGCATATCGACAGGACCTTTATCGTAGAATTCGACACCATCATCAAAAACCTGCCGCGTGTCGTAAGCGTTAAATAAATCAGAACCACGGTAAACCCACCGCTCAACAAAGTTAGCGCGATCTGGACGACCATAATAGACCGAGGCCACATGGAAGCGTGGAAGCCGTAACTTAAGAACGCGGTACTTATCCATACGACGACAGATAACAACATGCTCACCAAGAGCGCGAACAATCTGACCATCACAAGCCTCGATATCCTGAATTAAAAAGATAATGTCCCAACGCTTCTTTCGAGCATGAAGAAACCAGTCAATGAGCTGTCGCCTTCCCTTGTCGTTCCACTCGCGAGAATTAAGCCAAGTTCCGCATTCATCCAAAACAATAAGGCCATAGCGAGACTCGTCATTATCGCGAGGGTTCTCAGATTCATAACCTTCCCCTAAAGCATTCATGTCTTCAACGCGAGGTTTATCAGGAAGACGAATAATAGTCGCCTTATTATTAGTAAAAAGCTCATCAGGCCAAATATCAAGATTGGTCGCAACACGACGCCCCGCCGCCATGTAATCGCGAATCTTGCCAACAGACACTAGCGACTTGCCCGAGCCCAATTTTCCCGTAACGAAATAAACAGTCATATCCACCCCAATCGGAAGGCAAGGGGAGGTATCAGCCCTACGGGCTAACACCTCCCCTTCCCTTCCTCAGACTTTGCCCTTGATGGTTATCAGCGTTGTAATCTCTTGATAGGTCCAGGCGGCCGCATATGTCGCGGCAATACACGCTATACATGCCGTCGTATTATTCGGCAGAAGATCAAGCGCATCCTGAACCCAGCCGGGCGCCATTACATAAAGGCCGCCCTGGAGAGCCGTAACAGCCACCACGAACGCGGCGGCGGCAGCGAGCCATGCCGTGGCCACCATCATGCGAATAGTGAACTTGTAACCCAGGCGCTGGGCCAAGAAGGCCGCAACGCGAGTGAAGATGGCAACAAGAACAGCAGCAACAGCATTCATCAGTCAGCCCTCACGCGAGTCACAGATTCCCGCCATATCTGGAAGCAGTAGTGCCACGTCCAGAGAGCAAACATGAAGGCCAGGAAGGGGCGAACATAGGCCTCATGAATAGGGCAGTAATTAGTGGTCAGAACACCAACAACCGGAAGGTCAAAGGAATGCTCTTTACAACTACCGCCCATGGAAAACCAAGAGTGATAACCCAGCGGAGAAATAGAACTCCCCTGCCCTTCAATTTCGCCAGGAAGACCGCCAAGCGGATCATTTATACCGGCAAGAGCATCAGGAACTGTAGGCGCATCAGAAGTCTCTGTCTCAGTAGTAGTACCGTTGTTGTTAGTGGTATTGGTAGTAGTGGTTATAGTTGGCTCATAATCAATATAAGTATCACCATAAGTAATAGTCGCCGATGGCGTTTGTGTAGTGGTTTTTGTAGTGCCATCAGAAGAGGTGGACGTAGAGGTAGATGGAGGCGCCGTTACAGTCTCAGGGCCAGTCAAAATGCGAGTATCAGGCAAGGACTCATAACAGGCTTGAGGATTAGGAAGGGAATCGCAAATGCCAGAACTTAAATCCCTCTGCCAAACACCATCCTTGCCCTTAATAAATCCATCAAGAACAGACCAATCACTATCGGTCAAATCTGATTTATGGCTTGTTACATCACCAACAGCATAAGGCTTAGAACCAATAGCCGGGAAATTACCCTGAGAGTCAAATGTATAGCCCAGGGAAGAATTAGTACAATAGTTCTGATTCGAGGAGTAACCGGAAGGAAGATCAGAAATAGTACTGGCACCGACAACAATCCAAGTAACCCCCTGATAGGTAGTAACCAAGCTATGGCCAATAACTTGGGAGGCAGGAAGGTAATTACAAATCTGCTGGGGATTAATGGTTAATCCAGTGGTAACATCCTGGCCTGTAGAAGTCTGATAAGTAATCTTCTGTAGCTTAGTATTGTCATCGGACATAACCCAGCCAACACCCTCAATAGCAGCAATAACCGTCAAATTAAGAGCAACACTAGCAAGATTGTTCTTTAAGCCAGACCTGGCAAGAGAAGTGACACGACTAACAGGAACAGTGCGAACAGCCTTAACTGGAACGGTAACAGCTTTAGTCCCAAGCGGAATGGTTGTAGGAACATTCTTATATGTCTTGTATCCGGTGGATAACGTATCAACCGTTTCAGCACTACGAATTAACTCCCCCTCCAAGGGCGTATCAATAGTCTGCCGAACGGCAAACGCCTGCCCAGAAAGAAGAAAGGCGACCGAAGTCGCCAGGATAACGATCGCCTTTCTCATGGCGCCCTCCCTTAGCTCGCGCCTTTCCGCAGCCATTTCTTGGCGACACCGATGCCGATGTCACCAGCCAGGGAGACCAGCAGCAGCGCGACACACGCGGCGATACCGGCGGTGATGTAGGTCAGGATCTTCGCCTGCAGACTGGTGATGGCCGGGGTGATCGGATCATCATCCGCCATGGCGAGGACAGGGAAGAGCACGACAGTGGCCACCGAGGCGCGCAGGGCGGCCGCCTTGGCGCGTTCTTTGACACTTTGGTACATGGGCATAGGGACTTACTCCTATTGGATTTTGCCGAAGATGCGCCGTAGAAAACGGACGACGCTGCCGTACGCGTAGCCGGTGAACCAGAAAACAACAGCTCCACCGCCTGCATAAAGCGCGTAAGTCACGTGGTGACTCCCGCGGAATAGCCGTGGCCAAAGGCCCCAATCCAGAGCCCGACACACAGCAAGTAGTACAGATCGACCAGGGTTATTGGGCTTGATGGATCCACGCGTGATGGCCCTCCAGGTAGGGGGCTACGGTGTCCGACAGGCCCCAGAGGTAGCCCGCCAGAAGGCCCACGACGAAGAGTCCGAGGTAGCGATACATGACGGGCCTCCCCAATCAGCTGGCTTGCTTCAGCGATGCTGAAGCGATGGGCTTCAGGCGGACACGAAGCTGGACTTGCTTGTACTTGCCAACCCACAGCGACTTCTCGTCGAGCTCATACACGCCGGGCTGGTACGGCTGCTGGCCATCGTCCAGGGCCAGGACGACCTTTTCCGGGTACTTGTCGTCACCCTTGAACATATGGGCTTCCTGCTCGCGAATTTGCCAGGGGCCACGGGCATTGGTGCCGGACTTAACGTCGACATCGGTGGAAGTGACTTCGAAACGGACGTTGAGCATGGATACTTTCCTCGGTGTCAGAAGGGACGGGTTAGAACCCGAAGGCGTCGCCGAGCCAGGGCGTGCCTGACTCGCGAACAATGGTCGTCCACTCGCGGACCGGCTTGGCCAGCTGCAGGACAGGAACAGGCACTGACTCGACCAGAGCCTGCGAAGACGTGGTGTTCGCCGCGATCTGAGCCCGCATAGCACGGTGCTGGTCGGCGAGCGTTTGGGGGGAGCCCTGGAGGCGGATTCGTTGCATCACGCCCACCCCTGAGCTTCAAGATCGTAAATAACGGCCATGGCATGGTCTTGGGCGTTAAACAGCAACGCATCCAGACGCTCAAGGGCAAAACTGTCGATATGGCCATGACAGAACAGGCAGGCCAAGTAACCAAGCAAACGACCGGTGTCGAAAGAAACGTCGGTACGGCATCGGCCATTGCGAACAGACCAGAGCATGCGTTCAATGCTGTCGAAGTCAGCGAACAACATCTCAAGCCACCAGGCGCAGGTGAGACGGAACAACCGCGGGGCGGTAGAAGCCCGGCAGCGGCACGTCGAAAATTCGTTCAACCTCGCGCACATTGCGGATAAACACCACGCCGCAACGGGTGGAGTCATACGGCAGCTTGATATCGATGCCGATGCGACGAAGACGGGCACGATGGGTCTTCACCGACGACTTTTCGAAGTCAAAAACAGCACCATGCATCCACTCGTAAGCGATGCTCGCGGTACGGCCAGCAGCTTGCACATTCGGGCAAACCTTCTGGCGGATCAGTTCTTGGGTGATGCTCACCGGGTCAAACGCGCTCAAGCTCATCTTCTCGCCCACCTTCAAAAAATCGCCGTGTATCCGCTCTAGTTCCCCCTCATCGAACAGCCCCCAAAAGCAGAGGCGTTCCCGCTTAAGAAACTCCGAACGCAGCTTGATCTCAGAGCGGACCATGCCGACCGAGGCACACCAGTCGCGGAGCTGGCGGACGTATCGGTATTCGTCGGAGTCTTCACCGAAGGCACGCTTGACCTTCGGCAGTAGATGGGCGTCCAGTTCGGCCGCCTTGTTGTAGTTGCCTGGGTAGACCAGGCGCCCCGCTTTCTCGCCACCCTTGGGCGTCCAGACCACGGTGTTGCCATCCGGGTACAGGTACGCAATCGAGTTCCGATAGCGCTGGCTGGAGATGCCTCGCAGGTAGGCCCGTTCGTTGCCCTGCCCTACGTAGAAATTGCTGGTCAGGTCGAGCCGCTGCAGCACCACGCCATCAGCCAAGGCATCACCGTCCTGCAGGCGCTGAACGCGGGCGCACGCCGTCATTGCAGGCAGCCCAAGCTCGACCAGAATCGAATTGATCACCCGGAAGCACTCGCCCAACGTCTTGAGCCCGTAGACGTTGTCCAAGCGATTGATTCGCGAGGGATTGCCATCGACAGTCAGGCGACGACCGCAGACGTGAATGCGGAAAGTGGTGCAGTAGCTACCTTCCGCCAGGAAGGCCGGAGCGCTTTCGCTCAACAGCTCTTCCGTTTCGGCGTCAAAGCGGCGAAGGATCAACCCGGCCCGGTGCGGCAGGTCAAACGGGTAGTCCTGATAGGCCTTGATCCAGTCGATAAACATCGGCAATCCCGAGCCTGAAAGTGATTTATCGCAAAATCACAAGTGATCTTCGGGCGCTTTATAACCGAATCACAAATCACATTGCAACACATGCCAGAATCACGCTCACCAGAAATCACAAGTGATAGCGAGGCGACATCACGTGGCAAAGACCTACCGACTCAGGGACGAAGCCGAGGAGGCGCTTAGCGCCAAGCGGATAAAACTCATCGTTGAGCGAAAGGAAGATTTCAAAGAAAGCGAGCTGCTGGGCGCCCTGATCTGGAAGCACCTGGGGACGTTGCGTGCCGAAGACATCAAGGCGTACCGCGAGGCGGTACTGGGGAAAGATTGACCCGGAAAGTATGGACTTTCATACCAAAGTGGGGGTGTTACAGCACCCCCACCCTGCCCAGCCACGGAGACGACCATGGGCCTACAGGACCGGGAATGGTTCAACGAGGCGCGCAAAGCGCCCAGGAAGCCACACAAACCCATCCAGCACCCCAAGCAGCCACGCAGCCTGAAAACGCCCTCATGGGCCATCGTAGGCGCCGTCGTAGCCATCGCTACTGCAGTAATTCTCTGGCTGTAACCGACTGGAAGCCCGGCAGCGCTGCTCGCTGGGCTAAACGGCCTGAACATTCCGCGGAGATCTGCCAGCACGCAATGCGCACCATGTGAGGTGCTCTGTGACGGGCCGCGATACGCGCCGTAGGGGTAATCATGGCGCGGGGTGGGCTCGGAGGGGCGAGAAGCCCGGCGCCTCGCGAGCCAGCCGCCGAGCGAGGCGAGCCAAGTTATCGTTACGTAACGAATATTGCCGACGAACGGTCGATTTATCGTTACGTTACGCTCGCCTGTTTATCGTTACGTAACTATAATTACTCCATGCCAACCAGCACGGAGCACAGCACCATGAAACAGCCAGGCGACAACGACACCCGCGAGCTGGACCTCGGCGAAGCAAAACGCCGCCGAGGCCGGCCGGTCACCGGCGAAGCCAAGACCAGCGCAGAACGGCAGCGCGCCTACCGTGAACGCCAAAAAGCGCAACGTAACGGAAAAAACTACGAAGCCCTCAACGCAGCCCTAATCAGCACGCTCGACCGATGCGACAAACTGGCGGCGAAGCTCGGCCGAGCCAACGAAAAAATAAAGGAGCTGGAAGCTCAATTGACGTCACGTAACGAAAAGCCAGAGAAAACGGAAAGGGCCTGGACGCTCCAGGGGCGCAGCGGATCCGGCAAGTGGTCAAACCTGGTGTGCGGAATGGACCGTGAAGAGGCTAGCCGTCAGCTAGACCGGGTGATCGACAACAAGATCCTCGGCGCCACGAAAGGCCGCCAATATCGCATCGTCGAAGAAATAGCGCAACGTAACGGAAAATAAGCCATGGAAACTCAGATCACGATAGGCCTGGTCGTCACCATCCTCGCAGTCATCATCCTTGCCGGCTCATTCATGGCCATCGTCGGCTATGGCTTCATACGCCACTGGCTACGCACTGGCGAGACCTGGGAAGCCACCCAGGAGCGCAAGGAACGCGAAGCCAGGACCAAGCAACCCTAAAGGTCCAAGATCGCACGACAGGCCGCCTGGAGAGTTTCCAGGCGGTCATCCAACAAAGCCCCTTCCTCATCGAGTTGGCGAGCCCGACGCCGAGCTTGTCGCAACTCCCCTACCACTCGCCCATAGTCCTCGAGCACATGGCAGACCGCGCCCAGGTCATCACGACCAGGGGCGTAGAGTTTCGCGTCACGTAACAGGAATTCGGGGATATCGAGAAGGGCCATCGCATAATCGACGTTACATTAAATCCGGCCCGGAGCTTATCAGCATCGTCCGGACCAGATTAAACGTAACGTCACGACATTATGCGAAGTCATGGATAAGCGCAGCTGCAGATGGCCCCTGCAGAATTCACCAGGGAAAACCGCTCGTTTGCCCGTCTCGGCATCTTCCCTGAGTCGATCCGTCGATCTGCCATGGCAGCTCCGCTCGAACCGCAGACTCGGCGCTCGATCATTCCACGTTTCCCCAAACGGATTCGCAGGCAACCCATTCGAAGCTGCCAACACCAACGCGACGCTACGTGAAATCTGCGAACCTCGCGGCCAATCCTCGTCACGCTTTTCACGTAAACGCAGCATGCAACGCACGACGACACTCATGCGCCGGACTGCACCTGCAGGCGCTGTTCGACCGCGCGCTGCAACGCATGGCGGCCGAAGGCTGGAGCGACGACGAAGTGGACCAGCTGCGCTCGGTCTCGCTGCACTGGCTGCGCCACACCTCGGCCACCTTCGACGCGCCGCTGCGCGACATGAAGGACCTGCAGGCCGACCTGCGCCACAACAGCCTGAGCACCACGCAGAACACCTACTACAACTCGCTGGACGAACAGCGCGCGCATTCGGTGAAGGGGCTGAAAATCAAGCGCTGATATTCAGGAAAAGCATTCCCCGAGCTCTCAACAGCATGCTCTTCAACCAGCACGACATATTGCCGGGATGACCGCGCCACACCTAAAATGATAATAAATCCCATTTGTATCACCGAGCCCCACTCCCCATGTCGAGCCCCGCCCTCAAGCAGCAGGTGAGCAAGATCTACCAGGAGCACCATCGCTGGCTGCAGGGCTGGCTCCGTCCTCGCGTCGATTGCCGCGAACTGGCGGCCGACCTGGTACAGGACGTATTCATCCGGGTGTTGACTGCCGAAGATGCCGCGGCGCGCATCGAAGCCGTGCGCGAGCCCAAGAGCTATCTGGCGACCATCGCCCAGCGCCTGATGATCGACCACTTCCGGCGTGCCCGCCTGGAACGCGCCTGGCTGCAGGCCCTGGCCGAACAGCCGGAGGCCGTGGAGGTCAGCGAGGAAACCCGGGCCATCCTGCTGGAAACGCTCTGCGAACTCGACGCCATGCTTGCCGGCCTCGGGCCCAAGGTGCGCCAGGCCTTCCTCCTCGCGCAGTTCGACGGCATGCCCTACAAGCGGATCGCCGAACGCCTGGACCTGTCCCTGGCCACGGTCAACCGCTACATCGCCAAGGCGATGCACCAATGCCTGCTGCATCGCCTGCGCACCGGACTCTGACGCCATGAACTCCCTCGATACCCGCAAGCTGGCCGCCCTCGAACAGGCCGCTCACTGGTACAGCCTGCTGCGCTGCGAGGATGCCGGCGCCGGATGCCAGGCCGCCTGGCAGGTCTGGCTGGAAGCCTCGCCGGACAACCGCTGGGCCTGGGCCCAGGCGCAGGGGTTGCAACAGCAGTGGTCGGCCATTCCCACTGGCGTGTCCGGCCGCGCCCTGGAGCTGGCCGAGCAGGAACGCCTGGGCGGCCGCCGCCGTGCGCTCAAGGGTTTCGTCCTGCTCGCCGGGGCCTGCGCGCTGGGCTGGGATGGCTATCGCACCGACCAGCAACGGGCCTGGCTTGCCGACTACAGCAGCGCCACCGGCGAGCGGCCGAAACTGACCCTGGCCGATGGCTCGCAACTGCAGCTCAACACCGACAGTGCCGTGGACGTCGTCTATGACACCCGGCAGCGGCTGATCGTACTGCGCCGCGGTGAGTTGTTGCTCAACACCGCGGCGGACCCCGCCGGCCGCCCCCTGTACGTGCAGACCCCGCAGGGCCGCGTGCAGGCCCTGGGCACGCGCTTCTCGGTGCGCCTGGTCGATGAGAAGGCGCAGGTGGCGGTCTTCGAGCACGGGGTGCGCATAACCCCCGGTCGCGGCCGGGAGGTGCTGCTTTCGGCCGGCGAACAATGCCGTTTCGATGCGTTCGCCGCCAGCCCGGTGCAGCCCCTGGAGGCCGGCCAGGATGCCTGGACGCGCGGCCTGCTGATCGCCAACGACCAGAGCCTGCCGCACTTCCTGCATGAGCTGGGACGCTACCGTGCCGGCTGGTTGCGCTGCGATCCGGCGGTAGCCGACCTGCGGATCAGCGGCACCTTCCCGCTGAACGACACCGACCAGGCCCTGCGTGCGCTGGCCAACAGCCTGCCGGTGCGCATCGAGCGGCGTACGCGCTTCTGGGTCACGGTGACGGCGCGCTGAGGCGAGCGAAAAATATTTTTGCCGCGATGATATTTCTTCTCGTTCTCGTTCGACTCAAGGGCAACGGGCAGATCGCCCGCCAGCCAACCGAAGAGAACACTCAACGATGAAAACACCCTTCCCAGTCCGCCCGCTGTCGGCTGGTATTCGTAGCGCCCTCCTCTGCTCCACCCTCCTCCTGCCCCTGGCCGCGCCCGTGCACGCCGCAGCCGATGAGGGCGCAGTGCGCCAATATCACCTGAGCAAGGGCGACCTGGGCCAGGCGCTGACGCGCTTCGCCGCCGAAGCCGGTATCGTCCTGTCGTTCGACCCGGCGTTGACCCGCGGACACCGCACTGAGGGCCTGGAGGGCAGCTACAACGTGCCCGACGCCCTGGCCCGACTGCTCGCCGGCAGCGACCTGCAAGCGGTGCAGAACGAGGATGGCCACTACATGCTGATGCCCCGCCCGAGCAGCGAGGGCGCGCTGGAAATGGGCGCGACCACGGTGCTCAGCAACCAACTGGGGAGCATCACCGAGGGCAGCGGCTCCTATACCCCCGGCACCATCGCCTCCGCCACGCGCCTGGTATTGTCGCCGCGCGAGACGCCGCAGACGGTGAACGTGATGACCCGCCAGCAGATGGACGACTTCGCCCTCAACAGTATCGACGACGTCATGAAGCGCACCCCAGGCGTCACCGTGCAGAAGCTCGACAGCGAGCGCAGCGCCTACTGGGCGCGCGGCTCGCAGATCACCAACTTCCAGTACGACGGCATCCCCTCCTACCTGGATACCGCCTACGCCGACGGCAAGACCCTCAGCGACATGGCCATCTACGACCGCATCGAGGTGATCAAGGGCGCCACCGGCCTGCTCACCGGCAGCGGTCAGCCCGGCGCGGCCCTGAGCCTGATCCGCAAGCGCCCGACCCGCAGCTTCGCCGGCCACCTGTCGCTGGGCGCCGGCTCCTGGGACAACTACCGCGGCGAGCTGGACGTCGGCGGCCCGCTGACCGAGGAAGGCAACATCCGCGGACGCTTCGTCACGGCCTACCAGGACAAGAACTCCTACCTGGACCGCTACGAGCAGAAGAACTCCACCTACTATGGCATCCTCGAAGCCGACCTGACGCCGAGCACCCTGTTCAGCATCGGCATGGACTACCAGGACACCACCCCCACAGCCTCCAGCTGGGCCGGCGTGCCGCTGTTCTACTCCGACGGTTCCAAGACCGACTTCCCGCGCTCCTTCAACCCCGGCGCCAACTGGAGTTCCTGGGAGCAGTACAACCGCACGGTCTTCGCCACCCTCGAGCACACGCTGGAGAACGACTGGACGCTCAAGCTGCACCTGAACCACCAGGAAAGCGGCTACCACGCCCCGCTGGGCTCTGCCGGCGGCGGCTACCCGGACCCGCTCACCGGCGAAGGCGCCATCCTGTTCCACGGCAAGTACACCGGCGACACCCGCCGCGACTCGGTGGACATGTACGCCTCCGGCCCCTTCGAACTGTTCGGCCGCGAGCATGAGGCGGTGTTCGGCTACAACGCCACGCGCTCGGTGACCAAGGGCAACGGCTACTGGGACTACCCCACCCCCTACGACCCGAGCATCCCCAACATCTTCACCTGGAACGGCAAGTTCCCCGAGCCGGACTGGGGCTCCAAGGCCAACCTGAAGAACTACTCGCAGCTGCACCAGTCCGGCTACTACGGCACCGTGCGCCTGAAGCCGACCGACGACCTGGCGCTGATCGCCGGCGCCCGCGTAGCCGACTACCACGACAGCGCCGAGCAGATCTCCGACAGCCAGTACGGCTACTACGTCACCCCGCAGAGCACCCGCAAGAGCGGCGTGGTGGTGCCCTACCTCGGCGCGGTGTACGACCTGAACGACAACTACTCGGTGTACGCCAGCTACACGGGCATCTTCCAGCCGCAGCAACTGCGCGACATCAACGACAAGCCGCTGGACCCGGAAGAAGGCAAGAGCTACGAGCTGGGCGTGAAGGGCGAGTTCTACGACGGCCGGCTCAACGCCAGCCTCTCGGTGTTCGAGTCGCAGCAGGACAACCTCGCGGTCGAGACCACCGATGTCACCCCTTCCGGCGGCATCGCTTACGACAGCGTCAACGGCACCAGGACCCGCGGCTTCGAGGCGGACATCTCCGGCGAGATCCTCCCGGGCTGGCAGATGCAGGCTGGCTACAGCCACGCGGTCACCCGAGACAAGGACGGCAGCCGCCTGCGCACCCTGAACCCGGACCAGTTGTTCCGCCTGTACACCACCTACCAGTTGCCGGGCGAGCTGAACCAGATCACCGTGGGCGGCGGCGCCAGCTACCAGAGCAAGATCTGGACGGACGTCAGCGACCAGAACTACGAAACGGTGAAATACACCCAGGGCAGCTACTGGCTGGTGGACCTGATGACGCGCTACCAGGTCACAGAGCACCTGTCCGCCACGCTCAACGTCAACAACCTGTTCGACAAGAAGTACTTCAGCAACCTGGGCTTCTACAACACCGGCTACTACGGTGAGCCGCGCAACCTGATGCTCACGACCCGCTACGACTTCTGAGGCGAACCTCCGGGCCGCCAGTGCAGGCGGCCCGGTAATGGAACTGCCTCAGGCAGTCTCGGCCGTCTGCGCAGCAGCCGTGCGCCCGGCCGGCTGTTCTTGCAGGTGCCGGAACAGCGACGCGGAAATCTCCTCGGCGCGGGCCGGCAGGACCGACAGCAGGGTGTCGCTGAGGCCGTGGCTGGCCTGGCTGAAGCCCTGCAGGTAGATGGGTGCGCGCAGTTGCGCGTCGGTCTGCAGGCGGTAGTCGCGGTCGACGCGGAAGTCGCCCAGGTGCGCCTGCAGCGGCGCCAGCAGTTCGCGGTGCGAGTTGCGCTCGTAGCCGGTGGCCAGGATCACCGCGTCGTACTGCTTCTGTTCCACCTCGCCGGTGGCGCTGTCGCGCAGGCTCAGGTGCACGCCGGCGGCGTCGGCGCGCACGCCTTCGACGTGGCGGCGGCAGAGGAAGCCGTGGCGGGCCTGCCCGGAAACCTTCTGGCGGTAGAAGATGGCGTAGATGCGCTCGATCAGGTCGAGGTCGACCACCGAGTAGTTGGTGTTGTGGTATTCGGCGATCAGCTTCTCGCGCTCGCTTTCCGGCTCCTGGAACACCAGGTCGGTGTAGTCGGGCGCGAAGATTTCGTTGACGAAGGGGCTGTCGTCGGCCGGCTTGAGCACGGCGGCGCGCAGGATCATGTCGACCTGCACCGAGGGATAGCTGTCGTTGAGGTCGATGAAGGCCTCGGCGGCGCTCTGCCCGCCGCCGACCACGGCGATGCGCATCGACTCGTGGCGCACGCAGGGCTGCTCGGCCATGCGCTCCAGGTAGCGCGCATGGTGGAACACCCGCGCATCGCCGCGCAGGCTGGCGAAGGCCTGCGGGATGCGCGGCGTGCCGCCGGTGCTGAGGACGATGGAGCGCGCCAGGCGGAAGTTCTCGTGGCCTTCTGCATCACGCGAGACCACCTTGAGCAGGTCGATGCCGTGGGCGCCGGCGACCGGCTCCACGCGCTGCACCTCCTCGCCGTAGCGGGCCTGCTCGGCGAAGTGCCGGGCGACCCAGCGCAGGTAGTCGTTGAACTCCATGCGGCACGGGTAGAAGGTGCCGAGGTTGATGAAGTCCGCCAGGCGCCCCTGGCTGTGCAAGTAGTTGACGAAGCTGTAGGGGCTGGTGGGGTTGCGCAGGCTCACCAGGTCCTTGAGGAAGGAGATCTGCAGTTCGCTTTGCGCCACCAGGGTGTTGCCGTGCCAGCGGTAGTCGCCCTGCTTGTCGAGGAACAGCGCGTGGTAGTCGAGGCCCTCGCGTTGCGCCTGCTCCTGCAGCGCGATCGCCAGCGCCAGGTTGGAAGGCCCGAAACCGATGCCGAGAACGTCGTAGGTGGGGGTGATCATCTGGTTCATGCTGCCAATATCCTTAGCCCGTTTGCCAGGAGGCGCGACGGCGGTTCGCCGGCCCATGGAGACGCCGCATCGGCGCCTTGTTTCAGAAAGACGAGACCGCTTTGCGGAAATTTAGAATGCGTCTCATTGGCATTTTATGTAGGAATTCCAGCGGCGCAGACGCATCACTGCAGGCGGCGACGCTCGCCCTCTTCGTCCAGCGCCATCGAGAACGAGGGCGCCAGGCGGTAGCGGCGCTGCGCATCGCGCACCAGCACGCCGCTGCGCCCCAGGCTGCGCAGGGTGCTCTGCACGCAGGCCTGGGTGATGGAGTTGGTCGGCTCGCGCAGGCGCTGGTAGAGCTCTTCCACCGTATAGGCGTCCTGCTCGTGGAAGGCGCTCAACACCACCAGCCGCGGCAGACTGGTGCGCAGGCCGGCATGGGCCAGAATCCGCCGGGCGGGCTCGCTGGCTCTGGATTGGGTCATTGGCTTCTCCTTGTCCCCCTGGGCCGGGCGCAGCCAGTGCTGCGGGTGCGCCGCCCTCCTCTTGCATGCTCGAATCCGTTGCGCAGGTACCTGAAGCTCATTGGAAATCATGGGCGTACACCTCCTTTCATTGCGCCAGGCGCACCACCCGGAGTGTGGGGTCCGCGTCGATCTGCGCCTCGGTGAAGGGCAGCGGCGACCAGGCCTGGCGCGAGAACAGCCGGGTCTGGTCGGCGTGGTGCGGCGAACGCGGCTCGCTGGCCTGGGAGAAGGCCAGCAGCCCCTTGGCCTGCGGGCCCTCGGCGGTGAAGCTGACCAGCTGGATGTAGCTGCTGCCGCTCACCACCTCCAGGTGGTCGCCCTGGGGCACGCTCTGCATGGCGTTGTAGATGCCCAGGTGGCCGTCGCCGCCGGGGATCGGAATTGGCGGCTTGGCCGTGCTGCTGACCTGCACTTCGCCCCAGCGTTGGCGCTGGTCGAGCCCCAGCTCATGCACCTCTTTCGTCGCGGCCAGCAGCGCTTCGCGCACCTGTTTCGCCACTTCGGGCTTGTCCAGGGCGATGCCGCTGGGCGTCTGCAACGGGCGCGCGGGGTCGAACGGCACCTTCCAGGCGCCCTCCAGGCCGTCGAAGTGGGTCATGAAGCGCTGGAAATAGACGAAGCCCGGGCCGGCGTCGAGGTTGGCGCTGCGGTCCCACTTGGCGAGGCTGCCACAAGCGGACGACAGCGCTGCTTCCTGCGCCTGGCGGCACAGTTGCAGCAGGTCGGGCAGCACCAGGTCGGCGGCGTAGACGTGGTTGCCGGTAACCAAGCGCTGCAGCAGCGGCTCGTCGATAGAGCCTTTGCCCTGCAGGGCCTGCAGCGCGAAGCGGGCGCGCAGGCCCAGGGGCTGGTCCTGGCGGCTGGCCAGCGGCGAGAAGCCTTCCAGCGGCGCCGCCGGGTTGGTCATCCAGGCGCTGTCGTTGGAGTTCTGCACGAAGTCGCGGCGCACCAGCGCCGGCAACTGCGTGGCCGGCTGGATGCCGGGCTGCGCCGCACCGGGGTCGCGGCTCCAGCCGCAGCGCCCGAGGTTGCCCTGCAGCGCCGGCAGGCCCTCGGCGACCAGCGCGGGAATGGCGCAGGCCTGCAGCTGCCCCGGGGTCAGGTTGGGCACCACGGACTGGTTCAGGTACAGCACGTCGCCGTGTTCGTCGGCGGCCAGGGTATTCACCCAGGGAATGCCCTGCAGGGACTCCACGCGGTGGCGCAGGTCCGCCACGTCGCGCGCCTGGTTGATCGAGTACCACTGCTGCAGCACCCGGGTGTTGCCCAGGTTGGCGTCGCGCAAGGCATAGGCCTCGCCGGCGCTCCAGTCGAGCTTGCCGGGCCAGACCAGCACCGGGCCGTAGACCGACTCGTAGACGTTGTGTTCGACCGTCTGCAACTGGCCGTCGGCGCCGCGCACCTGGACCTTCACCACGCGCTTCTCCAGCGGCTGCCAGCGTCCGTCCAGGCGGTAGTGCAGCGGGTTCTGCGGGTCCAGTTCCAGGCGGTAGAGGGTGAAGTGGCTGGAGGTGTCCACCGTGTGCGTCCAGGCCAGGTGCCGGTTGAAGCCGATGTTCACCACCGGCAGCCCGGGCAGCGCCGCGCCCATGACGTCCAGCTTGCCGGGGATGCTCAGGTGCAGCTGGTAGAAGCGCATGGCGCCCTGCCAGGGGAAATGCGGGTTGGCCAGCAGCAGGGCGTGGCCGCTGGCCGAGCGCTCCGCGCCGACGGCGATGGCGTTGCTGCCGCGTTCCAGGCGAAAGCGCTCGCGGCGCTGATCGGCCAGGCGGAAGCCCTCCGCGCCGGTCAAAGCCGCATTGGCAGCACCCGGCGGCGCCGCGGCCACCACGGCCTGGGCGAACTGGCCGACACCGCCCTCCACCAGCAGGCGACGGGTCAGGCGCACCAGGTCGCCGCTGTCGATCGGCTTCAGCCAGGGCTGGCCCAGGCAACTGGTGGTGTCGGCGCTGGCCTCGCGCAGGAAGCGATTGAAGCCCGCGGCATAGCCCTCCAGCAGCTGCGTCACCTCCGCGGACTGGGCCTTGCGGAAGGCCTCCACCGCTTCCGGGCGGTTGAGCCAGGTGAAGAAGACGTCCGAGGCGAGGTTGCCGACCTGCGCCGAGGATTCGCCCTCGGCGCCGAAATAGCGCGAGCGCTCGCCGCGAGCGGTGACGATCTCGTCGGCCAGCAGGCAGGCGTTGTCGCGAGCGTAGGCGTAGCCGATGCCGAAGCCCAGGCCGCCTTCGTCGGTGGCGCGGATGTGCGGTACGCCGTAGGCGGTCCAGCGGATGTCGGCGGCCAGGGCGGCCGGGCGGGCGATGTCGGCCTGGGCCTGGGGCAGCAGGCCGAGCAAGGCGCCGGCGAGGCCGGCCACGAGGGTGCGCTTTTGCATCGATTCATCTCTGTACGAGCGCGCCGCGGATGGCGCAGGACGACTGGGAGTCGCGGCCTTCGGCGGCATGAATGCTCCGCCCCGAACGCCGGCATTCAGGGAACGAAGCGCACCCGGGAAACTTTACCGACGCCCGCCGTAGGCGCCCCGGCAAGGCTGGATCGGGGTGGCTGGCGCCCGGCCGCGGCTTTCCGTAGGATGCGAGCTCTCCTATAATTGCGCCCATCATCCCTCCGCCATGGCGGCGCCGGATCCAGGCGCGGCAAGGTTCAACCGGCCCCCTCATGACTACCCCCCCTTCCCCTTCGAGCGATCCCGTGGCGCAGGCCGCCGCGCACTGGTGCATGCGCCTGCACGAGCCGGACTGCAGCGATGCCGAGCGTGCGCAGTTCCAGCAATGGCTGGAAAGCGACCCGCGGCATGCGGCCAAGTACGCCGAAGTGGAGAAGATCTGGAAGCTAAGCGCGCACCTGCTGGAAGCCCGCCCCGCCCCGCGCACTGCCGGCCGCCGCCCGCCGCCGCCGCGCCCGCCCGCACAGGCCGGGCGCCGCCGGCGTTCCTGGCGCAGGCAACTGCGCGCCGCCGCCCTCG
Source organism: Pseudomonas sp. NBRC 100443 (assembly GCF_030268185.1). Taxonomy (NCBI): domain Bacteria; kingdom Pseudomonadati; phylum Pseudomonadota; class Gammaproteobacteria; order Pseudomonadales; family Pseudomonadaceae; genus Pseudomonas; species Pseudomonas sp. NBRC 100443. The sequence goes on from NZ_BSQE01000002.1 coordinate 255,341, forward strand.
CCCTGCTGGTGCTGCCGGCCGCCGGCTACCTGGGCTGGCTGCAGGGCTGGGTGCCGGACAGCTACCACCGCTACCAGGCCGACGCCACCCTGCGCAAAGTGCTGCTGCCCGACGGCAGCGAGGTCGAGCTGAACCTCAATACCCGCCTGTCCTATGCCAACTTCCGCGACGTGCGCCGGGTGGTGCTGGACCAGGGCGAGGCCTACTTCCACGTCAGCCACGACGCCAGCCACCCCTTCGTGGTGCGCGCCGCCAAGGGCAGCATCACCGTCACCGGCACGCGCTTCGACGTGTGGAAGTACCAGGACCAGGTCACCGTGACCGTCACCGAAGGCTCGGTGCGGGTGCGCAGCGAGAAGGACGGCAACGACAGCAGCCTGCCCCCCGGCATGCAGGCCAGCTACCGCGCCGGCATGCTCCAGCCCCTGGTGGCCAGCGCCGACCCCGTCCAGGTCCTGGCCTGGCGCGACGGCCGCCTGGTGCTCGACGACCTGTCGCTGGGCGCCGCCCTGCCGCTGATCAACCGCTACCTGGACGCCCCGCTGGTGCTGGCCGACCAGACGGTGGCCAACCTGCGCATCGGCGGCACCTACCGCACGCGCAACCTGCAGGAACTGGTCAATGCCCTGCCCCGGGTGCTGCCGGTCGAGCTACAGCGCCTGGACAACGGCAGCATCCGCATCAGCAGCCGCTACGCGCAGTTGTAACAGAGCGCGAATAAAGCTCCGCCAGCCCTGTCGGCGCTAAATTTCCTTGGGCATCATCCGTCTTCCCGAAAGCGCATGCCTGGCCGCGCCCCCGCGGCGGCATGCCTTCCAAGCCCTGGCCGGAACCCCGAATGAAACGCCCCCGTCGTACTGGTCGCATACTGCTGATCGCAGCCCTCCTTACCTCCCTGCTCGCCGTCGCCGCCTGGCAGACCCACCCCTTCGGCGGCGATGACCTGATCACCGCCCCGGTCACCCGTGGCGACATCGAAAGCAGCGTCACCGCTCTCGGCACCCTGCAGCCACGGCGCTACGTGGACGTCGGCGCCCAGGCATCGGGGCAGATACTCAAACTGCACGTGGAGCCCGGCGACGAGGTCAAGGAAGGCCAGTTGCTGGTGGAGATAGACCCCTCCACCCAGCAGGCGCGGGTCGACGCCGGCCGCTACTCCATCGAAGTGCTCAAGGCGCAGCTGGCCGAGCAGCGCGCCCAGCACCTGCTGGCGCGCCAGCAGTACCAGCGCCAGCAGCGCCTGGCCGCCGCCAGCGCCACCCGCGAGGAAGACGTGCAGACCGCCTACGCGCAGGTGCAGGCGACCCAGGCGCGGATAGACATGTACCAGGCGCAGATCCACCAGGCCAAGGCCACCCTGCGCAGCGACGAGGCCGAGCTGGGCTACACGCGCATCTACGCGCCGATGTCCGGCACCGTGGTGGCGGTGGACGCCCGCGAGGGCCAGACGCTCAACGCCCAGCAACAGACGCCGCTGATCCTGCGCATCGCCAAGCTCTCGCCGATGACCGTCTGGGCCCAGGTCTCCGAGGCCGACATCGGCCGCGTCAAGCCGGGCATGCCGGCCTACTTCACCACCCTCGCCGGCGAGCAGCGGCGCTGGAGCGGCACGGTGCGGCAGATACTGCCGGTGCCGCCCAAGCCGCTGGACCCGAACAACCAGGAAAGCACCGGCAGCAGCTCCGCCAGCGGCTCCAGCGGCAGCGGCCGGGTGGTGCTGTACACGGTGCTGGTGGACGTGGACAACAGCGACCACCAGCTGATGGCGGAAATGACCGCCCAGGTGTTCTTCGTCGCCGCCACCGCCCAAGGCACCCTCACCGCGCCCGTGGCCGCGCTGCATGAAGACGGCCAGGGTGGCCGCCACGTCTGGGTGGTGGGGCGCAACGGCAAGCCGGAGAGCCGCAAGGTCGAGACCGGCATCAGCGACCGCCTGCACGTCCAGGTGCTGTCCGGCCTGCAGGAAGGCGAACGCCTGCTGATGGCCGCCCCGGACAATGGCGAGGGCTGAATGAGCGAAACCCTCCAGGACATCCCGCTGATCGAACTGCGCGACGTACGCAAGCGCTACGGCGGCAACGGCAGCCCCGAGGTCGAGGTGCTGCGCGGCATCTCCCTGAGCATCCACCCCGGCGAGTTCGTCGCCATCGTCGGCGCCTCCGGCTCCGGCAAGTCGACGCTGATGAACATCCTCGGCTGCCTCGACCGCCCCAGCAGCGGCCGCTACCTGTTCGCCGGGCGCGACGTCGCCGAGCTGGACAGCGACGAGCAGGCCTGGCTGCGCCGCGAGGCCTTCGGCTTCGTGTTCCAGGGCTACCACCTGATCCCCTCGGCCTCGGCCCAGGAAAACGTCGAGATGCCGGCCATCTATGCCGGCACCCCGGCCCTGCAGCGCCACGGCCGCGCCCGCCAGTTGCTGGAGCGCCTGGGCCTGGGCGAGCGCACCGGCAACCGCCCGCAGCAGCTTTCCGGCGGCCAGCAGCAGCGCGTCTCCATCGCCCGCGCCCTGATGAACGGCGGCCACATCATCCTCGCCGACGAACCCACCGGCGCCCTCGACAGCCACAGCGGCGCCGAGGTCATGGCGCTGCTCGACGAGCTGGCCGCCCTGGGCCACGTGGTGATCCTGATCACCCACGACCGCGACGTCGCCGCCCGCGCCAAGCGCGTCATCGAGGTGCTCGACGGCGAGATCGTCAGCGACAGCGCCAATGGCGCGCCGTCGCAACCGGCCACCCCCGGCCTGCGCGCCGAGGAGCTGCGCGAGCGCCTGCTGCAGGGCAGCACCGAGCCCGCCGGGGCCTGGCGCGCCGAGCTGCTGGAAGCCATCCGCGCGGCCTGGCGGGTGATGTGGCTGAACCGCTTCCGCACCGCCCTCACCCTGCTGGGCATCGTCATCGGCGTGGCTTCGGTGGTGGTGATGCTCGCCGTCGGCGAAGGCAGCAAGCGCCAGGTGATGGCGCAGATGGGCGCCTTCGGCTCCAACATCATCTACCTCAGCGGCTACTCGCCCAACCCGCGCACGCCCATGGGCATCGTCAGCCTGGACGACGTCGCGGCCATCGCCACCCTGCCCCAGGTGAAGATGGCCATGCCGGTGAACGGCGGCGAACTGGTGGTGCGCCACGGCAGCCTCGACTACCACGCCTACGTCGGCGGCAACAACACCGACTTCCCGGCCATCCTCAACTGGCCGGTGAGCGAAGGCAGCTACTTCACCGAGCGCGACGAAGCCAACGCCGCCACGGTCGCGGTGATCGGCGCCAAGGTGCGCGAGAAGCTGTTCGGCAGCGCCAGCCCGATCGGCCGCTACATCCTCATCGAGAACGTGCCCTTCCAGGTGGTCGGCGTGTTGCAGGCCAAGGGCTCCAGCTCCGGCGACCAGGACGCCGACAACCGCATCGCCGTGCCCTACTCCGCCGCCAGCATCCGCCTGTTCGGCACGCGCAACCCGGAATACGTGATCATCGCCGCCGCCGACGCCCGCCGCGTGCACGAGACGGAAAAGGCCATCGACCGCCTGATGCAGCGCCTGCACCGCGGCCAGCGCGACTACGAGCTGACCAACAACGCCGCGCTGATCCAGGCCGAGGCGCACACCCAGAACACCCTGTCGCTGATGCTCGGCTCCATCGCCGCCATCTCCCTGCTGGTGGGCGGCATCGGGGTGATGAACGTGATGCTCATGACCGTGCGCGAGCGCACCCGCGAGATCGGCATTCGCATGGCCACCGGCGCGCGGCAGAGCGACATCCTGCGCCAGTTCCTCACCGAGGCCACGCTGCTCTCGGTGGTCGGCGGCCTGGCCGGCGTCGGCATCGCCCTGGGCATCGGCGGTGCGTTGCTGCTGGGCAAGGTGGCGGTGGCCTTCTCCCCGGCGGCCATCCTCGGCGCCTTCGCCTGCGCCCTGGCCACCGGCCTGGTGTTCGGCTTCATGCCGGCGCGCAAGGCCGCCCGCCTCGACCCGGTGGCCGCCCTGGCCAGCCAATGACGGACACCCGAATGAAAGCCCTGAGCCTACTGCCCGCCTGCCTGCTGCTGGGCGCCTGCGCCGGCGCCCCGCAACCCCTCGACAGCGGCATCGCCGCCCCGCCCGCCTGGCAGTACGGCGCCGGCGACACCCGTCGCGGCGAGCTGCAGCGCTGGTGGACGCGCTTCGGCGCCGGCGAGCTGGACGGCCTGGTCCAACGTGCCCTGGACAACAGCCAGGACCTGGCGGCGGCCATCGCCCGCGTCGACCAGGCCCGCGCCAGCGCGGTGATCGCCGGCGCGCCGCTGCTGCCGGAAGTCAACGCGCAACTGGGCGCTACCCGCGAGAAGCTGCTGCACGGCGCCGGCTACAGCGGCATCGACGCCAGCGAGGACGACAAAGCGGTGGATACCTTCAGCGCCGGCCTCAGTGCCAGCTACGAAGTGGACTTCTGGGGCGGCCGCCGCGCCGCCTACCGCAGCGCATTGCAGAGCCTCAAGGCCAGCGAGTACGACCGCGCCACCGTGGAGCTGACGCTGGTGGCCGGGGTCGCCGACGCCTACCTGCAGGTGCTCGCCCTGCGCGAACAGCAGCGCATCGCCCGGCTCAACCTGGAGAACGCCGAGCAGGTCCTGGGCCTGGTGCGCAGCCGCCGCGAGGCCGGCTCCGCCACCGAGCTGGAAGTGGCCCAGCAGAGCGGCCTGGTGGCCGCCCAGCAACGCCAGTTGCCGCTGCTGCAACAGCAGGAGCGCGATGCCCAGGTCACCCTGGCCACCCTGATCGGCGAACCGCTGCCGGCCCTGAAACTCGGCGGGCAGCCGTTCGACAGCGTGCAGTGGCCGCAGGTCGGCGCCGGCCTGCCCAGCGAACTGCTCACCCGCCGCCCGGACGTCGCCCGCGCCGAAGCGCAACTGGCGGCGGCCCAGGCCGACGTACAGGTGGCCCGCGCCGCCATGCTGCCCAGCCTGACGCTGACGGCCAACCTGTCCTCCGGCGCCAACCACGCCTCCGACCTGCTGCGCACCTCCTACTACGACCTGGGCGCCAACCTGCTGGCGCCCATCTTCAACCACGGCCGCCTGGGCGCCGAGCGCGACCGCCGCCTGGCGCTGCAACGCGAGCTGCTGGAGAACTACCGCAAGGCCATCCTCGGCGCCTTCGCCGACACCGAACGCTCGCTCAACGGCATCGACGGCATCGACCGCCAGCTGCACTGGCAGCAGCAGGAACTGGAACAGGCGCAGCGCGCCTTCGAACTCTCCGACAGCCGCTACCAGGCCGGCGCGGAAACCCTGCTCACGGTGCTGGACACCCAGCGCACCCTCTACCAGGCGCAGGACGCCGCGGTGCAGCTGCGCCTGGCGCGCCTGCAGGCGGCGGTGGGGTTGTTCAAGGCTCTGGGGGGCGGCTGGGACGCCGCCGCCGCGCCTCTGGCGCGCAACGCCCCCTGATCCGGCCTTCGAACCGTGCCTCCCGGTAACTTGTAGGAGCGGGCCCTGCCCGCGATTCGCGCGCAGGGCGCGCTCCTACAGGGAGCGGTGCGGTTGGGGCCGGCGCACGGTCGGGCATGGCGATGGGTATCGCTTCGCTCAACCCATCCTACGAGGAAACCCGCACCCGCAGGAGCAGCTGTCTCGCAGGCCGCGCCGGGCGTGCCCCGCTCAGCGCTCCGCCAGCTTCAGGTTGCGCGCATACCACGGCCGCCGCGGCGCGCGCTTTAGCCAGCCCTTGCGCTCGTCGTCTTCGGTGAGGATGACGCGCAGCGCCAGTTTCATGGTCTCCACGTCCAGGGCCAGGTCGCTGCTGCTCGCCTGCAGGTCGGAGAGGCCGCAGCCGTGGGTGGATGGGCCCAGCCAGGGGTCGTCGATCTCCACCCAGCGGCCGCGGGCGAACCAGGGCATGCCCAGCACCTCGGCGCGGCGCACCTCGCCCGGGTGGAAGCGCTCGTGGGCGCGGAACCAGTCCTCGATGCGGTCGTCGATCCAGCCGTGGAAGCACCAGAACACCGGGTTCACGTGGGACGAGAAGGGGTCGCCGAGGAAGTCGTTCTCGCGCAGGAACCAGCGCGGCGCGAAGTCGGCGTAGTTGCGGTCGGTCATCAGCGGCGCACCGTTGGACGGGTCGCGCGTCACGCTGGCCCAGCGCATGTGCAGCCAGTCGTGCAGGCCCAGTTCCAGTTCCGAGCCGAACTGGCCCAGGGTCAGCTTCGCCAGGTAGGCCGGGTCCTGGTACTGCGACTCCCAGACCTGGAAGTTGCCGTGGTAGGCGTCGGCGCTTTTCAGGTCGTGCAGCCACTGGCTGTATTCGTCATCGTCCACCGCCACCCAGGCCGGCGGCACCGAGCAGCCGTCGGCGTTCTCGAAGTAGCGGATGAAGCCGGCGCGGTCGTATTCCAGCGGCACCGCCGGCGGCGGCAGGCGCTGCCAGGACGGCAGGTCCTGCAGCGAACGGGCCTTGGCCAGCATGCGGCGGTGCATGAAGAGGAAATCGATGCCCGAGGCGTTGCGGTCCTTGTGCCGGCCGCGCGCGTCGCGCTCGGCGTCCAGCGGCCCGGGCTGCCAGCCCACGCCGCGCAGGGCGTTGCGCTGGGCCTCGTCGAGGTGGTGCCACTTGTCCCGCGAGGCGTGCCAGAGCTGGTGGAACAGGCGGTGCTGCGGCGACACCAGCCAGGCCAGCAGCGCCTCGTTGAGCGGCAGGCGCTCGCGGGCCAGGGGAAAGGGCTGCTTTTTGGCGACGAAGCGGCAGTCCTGCTGCGGCAGGGACAGGTCGCGGTCCAGACGCTGGAGGCGGCCGCTGAGGGTGCCGTCACCGGCATTCGCGAAGTTGTCCCACACCTCGTCGAACACGGCGCTGCATTCGTGGCTGGGCGTGTTGCCTTCGCCCAGCAGGCGCCAGCGGATGTTCGCCGAGCTGGCGCCGACCAGGTCGCCGAGCACCCGGTAGCGCGGCGGTTCCGTGCCGCGCAGGCGCTCCGGGGTGTCCAGCCAGCCGATCAGCCCGCGCCCGCATGGGCCGCAGTCGAGGATCAACTGCAGGCCTTCGGCGGGCAGGCCCGGCAGCCCCTGCCCGGCATCGAGCAGGCGTAGGTCCCAGATGCCGCGCAGGCGGTCGGCCAGGCGCAGCTCGGCGCCGGCGCTGGTTTCCAGGCTGGCTTCGCCGGGCGTCTCCGGCTCCCGCGCGTCCAGCTCGCGGCGTTGCAGTTCGCGGTAGCCGAAGTAAGCCGCCGTCGGCAACGCCGCCGCCCCCGTCACTGCCAGGGCCGCCATGAAACCGCGTCGAGAAACCGTCATCGTCCGTCCTGTGTCCGTCGCCAAGCAGGCTGTACCGAGGCTAGAACGGTCGGCCCGGCGGCAAATTTAGCGGTGCGCCGGCGCTAAATTTCCGCCCGCACGCCTCGTCCTCCCCCACAGGCGATGCCCTGCCCCGGGCTGCCATCCGACTCCAACGCTGACTGGGACGGCAATGACTAGCACCCGCACGAAAAAGATCCTCTGGCTCACCCTGCCCCTGCTCGTACTGGCCCTCGTGGCGGGCGCCGCGGCCTGGCTGCTGCTGGCCCGCGCCCAGCCCTACCCGCGCGAGGTGATGGCCCACGCCGAGGCGCTGCACGAGCGCATCCTGTCCTTCGACAGCCGGGTGACCGTGCCCCTGGACTTCGGCACCGAGGGCCACGAGGCCGACCGCGACGGCCCCTCGCAGCTGGACCTGGTCAAGGCCGGGCGTGGCCGCCTGTCCGGCGCGGCCCTGGCGATCTTCGGCTGGCCGGAGATGTGGAGCGGCCCCGACGCCCCGCACAAGCCCACGCCGGGCTTCGTCGACGAGGCGCGGCACCAGCAGGAAATCCGCTACAGGATTCTCACCGGCATGGTCCGCGACTTTCCCGAGCGGGTGGGCATCGCCTACACGCCGGAGGACTTCCGCCGCCTGGCCATGGAAGGCAAGTTCGCCATCGTCATGAGCATGCTCAACGCCTACCCGCTGGGCGACGACCTGTCCCAGCTGGACCTGTGGGCCGCCCGTGGCGTGCGCATGTTCGGCTTCAACTACGTGGGCAACAACAGCTGGTCCGACTCCTCCCGCCCCCTGCCCTTCTTCAACGATTCGCCCGACGCCCTGGGCGGCCTCTCGCCCCTGGGCAAGCAGGCGGTGCAACGGCTCAATGACCTGGGGGTGATCATCGACGTCTCGCAGATGTCGACCAGGGCACTGGAGCAGGTCGCCGCCCTGAGCCGCGCGCCCATCGTCGCCTCGCATTCGGCGCCGCGCGCGCTGGTGGACATCCGCCGCAACCTCAGCGACCACGAGATGCAGCTGATCAAGGACAGCGGCGGGGTCATCCAGGTGGTCGGCTTCCCGGCCTACCTGCGCCCGCTGAGCAAGCCCACCCTGGAGAAGCTCGACGCCCTGCGCGCGCGCTTCGACCTGCCGCCGCTGGCCGGCCTGGACTACGCGCTGATGCCCGGCGACCCGGTGATCGCCATCTGGCCGGAGAAGAAGTTCGGCGAATACGCCAGCAGTCTCTACGGCATCCTCGACGAGGAGCCCAAGGCCGGCCTGGCCGACTTCGTCAACGCCATCGACTACACGGTGAAGAAGGTCGGCATCGACCACGTCGGCATCAGCTCCGACTTCAACGACGGCGGCGGCCTGGACGGCTGGAAGGACGAGAGCGAAATCCGCAACGTCACCGCCGAGCTGATCACCCGCGGCTACTCCGACGCCGACATCGCCAAGCTCTGGGGCGGCAACTTCCTGCGCGTATGGGGCGAGGTGCAGAAGCGCGCCAAGCCGCCCGTCGCCACCCGCTGAACCGCGCCAAGGACATTCCATGAACGACCGCCGTACCTTCCTCAAGCAGGCCGGGCTGCTCGCCGCCGGCCTGCCCCTGCTGCAGACCTCCGACCTGGCCCTGGCCGCCGCCGCGCCGGCCGGCGCGGACAAGTGGCAGGCCCTGCGCCGGCAATTCGACCTCGACCCGGACTACCTGCACTTCGCCAACTTCCTATTGGCCTCGCACCCACGCCCGGTGCAACAGGCCATAGACGCGCTGCGCGCGCGCTTCAACGCCAACCCCGGCGAGGCGGTGGACTGGGACCGCGAGGAGGTCTGGAAATACGAGGACGAGGCGCGCGCCTGGGCCGGCCGCTACTTCGGCGTCAAGCCGGCGCAGGTGGCCCTCACCGGCAGCACCACCGACGGCCTCGCGGCCATCTACGGCGGCCTGCTGGTGGCGCCGGGCAAGGAAATCCTCACCTCCAGCCACGAGCACTATTCCACCTACACCACCCTGGAATACCGCCACAAGCGCATGGGCACACAGGTACGCGAATTTCCCCTGTTCAAGGACCCGTACCGGGCCTCGGCCGACGAAATCCTCGCCAATATCCATCGCAACATCCGCCCCGAGACGCGGGTGCTGGGCATGACCTGGGTGCAGTCGGGCAGTGGCGTGAAGCTGCCGGTACGCGAGATCGGCCAACTGGTGGCCGAGGCCAACCGCAACCGCGACGCCGCCGAGCGGATCATCTACGTGGTCGACGGCGTGCACGGCTTCGGCGTGGAGGACGCGAACTTCGCCGACTTCGGCTGCGACTACTTCATCGCCGGCACCCACAAGTGGCTGTTCGGCCCGCGCGGCACCGGCGTCATCATCGCCCGCGAGGAGCAGTTGCAGGACCACCTGGTGCCGAGCATCCCCACCTTCACCCGCGCCGACAGCTTCGGCACCCTGATGACCCCCGGCGGCTACCACGCCTTCGAGCACCGCCTGGCGCTGGGCAAGGCCTTCGAGCTGCACCTGCAGCTGGGCAAGGCCGACGTCCAGGCGCGCATCCACCAGCTCAACGGCTACCTCAAGCAGCGCCTGGCCGAGCACACGAAAGTGCGCCTGGTCACGCCGACCAGTCCGGAACTCTCCTCCGGCTTCACCTTCTTCCGCGTCGACGGCCGCGACTGCGACGCCGTGGCCCGGCACCTGATGGCGCACAAGGTGATCAGCGACGCCGTGGACCGCGACGTCGGCCCGGTGGTGCGCCTGGCGCCCAGCCTGCTCAACGACGAGGCGCAGATCGACCGGGTGCTGGACATTCTCGCTCCGCAGCTCGCCTGACCCGCTTCCCACTTCACGAGAACCGCCATGCACGCATTACCGCCCCTGGCCCTGGCCACCCTGCTCCTGGCCGCCCCCACCGCTTTCGCCGCCGAGGCGCACAAGCCGGGCGCCGTGTTCAAGGACTGCAAGGACTGCCCCGAGATGGTGGTGCTGCCCGCCGGCAGCTTCACCATGGGCACCCCGGACGACGAGACGGGCCGCCAGCCGGACGAAGGCCCATTGCACACCGTGACCTTCGCCCGGCCCTTCGCCATCAGCCGCTACCAGGTCACCGCCGCCGAGCTGGACGCCTACCTGAAGGCCACCGGCGTGCGCCTGGCCAACGGCGACACCCGCCCCGGCCGCGAATGCATCGCCGGCAAGCCGCGCTACAGGCAGGGCCCGCGCCAGCCGGCGGTGTGCGTCGACTACGAGGACGTGAAGGGCTACGCGGCCTGGCTGTCGAAGAAGACCGGCCAGCATTACCGGATGATCAGCGAAGCCGAACGCGAATATGCCGCCCGCGCCGGCAGCGCCGGGCCCTTCCCGTTCCCCTTCGACGAAGGCAAGGAGTACAGCATCGCCAAGCACGCCAACACCTACGGTGCCGCCGACGGCTACAACTTCACCTCGCCGGCGGGCAGCTTCCCGCCCAACGCCTTCGGCGTGTACGACATGCACGGCAACGTCTACGAATGGGTCGCCGACTGCTGGCACGACAACTACGACGGCGCCCCCAGCGACGGCAGCGCCTGGATCGACAGCGACTGCAAGCTGGTGCAGATCCGCGGCAACGACTGGGGCGAGGCGCCGATCTTCTCCCGCTCGGGCAACCGCAACAACGCCTACAAGAGCGACCGCGGCGACTGGATAGGTTTCCGCGTCGCCCGCGAGCTGGTGAACAAGCCCTGAATGTGACAGGGCCGGCACTACCATCGCCGTGCCGGCCCTGGCAACCACTCTGCCGCGCTCAGTCGCCCTGCTTTTCCGCCAGCAGCGCCAGCCCTTCGTGCAGGGCCGGGAACAGGCTGTTGTTGAAGTTGTTCCAGCGCAGCTCGAGGATGCTGTCCTCGGGGGAAATCTCGGTCTTCAGCACGTCGTGGAAGACTTCGCCGGAGTCGATGCCGTTGTCCACGTAGTGGAACGAGGCCCCGGTCCAGTACAGCGGCTCCACCGCGACCTTCTCCATGGTCGTCCAGTTCACCACCTTCTCGCCCCGCGCGCCGTATAGCGCATCGAGGGTCGCATAGGCGCCACGGCGCTCGTAGGGCGAGTCCTCGCGGGTCACGCCGGGATGGATGTTCATGATCCGCCGGACGAACGGCGCCCCCGGGCGCACCAGCTCGTCGAGGATCACCAGCAGGCCGTCCAGCACCGCGACATCGGTGCCCAGTTCCACCAGGGTGTCGTGCAGGCGCCGTTCGAAGTCCTGCTTGCCGGCGATGTGCTCGGGCGTGCCGCGCGGGTGCCGGCGATAGGTCGAAGGCACGCTCAGCAGCAGGTCGTTCAAGCGCCTGCCCTGGACCTCGAGGTCAGCCGGGTAGAACCACTGCCGGCCCGGCTGGTAGGCGAAGCCATAGTCCTTGATCTTTTCCTGGTCGCGCGGCGATTGCGGGTCGTCGTCGTAGATCACGCCGACCAGCTCGTACTGTTCGCCCAGCGAAGTCCGGTTCAGCGATTCGACGAGAAACTCCAGCACCGACTTCATGTAGCGCTCTTCCCCCTTGTAGGGGACGTACTGGCCGGCCTTGTCCGCAGCCGCGTTACGCAGCGACCAGATATAGGCGAGTTTGCGTTTCTTCATGGTGGTTTCTTTCCTGGGCATGGCTCGGCTTGGCGCACGCGGGCGCGCGCCGTGGGTTCGGCGGGCCGGGGCAGCGAGCCCCCGCTACCCGCACTTCACTAAGGGCAACGAACGACCCCGGGGCGAATTTATCCGCGCGCGCCGAGCGGTTCGCCGGCCCCCGGCGCAGGCGTCCAGGCGGACCTGGCGCACAGCCGGCTAAATCAGATGGCCAGTTGCTCGTCTTTGCACTAAATCCGGCGGGCCGTTCCTCGTCTTTCCAGTTCGACGCGCCATGCCATTGAGTTCCTGCCCAGCAGGCATCCGAGAAGCCCATGCCCCGCACAGCCGAAAGCCTCACCCATGAAACCCTGACGCTCCTCAAGCCCTTCTGGCCCCAGCTGCTGCTTTCCGTGCTGCTGGGGGTCGCCGGCGGCCTCAGCATCACGGCCCTGCTGGCCACCATCAATACCGCGATGAACATCGAGGGCGGCCCCAACCTGCGCATCGCGCTGGTGTTCGCCCTGCTCTGCGTGACGACCCTGGCCTGTTCCACGCTCTCCAAGCTGCTGACCAACTACATCGGCCAGCGCGTGGTCGCCACCCTGCGCCGCGAGCTCGCCGCGCGGATCCTCTGCGCGCCCATCGAGCAACTGGAGCGCTACCGCGCCCACCGCCTGATACCGGTCCTGCTCAAGGACGTCAGCTCGCTGAGCATCTTCGCCCTGAGCGTGGCGCCCATGCTCATCGCCCTGAGCGTGACCCTCGGCTGCCTGGGCTACCTGGCCCTGCTGTCCTGGCAGATTCTCGCGGTGACGGTGCTCACGGTGATCATCGGCAGCGGCGCGCAGTACCTGGCGCACCACTTCGGCACCCACAGCCTGCAGGCGGCCCGCGACGGCGAGGACGAGCTGCAGAAGCACTACCAGGCGATCTCCGCCGGCGCCAAGGAGCTGCGCATCCAGCGCGAGCGCCGCCTGGACCTGCTGGACCGGCAGATCCACGACAGCACCGAACGCATCTGCAAGGCCAACATCCGCGCCGCCTCGATCTTCATCAGCGCGGAAAGCTTCGGCTCCATGCTGTTCTTCGCGGTCATCGGCATGGCCATCGCCCTCCTGGCCATCTGGCCCGCCACGGAAAAAACCGTGCTCGGCGGCTTCGTGCTGGTGATGCTCTACATGAAGGCCCCGCTGGAGCAGCTGGTCACCAACATTCCCGGGCTCAGCCAGGCCAAGGTCGCGCTCATGCGCATCAACGAGCTGTCGCGGCGCTTCTCGTCCGCCGAGCCGCAGCTGCTGGCGAAGGCGGCCGCCCCGGCGAACTTGGCCCCGGAACAGATCGAGCTGCGCCAGGTGCGCTACGACTACCCGCAGGCGGCCGGCGGCCAGAGTTTCCACCTCGGCCCCATCGACCTGACCATCCGCCAGGGCGAGATCGTCTTCATCGTCGGCGAGAACGGTTGCGGCAAGACCACGCTGATCAAGCTGCTGCTGGGCCTGTACAACCCGCACCAGGGCGAGATACGCCTGAACGGCCAGGCCGTCGGCGATGGCGAGCGGGACGACTACCGGCAGCTGTTCGCCACCGTGTTCACCGACTACTACCTGTTCGACGAACTGCTCAGGGGGCGCACGGAAATCCCCGAACAGGCGATCCGCTACCTGGAGCGCCTGGACATCGCCCACAAGGTCGGCATCCGCGACGGCAGCTTCACCACCACCGACCTGTCCACCGGCCAGCGCAAGCGCCTGGCGCTGATCAACGCCTGGCTCGACGACCGCCCGGTGCTGGTGTTCGACGAATGGGCGGCCGACCAGGACCCGGCCTTCCGCCGCGTGTTCTACACCGAGCTGCTCCCCGAACTCAAACAGCAGGGCAAGACGATCATCGTGATCTCCCACGACGATCGCTACTTCCATACCGCCGACCAGCTGGTTCGCCTGGCGGCGGGACAAGTCATCCACGAACGGGAGGCCGCCGAAGTGTAAGTTCCAACTTTCCGGACCAGAGCCTTCTGGCCCGCGACAACGGGAAATGTTCCGGGCCAATTTGCCTTTTCACATCTGCCAAAAACATTAAAAGAGCAAATCATCCATGCCAGCACACTACGCCTTATCCCCCTTGAGCAAAGCCGTCCTGATTCGGCGCTACCTCGGCGGCAGGCTCATGCCGCACTCCCTGGCCGTGGCCCTGAGCCTGCCGCTGGCGGGCTACGTCCAGGCCCAGGAAGTCAACTTCGACATTCCCGCGCAGTCCCTGGGCAGCGCGCTGCAGGCCTTCGGCAAGCAGGCCAACCTGCAGGTGCTCTACCGTCCCGAGGACGTCGCCGGCAAGCGCAGCCAGGCGCTGAGGGGCAAGCGCGAGCCGTCCCAGGCCCTCTCCGAGCTGCTGCAGGGCACCGGGGCCGCCCAGCACATCGAGGGGGATACCGCCACCGTCAGCTTCGGCGGTGACAACGGCAGCCTGGAAATGGGCGCCACCACCATCGTCAGCAACCGCCTGGCCACCACCACCGAAGGCACCGGTTCCTACACCACCGGCGCCACCGCCGCCGCCACCGGGCTGCCGCTGTCGACGCGCGAGACGCCGCAGTCGGTGAGCGTCATCACCCGCCAGCGGATGGACGACCAGAACATGACCACCCTCGGCGACGTGCTGGCCAACGCGCCGGGCATCTCCGCGCCGCAGCTGGATAGCGAGCGCACCGTCTTCGCCTCGCGCGGCTTCTTCATCAACGACCTGCAGTACGACGGCATCTCCAGCTACTACAAGAGCAACTACGCCGCGGGCGAGTCCGAGCTGGACGCCATCATTTACGACCGCATCGAGATCGTCCGCGGCGCCACCGGCCTGCTCACCGGCGCCGGCGAGCCCTCGGCCTCGGTCAACCTGGTGCGCAAGCGCGCCGACAGCAAGGAGTTCCGCGGCGAGGCGCAGGTCAGCGCCGGCTCCTGGGACAACTACCGCAGCACCCTGGACCTGTCCGGCCCGCTGACGCCCACCGGCAACGTGCGCGGCCGCCTGGTGGGCGCCTACCAGGACAAGAAGAACTTCTTCGACCGCTATTCCCGCGAGGGCCACGTGATCTACGGCGTGGTCGACGTGGACCTGACCGACGCCACCACCCTGAGCCTGGGCGCCAGCTACCAGAAGTCCGACGCCGACGGCCTGACCTACGGCGGCGTGCCGCTGTGGAACAGCGACGGCTCGAAGACCCACTACAGCCGCTCGTTCAGCATCGCGCCGAAGTGGAACACCGAGGAAGTCGAGGTCAAGAACTTCTTCGCCAACCTCGAGCACCGCTTCGATAACGACTGGCAGGCGCAGTTCCGCGTCATGCACAACCGCAACGAAGTGGACAACGCGCGTATCTTCAACTGGGGCTTTCCCGACCCGGAGACCGGCCTGATCGACGCCGAACCCTCGCAGTCGCGCTTCCCCGGCGAGCGCAAGCAGCAGAGCACCGACCTGCGCCTGTCCGGCCCGTTCGAACTGTTCGGGCGCACCCACGAGGCCGTGGTCGGCGCCACCTACTTCGACCACAAGTACTCGTTCGACTGGATCGGCAACAAGACGCCCTGGCAATCCCCGGTCAGCGTGTACGACTTCGGCCACGTGGCGGAACCGGAGTGGGACTACGAGAACCGCGAACTCTCCGAGCGCAACCACACCAAGCAGAAGGCCGGCTACGCCGCCCTGCGCCTGTCCCTGGCCGACCCGCTGAAGCTGATCCTCGGCGGCCGCTTCACCCAGTACGACCGCGAAGGCGCCGGTTGGGCCTCCTCGGGCGAATACGACTACAGCGACCACAAATTCATCCCCTACGCCGGCCTGGTCTACGACCTGAACCAGAACTATTCGCTGTACGCCAGCTACACCAGCATCTTCAACTTCCAGGACTACCGCGACCGCAACGGCGCCTGGCTCGACCCGGTCACCGGCGACGCCTACGAGGCCGGCATCAAGGGCGAGTTCCTCGACGGCAGGCTGAACGCCTCCCTGGCTGCCTTCCGCATCGTCCAGGACAACCTCGGCCAGCAGGACGTCGGCTACTCCGTGCCCGGCAACCCCGACAGCCCGGCCTACTACGCCACCGACGGCGCCACCTCCAAGGGCGTGGAGTTCGAACTGTCCGGCGCGCTCACCGAGAACTGGAACGCCTTCTTCTTCGCCACCCACTACAGCGCCAAGGACTCCGACGACAACGACGTGAACACCCAGCTGCCGCGCACCATGGCACGCCTGTTCACCACCTACCGCCTGCCGGGGCAATGGAAGCAACTGACGGTGGGCGGCGGCGCCAACTGGCAGAGCCGCATCTACTACGACGGCGTAGGGCCCCAAGGCCAGCGCCAGGAACAGTCCGACTACCTGGTCGCCAACCTGATGGCCCGCTACGACATCACGCCCCAGGTCTCGGCCCAGCTGAACGTCAACAACCTGTTCGACGAGAAGTACCAGACTGCGGTGAACTGGTACGGCCAGGGCGTCTGGGGCGCCCCCAGGAACCTGATGGGCACCCTCAGCTACAAGTTCTAAGCGTCACGCGGCAAAAACGACGGGGGCCAGGCCCCCGTCGTCATTTCTGCTCCCCAGCTTTTCGTAGGCAAACACAGCGCCATCGTCGTTGGGCATCGGCCTGCCGGAAGGAGTTGGCGCGGGACGAAAGAGCACCCTCTCCCTAACCCTCTCCCTGAAGGGAGAGGGGACTGGTTCGGAGCGCATGGGAAGGAAGGCATTCCATGGAGACCATGGGTGTCGCGGATGCCAATGGTGCAGGGAGAACAGGGCCTGACGGTGGCACGGCCTGGCCCCCGCTCCCTCCGGGAGAGGGTTGGGGTGAGGGGCCCGGCGCCGTCGTAGGATGGCGTTGAGCGAAGCGATACCCATCACCAGCACCGCATGGGTTTCGCAAGCTCAACCCGTCCTACGAAAAGCACCTCGGCACGGAGTCGTAGGGCGGATAACCACGAACGATTATGCCTGAAATAGCCAAGCCATTCCCCTGTAGGAGCGCGCCCTGCGCGCGAATCGCGGGCAAGGCCCGCTACAGGTTGACGCCAAACCTCCCCGCCCACGCCGAACGGCCCCCTCTCCCTCCGGGAGAGGGTTGGGGTGAGGGAGCCTGGTTCGCCAGACCCCCAAGGGCTCAGGCGATTTCACCCTCCAGTTCACCCAGCCGCATCGAGGGAGCCGCCTCCACCAGCCAGGCGAGCAGCCGTTGCAGTTCCGCACCCAACGACTCGACCACAGCCGCCTGGAAGCGATCGAGACGGTAGTCGAAGTGGAACCCCCAGACCTTGTCCAGCTCGACGTACAACGTCAGCGGCGTGCTGGTCTGCTCGTGATGGCCCATGCCGAGGAACTGCAGCGCCTGGCTGCCCTCCTCCGCCTGGGACATCTCCCCCGGATAGTTCTCGAACACGATGACCGTATCGAACAGCTCCGAGCCATGCCATTGCTGCAGCTCGGCCAGCGAGGCGTAGCCATGCTCGCGCATGCGCAGGTTGAACACCTGGAGCGCCTGCAGCCACTGGGCGATGCTCAGCTCCGGCGCAAGCTCGGCCACCAGCGGCACGTCGTTGATGTACAGCCCCAGCTGCCGCTCGATGCCGGGCAGCTCCGCCGGCCGGCCGGACAGCGTCACCCCGCAGGCCACCGTCGTGCGCTGCAGCCGGCGGCCCAGCAACAGCAGCCAGGCCGCCTGCACCAGGGTATTGACCGTGACCCGCTGCTGCCGGGCGAACTCGCCCAGGGCCGCGCTGCGTTCGGGCGTGAGGGCGAAGAACAGGTGTCCGTGCCCGCAGGCCCCCCCGCTCGCCGTCGGCGCCAGCAGGCTGGGCGCGTCCAGGCGCGTCAGCGCCTGCTGCCAGAAGCGGCGGTCGCCCTCGTGGTCCACGCCCTGCAGCCAGGCCAGGTAGTCGCGGAAGCTCCCCGCCACGGGTGCCGGGGCGCCAGTCAGGTAGGCCCGCAGGATGTCCTCGTACAGGCGCGAGGCGCTCCAGCCGTCCAGCAGGATATGGTGGCTGGTCAGGGCCACGCGGTATTCGTCGTCGGCGAGCCGCACCAGCGTCAGGCGCAGCAAGGGCGCCTTCGCCATGTCGAAGGGCGCGAGACGGTCTTCGAGCAGGCGCTCCTCCACTTCCAGGGGCGTCAGCCCGCGGCCGTCGACCAGGGTGAAAGGCGCCTCCACCGACCGGTACACCACCTGCAACGGCTGGCGCTGCGCGGTCGCCGCGACGAAGCCGGTGCGCAGCATGCCGTGGGCATCCAGGGTGGCCTGCCAGGCCCGGCGGAAGCGCTCGGGGTCCAGCCCGCGCACGCCGAGGGTGTGCTGGCAGATGAAGTCGCCCTGCTCGTGCACCGCCTCGGGCAGCATCCCGCGCTGCATCGGCGTCAGCGGGTAGATGTCCTCGACCCGCGCCGCCTCCAGGCCCAGCGCATCCAGCTGTTCCTGGGTCAGGCCGGCCAGGGGCACGTCGGCGGGCGTCAGCGCCCCCCTGCCCGGTTGGCAGCAATGCTCGATCAGCCCCTCCAGTTCACGGCGGTAGTCCCCGGCGAGCCGTTCGATACCCTCGCCCTGGAACACCTCGCGGCTGAAGGTCCAGGTCAGGCTCAACTCGCCGTCGTACACCTGGCCGTTGATGCTCAGCCAGTTGCCCAGCGGAGCCTGCTCGCTCAGGTCCGCGCCGGCGCGCTCCGTCGAGAAGCTGTGGCCCGGCTCGCCATCGCCGGCGCCCGGCCCGTCGAACTGCCCCAGGTAGTTGAAGGTGATCCGCGGCTCCGGCAAGGCCCGCAGCGCCTGCTGGCTGGCGGCGTCGCCGAGGTAGCGCAGCAGGCCGAAACCGATGCCCTTGCCGGGCACCGCGCGCAATTGCTCCTTGATACCCATGAGCGAGCGCCCGGGGTCCTGCTCCGGCACCAGCCGCAACGGATAGACGCTGGTGAACCAGCCCACCGTGCGCGAAAGGTCGATGCCCTCGAACAGGTCTTCGCGGCCGTGGCCTTCCAGCTGGATCAGCGCATGGTCGCGGCCGCTCCAGCGGCAGACCGCCCGGGCCAGCGCGGTGAGCAGCAGGTCGTTGACCTGGGTGCGGTAGGCCGCCGGCGCCACCTGCAGCAGATTGCGCGTCATATCGGCGTCCAGGCGCAGCTGGACGTGCTGCGCATCGCACTGCCGGCGGGAGCCCTCGGGGTTGTCGCAGGGCAGCGTCGGATCGGCGCCCTGCAGTTCGTTGCGCCAGTAGTCCAGCTCCTGCGCCAGCGCGCCGCTGCCGGCATGTTCGGCCAGGCACAAGGCCCAGGCCTGCAGCGAACTGGTCCTGGCCGGCAGGCGCGGCGGCTGGCCGGCGGCGAGCTGGCGATAGGCGCTTTCCAGGTCCTCCAGCAGGATCCGCCAGGACACCCCGTCCACCACCAGGTGGTGGATCACCAGCAGCAGGCGCTGGCTGCCGTCGGCCAGCGTGGCCAGCAGCGCCCGCAGTAGCGGGCCGCCGGCGAGGTTCAGGCTGCGTTGCGCCTCCTCGCCCAGGGCCTCCAGCGCTTCCGGGCCATCCAGCTCGGCTTGCCAGAGGATGCCCGCCTGTTCCCAGGCAGCCTGCACCTCGGCCAGGTCCCGGTAGCGCGCCGAGCCGGCGTCGAAGGCCAGGCGCAAGGCATCGTGGTGGATCACCAGCTCCCTCAGCGCCCGCTCCAGCACCTCGCCGTCCCAGGCCTTGCCTGGCGCCGCGAGCAGCACCGACTGGTTCCAGTGGTGGCGCTGCGGGATGTCCTGCTCGAAGAACCAGCGCTGGATCGGCGTCAGCGGCAACGTACCGCTGGCCGGCCCCTGGTCGACGGCGGCTTCCTCCGTGCGCCGGGCCACCCGTGCCAGTTCCTGCACGGTCTGGTGCTGGAACAGCTCCTTCGGCGTGAAGCGAATCCCCGCCTGGCGGGCCCTGCTCACCAGTTGCAGGGAAATGATCGAGTCGCCGCCCAGTTCGAAGAAGTTGTCGTTCAGGCCCACCTGCGGCAGCTTCAGCACCTCTTGCCAGATGTCCGCCAGTTGCCGCTCCAGCTCGCTGCGCGGCGCCACGTAGTCCTGTTGCAGCTCGCTGATATCCGGCTGCGGCAGGGCCTTGCGGTCCAGCTTGCCGTTGGGCGTCAGCGGTAGCGTTTCGAGGAACAGCAGCTGCGCTGGCACCATGTACTCCGGCAGGCAGGCCTTCAGCGCCGCTTTCAGCTCATCGCGCAGGGCGTGCCGCTGCTCGGCTGCCAGCTCATCCGTCGGCACCACGTAACCCACCAGTTGCTTGCCGCTGGCACCGTCGCGGGCCAGTACCACCGCCTCGCGCACCGCATCCTGCTCCAGCAGGCGGGCTTCGATTTCGCCCAGTTCGATGCGGAAGCCGCGGATTTTCACCTGGTGGTCCACGCGGCCCAGGTAATCGACCACGCCGTCCGGCCGGGCGCGGGTCAGGTCACCGCTACGGTAGACGCGCTCGCCGTTGCCGAAGGGGTCCGGCACGAAGCGTTCGGCGGTCAGCGCCGGGCGCTCCAGATAACCCCGCGCCACACCTTCGCCGCCCAGGTACAGCTCACCCGCCAGGCCCACCGGCAGCAGGTTCAGCTCGGCGTCCAGCACATAGCCACGGCGCTTGCCCAGCAGCGTGCCGATCGGGGCATAGGCGGCGCCACACGGGTCTTCCTTGCGGGCCTTCCACAGCAACGGTGTCACTACCGTTTCAGTCGGGCCGTAGCCGTTGAACAGGTACTGCGGGCGCAGCGCTCGCCAGGCCAGGTCGTAGCTCGCTTGCGGCACGGCATCGCCGCCAAAGCAGTAGACACGGGTCGGCGGCGGGTTGCCGTCACGCTCGGCGTGTTCGGCCAGTTGTTGCAGGTATACCGGCGGGAACACCGCCAAAGTGACCTGATGACGGTGCATCTGCGCGTAGGTCTGCTCCGGCAGCCACAGGCTGTCGTCGCGGATCAGCACGCGGGCGCCGTTGATCAACGGGTGCATCCAGCCTTCGTGGGCGCCGTCGAAGGCGAAGGACATGAAGTGCAGTTCGCAGTCCGAAGGGTTCGTCTCGTAGCGTTCACCAGTGGCGCGGATGTGCGACACCAGCGGTCCGTGGGACACCGCCACGCCCTTGGGCAGACCGGTGGAGCCGGAGGTGTAGATCACGTAGGCCAGGTTGTCGCCGTGCAACGCCACAGTCGGCGCAGTAGCGGGAAGGGATTGCCATTCCTCGGCGCGGTCCACTGCCAGGGTCGGCAGTCCTTCGGGCAGCGGCAACTGGACCTCCAGATCGCTCAGGGTCAGCACCAGCGCTGCCGCGCAGTCCTGCATCATGTACAGCAGGCGCTCACGCGGATAAGCCACGTCCAGCGGCACGTAGGCACCACCGGCCTTCAGCACCGCAAGGAAAGCCACCATGGTCTCCGCCGAACGACGCATGGCGATGGCCACCCGCACTTCCGGCCCCACGCCCAGTTCGATCAGGCGATGGGCCAGGCGGTTGGCCCGGGTATCCAGCTCGCCATAGGTCAGCGGCTGGTCGGCGAAGATCACCGCCACCGCATCCGGCGTCTCCGCTGCACGATCCGCCACCAGTTGGTGGATGTAGCGGTCGCTCGGGTAGTGATCCGCGGTGTGGTCCCAGCGTTGCAGAATCTGCGCCCTCTCCGCTTCACCAAGCATTTCCAGCTCGGCCAGGCGCGCCTGCGGGTTTTCGCACAACGCCACCAGCAGGTTGCCGAAGTGCCCGGCCACCTGGCCGAGCGTTTCCTCGTCGAAGTGCCGGCGGTCGTAGCTGTAGTGCACTTCCAGCCGCTCGCCCAACAGCACGGCCAGGGCCAGCGGGTAGTTGGTCTGCTCGTGGTTGCCCACCTCGCCGAAGCGCAGCCCGGCCGGGGCGCCCTGCTGCAGAGCCTCGGAAACCGGGTAGTTCTCGAACACCAGCAGGCTGTCGAACAGCGCTTCGTTGCCCAGCCGCGCCCAGCGTTGCACCTCGTACAGCGGGGTGTGCTCGAAGTCGCGCAGGGCCAGGCTGCGCGCCTGCACCTGGGCGATCCACTCGGCCGCGGTCTGTTCCGCACGGGGGCTGCCGATCACCGGCTGGGTATTGATGAACAGGCCGACCTGTTCCTCGATGCCGGCCAGTTCCGCCGGGCGCCCCGCCACGGTGGCGCCGAAGCACACGGTGTCCTGCCCGGTGTAGCGGCGCAGCAACAGCAACCAGGCGGCCTGCACCAGGGTATTCAGCGTCACCCGCAGGCTGCGGGCGAACTCGCCCAGCTGGCGCGTGCGCTCCTCATCCAGCACCTGGCTGTACAAACCGTGGCCGGCCTGCCCCGTCGCCAGGGCCGGGCGTAACGCGTGGGTCAGCCGCGTCGGCGCGTCGAGTTCCACCAGTTGGTTTTTCCAGAACGCTTCGCTGGCCTGCGGGTCCTGCCGCTGCAGCCAGGCGATATAGTCGCGATAGCCGCCCGCGGCGCGGCCGACCGGCTGGCCGGCATAGCGCTGCAGCACCTCGCCCAGCAGCCGTGAGTTGCTCCAGCCATCCAGCAGGATGTGGTGGCAGGTGTAGATCAGGTGGTGGCTGCGCTCGCCGGTGCGGATCACCGTCAGGCGCAACAGCGGCTCCTCCGCCAGGTCGAAGCCGCGTTCACGGTCGGCATTCGCCCAGGCGTCCAGGCGCGCGCCCAGGTCCGCCTGGCCCTGCCAGTCCAGCACCGCGAACGGCACCGGCATCTGCCGGCGGATGACCTGCAGCGGTTGCGCCAGCTCGCTGATGAACGCCGCCCGCAGCACGTCGTGGGCATCCACCGCCGCTTGCCAGGCACGGCGGAAGCCTTCGACCTCCAGGCCCTCCACGTCCACGCGCATCTGGTTGACGTAGTCGCCGCCCTCGCGCTCGTACAGGCTGTGGAACAGCATGCCCTGCTGCATCGGCGACAGCGGGTAGATGTCGGCGATCTGAGCCGCCGGCAGCGGCAGGCTGTCCAGCTGCTCCTGGCTCAGGCGCGCCAGGGGAACGTCCGAGGGTGTCAGGCCGCGGTTGGCCGCAGCGCAGCAATGGCCGATCAGCTCGCGCAGCTCGTCGGCGTACTCGCTGGCCAGGCGCTGGATGGTCCGCTCGTCGAACACCTCGCGGCTGAAGCCCCAGTCCAGGCTCAGTTCGCCGTCGTACACGCGGCCGTTCAGGTTGAGCAGGCCGTCCAGCGACGCATTCTCGTCCAGGCCGGCGCCGCTGCTTTCCTTGGCGGGGACGAACAGGCCGTCCTCGGCGTCGAAGCTCTGGTCGAACTGCCCCAGGTAGTTGAAGACGATCGCCCCGCTCGGCAGGCTTTCCAGCGCCCGCCTCGCCTCGTCGGAACCCAGGTGGCGCAGCAGGCCGTAGCCGAGCCCCTTGCCGGGTACTGCACGCAACTGCTCCTTGATCGTCTTGATGGAATCCGCCAGCCCCGCCCGGGGGCTGAGGCGCACCGGGTACATGCTGGTGAACCAGCCGACGGTGCGCGTCAGGTCGATATCCTCGAACAGCTCTTCGCGGCCATGGCCTTCCAGGCGCACCAAGGTCTGCGCCTGCCCGCTCCAGCGGCAGATCACCCGCGCCAGGGCGGTCAGCAACAGGTCGTTGACCTGGGTGCGGTAGGCCGCCGGCGCCTCTTGCAGCAAGCGGCGGGTCCAGTCGCGGTCCAGGCGGGTGCAGGCATAGGCGACGTGTTTCTGTTGCCGCCCGCCGGCCGGGTTGGCGCAGGGCAACTCGTCGCTCACGCCGGCCAGCTGGGCCTGCCAGTAGGCCAGTTCCGCTGCGGCGGCTGCGCCCTGGGCATGGGCGGCCAGGCGCTCGGCCCAGGCCTTGAACGAACTGGTCTTGGCCGGCAGCTCCGCCGGCTGCCCGGCAACGGCCCGGGCATAGGCTTGTTGCAGGTCGTCCAGCAGCACGCGCCAGGACACCCCGTCCACCACCAGGTGGTGGATCACCAGCAGCAGGCGCTGCTCGCCGCCGGGCAGTTCCGCCAGCACCACCCGCAGCAGCGGGCCCTGCTGCAGGTCCAGGCTGCGCTGTGCCTGGTTGGCGACGTCTTCCAGCGCCTCCGGCGTGGCCAGGCGGCGGCGCCACAATACGTCCGCGTCCGCTTGCGGCGCGCTGAATTCGGCGCGCCAGGCGCCGTCATGCCGCTCGAAGCGCAGGCGCAGGGCGTCGTGGTGCGCCAGCAACGCCTGCAGCGCGGCCTTCAGGGGCTCGATCTGCAAGGGCTGGCGCGGCGCCAGTAGCAGCGACTGGTTCCAGTGCTGGCGCGTGGGGATGTCCTGGCCGAAGAACCACTGCTGGATCGGCGTCAGCGGTAGGCCGCCGCTGACCGCGCCCTGCTCCACGCGCAACCCCTCGGCGCGCCGGGCCACGCTTGCCAGCCCCTGTACCGTCTGGTGCTGGAACAGGTCCTTGGGGGTGAACTGGATGCCCGCCTGGCGCGCCCGGCTGACCACCTGCAGAGAGACGATGGAGTCGCCGCCCAGTTCGAAGAAGTTGTCGGTCGCGCCCACCTGCGGGCGTTTGAGGACTTCCTGCCAGATGGCCGCCAGTTGCCGCTCCAGTTCGCTGCGCGGCGCCACGTAATCCTGCTGCAGCTCGTTCGCGTCCGGCTGCGGCAGGGCCTTGCGGTCCAGTTTGCCGTTGGGCGTCAGCGGCAGCGCTTCTAGGAACAGCAGCTGCGCCGGCACCATGTAGTCCGGCAGGTTCGTCTTCAATGCCGTGCGCAGGGCCTCGCGCAGTTCGCGCGGGTCCCCGGCCGCCACGCCTGCGGCCGGCACCACGTAGCCCACCAGCTGCTTGCCGCTGGCGCCGTCGCGGGCTAGCACCACCGCCTCGCGCACCGCGTCCTGCTCCAGTAGGCGCGCCTCGATCTCGCCCAGTTCGATGCGGAAGCCGCGGATCTTCACCTGGTGGTCGATGCGCCCCAGGTACTCGATCACACCGTCGGGCCGGTAGCGCGCCAGGTCGCCAGTGCGGTAGAGCCGGCCGCCGCCCTGCGCGGCGAAGGGGTCGGGGAGGAACTTCTCCGCCGTCAGCGCCGGCCGGTTCAGGTAGCCACGGGCCAGGCCCGCGCCGACCATGCACAGCTCGCCGCCCTTGCCGATGCCGGCCGGCTCGCCGCTGGCGTCGATCAGGTGCACGCCGCTGTTGGCCAGCGGGCGGCCGATGTTGGCGCTGCCGCCCGGGGCCCTCAGGGTGTAGGTGGAATAGGTGGTGTCCTCGGAGGGGCCGTAGAGGTCGTAGACCCGCTCGATGTGGCCGAGCCCGTAGAGGTTGTCCACCACCGCCTGGGCCAGCGGCTCGCCCGCCAGGTTGACGATGCGCACCGAGTCGGGAATCTGCCCCGCCTCGCAGAGCATGCGGATGGCCGAGGGCACCGTGTTGACCAGGCGCACCCGCTGGCGCGCCGGCAGCTCCGGCAGCGCCAGGGCGTTGTCGGCCAGCACCACGAAGCCGCCGCAGGCCAGGGTGACGAAGAACTCCCACACCGAGAGGTCGAAGCAGATCGAGGTGGAGGCCAGCACGCCCTGCAGGTCTTCCCGGCTGTAGACCGAGCGGGCCCAGCCGACCAGGGCCGCCGCGTTGCGGTGTTCGATCAGCACGCCCTTGGGCTTGCCGGTGGAGCCGGAGGTGTAGATGCAGTACGCCAGGTTTTCCGGGCTGGCAAGGTGGCGCGGGTCGTCCTGGGAATAGGCCTCCAGGGCCAGGTCGTCCACCGCCAGCACCTGCGCCGCGCCCCCTTGCGGCAGCTGGGCGAGCAAAGCGCGCTGGGTCAGCAGCAGGCGCGCCTGGCTGTCTTCCAGCATGTAGGCCTGGCGTTCCTGCGGATACTCCGGGTCCAGCGGCACGTAGGCGCCGCCGGCCTTGAGGGTGGCCAGCAGCGCGACCAGCATCTCCAGGCGCCGCTGCATGGCGATGCCGACCAGCGCTTCCGGCCCCACGCCCAGCTCGCGCAGCTTGTGGGCCAGGCGGTTGGCCCGCTGGTTCAGCTCGCGGTAGCTGTATTCGTGCTCGCCGTCGATCAGCGCCAGGGCCTCCGGCGTGCGCGCCACCTGCTCCTCGAAGAGTTCGTGCAGGCAGGCCTGGCGGTAAGGCGCGGCGGTGTCGTTCCACTCATGCAGCACCTGGTGGCGCTCGGCGGCGCCGAGGATGGGCAGTTCGGCGATGCGCCGCTGCGGGTCGGCGCAGACCGCTTCCAGCAGGTTGCGCCAGTGGTCCGCCAGGCGTTCCACGGTGGACCGTTCGAAGAGGTCGCTGGCATAGGTCAGCGAGGCGCGCAGCCCGCGCTCGGACTCGAAGGTGTCGAGGGTCAGGTCGAACTGCGCGGTACGCGCCTCGCGCGGCAGGCTCTCGACGCTGAGGCCGGGCAGCTCCCGCGCCTGGCCGCGGCTCTCGCTCTGGTGGTTGTACATCACCTGGAACAGCGGGCTGTGGCTCAGGTCGCGCTCGGGCTGCAGTGCCTCCACCAGTTGTTCGAAGGGCAGTTCCTGGTAGGCCTGGGCCTCCAGCGAACGCTGCTTCACCTGGGCCAGCAGGTCGTCGAAGGTGGTGTGCAGCGCGAACTCCGCCTTCAGCACCTGGGTGTTGACGAAGAAGCCGACCAGCCCCTCGGTTTCCACCCGGGTGCGGTTGGCGATGGGCACGCCCACGCGGATGTCGGCCTGCCCGGAATGGCGGTTCAGCAGGCTCTGGAAGGACGCCAGCAGCAGCATGAACAGGGTCACGCCGCGGCGCTGGGCCAGTTCGCGCAGCTTGTGGGCCAGCTCGTCGGGCAGCGGGATGTCCACCTCGCCGCCGCGATAGCTCTGCTCCGCCGGCCGCGAACGGTCGCTGGGCAGCTCCAGCGGCAGCTGGGCACCACCCAGCTGTTCGCGCCAGTAGGCCAGCTGGCGCTCGCGCTCGCCGGCCTCCATGCAGCAGCGCTGCCACAGGGCGTAGTCGGCGTACTGGATCGGCAGTTCCGCCAGGTTCGCTTCGCGCCCTTCGCTGTACGCCGCGTACAGTTGCACCAGCTCGTCGACCATCCGCGCCATGGACCAGCCGTCGGCGATGATGTGATGCAGGGTCAGCACCAGCACGTGATCGTCCGCTGCCAGGCGCAGCAGCTTCACCCGCAGCAGCGGGGCGCGCTGCAGGTCGAACAGCGTCTGGATTTCCGCCTCGATATGGGCCTGCAGGGTCTCCTCGCTGCATCCCGCCAGCGTTTCGCAAGGCAGCTCGAACGGCAGTTCGGCGTCCACCAGCTGCACGGCCTGGTCCTGCTCCTGGCGGAAGCGGGTGCGCAGCGTGTCATGGCGCGCGATCAGCGTCTCGAAGCTGCGCCACAGGGCGCCCAGGTCCAGGCGGCCACGCAGCCGCAGCACCGCCGGGATGTGGTAGGCCGCGCTCTGCGGCGCCATCTGCCAGAGGAACCACTGGCGCTGTTGCGCATAGGACAGCGGCAGCGCCGCGGCCTCGTGGCGGGTGACGGGGATCGGCAGCTGCGACAGGCCGATGTTCTTCGACACCAGCTTCTGGAAGAACAGCCGGCGTTGCTCGAGGGGGAGGCGAACGAAGCGTTGGGCCAGGTCCAGGTTCTTGTCGGGTTGCATGTCACACTGCCTCGAGTTCGGTCATGAAGTCGCGGAGATCGTCGAAGTCCGCGTCGCTGCTGGGCGCGTACTGCGCCACCGAGGCCGCGTAGGCCTCCAGGGTTTCGCTCTGGAACATCAGCGCCAGGGGCAGGTTCACGCCCAGTTCGTCCTGCGCCCGCGCGGTGACCTGGGTGGCCAGCAGCGAGTGGCCGCCCAGGTCGAAGAAGTTGTCCTTCAGCCCCACCCGCGGCAGTTTCAGCACTGCCTGCCAGATCGCCGCCAGGCGCTGCTCCAGCTCGCTGCTCGGCGCCACGTAGTCCTGCTGCAGCTCGCTGATGTCCGGTTGTGGCAGCGCCTTGCGGTCCAGCTTGCCGTTGGGTGTGAGCGGCAGCGTTTCGAGGAACAGCAACTGCGTGGGCACCATGTACTCCGGCAGGCTGCCCTTCAGCGCCGCTTTCAGCTCATCGCGCAGGGCGTGCCGTTGTTCGACCGGGATCGGTTCGGTCGGCACCACGTAGCCCACCAGTTGCTTGCCGCTGGCGCCGTCGCGGGCCAGTACCACTGCCTCGCGCACCGCGTCCTGCTCCAGCAGGCGGGCTTCGATTTCACCCAGTTCGATGCGGAAGCCGCGGATTTTCACCTGATGATCCACGCGGCCCAGGTAATCGACCACGCCGTCCGGCCGGGCGCGGGTCAGGTCGCCGCTGCGGTAGACGCGTTCGCCGTTGCCGAAGGGGTCCGGCACGAAGCGTTCGGCGGTCAGTGCCGGGCGCTCCAGATAGCCTCGCGCCACGCCCTCGCCGCCCAGGTACAGCTCACCCGCCAGGCCTACCGGCAGCAGGTTCAGCTCGGCGTCCAGCACGTAGCCGCGACGTTTGCCCAGCAGCGTGCCGATCGGGGCATAGGCCGCTCCACACGGGTCTTCTTTTCGGGCCTTCCACAGCAGCGGCGTCACCACCGTTTCGGTGGGGCCGTAGCCGTTGAACAGGTACTGCGGGCGCAGCGCTCGCCAGGCCAGGTCATAGCTCGCCTGCGGCACGGCATCGCCGCCGAAGCAGTACACACGGGTCGGAGGCGGGTTGCCGTCGCGTTCGGCATGTTCCGCCAGTTGTTGCAGGTACACCGGCGGGAACACCGCCAAAGTGACCTGATGACGGTGCATCTGCGCGTAGGTCTGCTCCGGCAGCCACAGGCTGTCGTCACGGATCAGCACCCGTGCGCCGTTGATCAACGGATGCATCCAGCCTTCATGGGCACCGTCGAAGGCGAAGGACATGAAGTGCAGTTCGCAGTCCGAAGGGTTCGTCTCGTAGCGTTCACCGGTGGCGCGGATATGCGACACCAGCGGCCCGTGGGACACCGCCACACCCTTGGGCAGGCCAGTGGAACCGGAGGTGTAGATCACGTAGGCCAGGTTGTCGCCGTGCAATGCCACGCTCGGCGCGGTAGCGGGACGGGATTGCCACTCCTCGGCGCGATCCACGGCCAGGGTCGGCAGTCCTTCCGGCAGCGGCAGTTGGCTTTTCAGATCGCTCTGGGTCAGCACCAGCGCCGCCGCGCAGTCCTGCATCATGTACAGCAGGCGCTCGCGCGGATAGGCCACGTCCAGCGGCACATAGGCACCGCCCGCCTTCAGCACGGCCAAGAAGGCCACCATGGTCTCCGCCGAACGACGCATGGCGATGGCCACCCGCACTTCCGGGCCCACGCCCAGTTCGATCAGGCGATGGGCCAGGCGGTTGGCCCGGGTATCCAGCTCGCCATAGGTGAGCGGTTGGTCGGCGAAGATCACCGCCACTGCGTCCGGCGTTTCCGCGGCGCGGTCCGCCACCAGTTGGTGGATGTAGCGATCGCTCGGGTAGTGATCCGCGGTGTGGTCCCAGCGTTGCAGAATCTGCGCGCGCTCCACTTCACCGAGCATTTCCAGCTCGGCCAGGCGCGCCTGTGGGTTTTCGCACAACGCCACGAGCAGATTGACGAAATGCTCGGCCAGGCGTGCGACCACGCTTGCCGGCAGGACGCGGGCGTCATGGTTGAAGTGCAGCGCCAGGGTGGCGCCCAGGTGCACGCCGAGGGTCAACGGGTAGTTGGTCTGCTCGCGGTTGTCCACCTCGCCGAAGCGCAACCCGGCCGGGGCGCCCTGTTGCAGGGCCTCGGCCACCGGGTAGTTCTCGAACACCAGCAGGCTGTCGAACAGCGCTTCGCCGCCGCGCCCGGCCCAGCTCTGCACCTCGTACAGCGGGGTGTGTTCGAAGTCGCGCAGGGCCAGGCTGCGCGCCTGGACCTGGGCCACCCACTCGGCCACCGTCTGTTCCGCCTGCGGGCTGCCGACCACCGGCTGGGTATTGATGAACAGGCCGACCTGTTCCTCGATACCGGCCAGCTCCGTCGGGCGGCCCGCCACGGTGGCGCCGAAGCACACCGTGTCCTGCCCGGTGTAACGGCGCAGCAACAGCAGCCAGGCGGCCTGCACCAGGGTGTTGACGGTCACCTTCTGGCGCTGGGCGAAGGCCCGCAGGCGCTCGCTGGCCGGGCGCTCCAGGTCGCGCCGCAGCAGGCCGTGGCCGGCCTGCGCAGCGTCCGCGGCAGGCAGCGACAGGAGCAGCCGCGTCGGCGACTCCAGCTCGGCCAGCTGTTCCTTCCAGAAGCTCTCTTCGGCCTGCAGGTCGCGCCGCTGCAGCCAGCCGATGTAGTCTCGGAAGGTCCCCGCCGGTGCCGCGGGCGCCTGCCCGGCGTAGTGCTGCAGCACCTCACCGAGCAGCCGCGAATTGCTCCAGCCGTCCAGCAGGATGTGATGGTGGGTGTGGATCAGGTGATGGCTGCGCTCGCCGGTGCGCACCAGGGTCAGGCGCAGCAGCGGCTCGTCGGCCAGGTCGAAGCCGCGGCGGCGCTCGGCCAGGGCCAGGCGCTGCAGTTCCGCCGGCAGGTCGTCGCGGCCGCGCAGGTCGAGCACCGCGAAGGGCACCTGCAGTTGCCGCCGGACCCACTGCAGCGGGCGCTCCAGGGTGCCGAGGAAGCCGGCCCGCAGCACCTCGTGGCGCGCCACCACGGCCTGCCAGGCATCGCGGAAGCGCTCGACGTCCAGCCCCTCCACGTCCACCCGCAGCTGGTTGACGTAGTCGCCCTCCTCCCGCGCATAGAGGCTGTGGAACAGCATGCCCTGCTGCATCGGCGACAACGGGTAGAGGTCCTGCACCGAGGCCAGGTCCAGCGGCAGCGCGTCCAGTTGCGCCTGGCCCAGCCCGGCCAGGAGGAAGTCCGAGGGCGTCGCCCCGGCGTGGCGCGGGTCGCGGCAGTGGTCGATGAGCGCTTGCAGCTCGCGCGCGTAGTCGTCCACCAGGCGCTGCACGCTGGCCTCTGCGAACATCTCCTGGCTGAACGCCCAGCTCAGGTTCAGCTCGCCGCCGTAGACCTGGCCTTCGATGCTCAGCCAGTTGGCCAGGGGCGCGCGCGGGTCCTGGGCCTGGCCGGCGCTTTCCGCGGCCGGCACCAGCAGCGCGCTTTCGTCGAACTGGCGGTCGAACTGGCCCAGGTAGTTGAAGGTGATGCGCGGCTGCGGCAGCGCCGCCAGGGCCTGGGCGCTTTCGGCGCCGGCCAGGTAGCGCAGCAGGCCGTAGCCGACACCCTTGTCCGGCACGCCGCGCAGCTGTTCCTTGACCGCCTTGATCGAGGCGCCGAGGTCGGTGGCCGGGGCCAGGCGCAGCGGGAACAGGCTGGTGAACCAGCCGACGCTGCGGCTCAGGTCCAGCCCGCCGCCCAGGTCCTCGCGGCCGTGGCCTTCCAACTGCACCAGCACGCTGGCCTCGCCGCTCCAGCGGCAGATCACCCGGGCCAGGGCGGTCAGCAGCAGGTCGTTGACCTGGGTGCGGTAGGCCGCCGGGGCTTCCTGCAGCAGCTGGCGGGTGCGTTCGGCGTCGAGGGTCAGGGCGAGCTTGCGTTCGTGACGGTTCTCCAGCGCGCCTTGCGGGTTGTCGCATGGCAGGCTGCGCGGGGCGTCGGCCAGTTGCGCCTGCCAGTAGGCCAGCTCGTCTTGGCGTTGTCGGGCCTGTTCCTGCAACTGGCGGGTCCAGGCCTGGTAGGCGCTGCTGCGCGGCGGCAGCTCGGCGTCCGGCTGTGCGTACAGGTGTTGCAAGTCTTCCAGCAGGATGCGCCAGGACACGCCATCCACCACCAGGTGGTGGATCGCCAGCAGCAGGCGCTGGCCGCCGTCGGCCAGGTCCACCAGCAGCGCGCGCAGCAGCGGGCCCTGTTGCAGGTCCAGGCTGCGCTGGGCCTCTTCGCAGAGCGCGGCCAGCGCCTCGGGCGAAGCGGCCTGGCGGCGCCACAGCGGGCTTTCGGCCTGTTCGGCATAAGCCTGGTGCCACACGCCGTCTTCTTCACGGAAACGCAGGCGCAGGGCGTCGTGGTGTTCCTGCAGGCGCAGCAGCGCGCGCTCCAGGCGCTCGCCGTCCAGCGGCTGGCGGGCCTGCAGCAGCAGCGACTGGTTCCAGTGCTGGCGCTCGGGGATGGCTTGCTCGAAGAACCAATGCTGCACCGGCGCCAACGCCGCCTCGCCATGGGCTGGTGCCTGTTCCACCGGAGTAGCCGTCAGGGGCTGGGCGACCTGGGCCAGGCCGCGCACGCTCTGGTGCTGGAACAGGTCGCGCGGGCTCAGCTGCAGCCCGGCCTGGCGCGCCCGGCTGACTACCTGGATGGCGATGATGGAATCGCCGCCCAGGGCGAAGAAGTTGTCGTCCAGGCCGACCTGGGGGATGCCCAGCAGGTCCTGCCAGATGGCCGCCAGGCGCTGCTCCACCTCGTTGCGCGGCGCCACGTAGTCGGTCTGGGCCACGGTCGCGTCGGGCTTGGGCAGTGCCTTGCGGTCGAGCTTGCCGTTGGGGCTTAGGGGCATGCCTTCCAGGGCCAGCCACTGCGCCGGGACCATGTATTCCGGGAGGCTGGCGGCCAGATGCGCGGCCAGGATTTCGCGCCAGTCGTCCTGCTCGGCATCGAGCACGACGTAGCCGACCAGTTGCTTGCCGTCCACGGCCAGCACTGCTGCCTCGCGTACTAGTTCGTGCTCCAGCAGGCGTGCCTCGATCTCGCCCAGTTCGATGCGCAGGCCACGCAGCTTCACCTGGTGGTCGATGCGGCCGGCATATTCGATCACGCCGTCGGCGCGGTAGCGCGCCAGGTCGCCGGTGCGGTACATGCGCTCGCCGGGCACGAAGGGGCTGGCGACGAAGCGTTCGGCGGTCAGTGATGGGCGCTGGTGGTAGCCGCGGGCCAGGCCTTCGCCGGCCAGGTAGAGTTCGCCCAGGACGCCTACCGGCACGGGTTCCAGATTGCCGTCGAGGATATGGCAGCCCAGGTTGGCGATGGGCTGGCCGATCGGGACGGCGTCCTTGCCCTCCTCCACGCAGGTCCAGTGGGTGACGTCGATGGCGGCCTCGGTGGGGCCGTAGAGGTTGTACAGGCCGGCCTGCGGCAGTTTGGCGAAGACCTGTTGCTGGGCGTCTACCGGCAGCGCTTCGCCGCTGCAGATGATGCGTTTCAGGCTGGAGCAACTGGTGACTGCGGCGTCCTGCAGGAAGGCCTGTAGCATCGAAGGCACGAAGTGCAGCGTGGTGACGCCTTCGCGGTTGATCAGCTCCACCAGCTTCGCCGGATCGCGGTGATCGCCTGGTGCTGCGACGACCAGGCGTGCGCCGGTCATCAGCGGCCAGAAGAACTCCCAGACCGAGACGTCGAAGCTGAACGGCGTCTTCTGCAATACCGTGTCGCCGGCGTTGAGACCATAGGCCTCCTGCATCCAGCACAGCCGGTTGGTCAGCGCGCGATGGCGGTTGCCCGCGCCTTTCGGCTTGCCGGTGGAACCGGAGGTGTAGATCACGTAGGCGAGGTTCTCACCGTCCAGAACCATATCGGGGTTGGTGTCGCTGTAGCCTTCCAGCCAGTCGCCGTCCTGATCCAGATCGATACGCTGCACGCCCTCGGCCAGCGGCAGGTCGAGGTGCGACTGGCTCAGCAGCAGCTTCACGCCGCTGTCTTCCAGCATGTAGGCCAGGCGCTCGGCGGGGTATTCCGGGTCCAGCGGCACGTAGGCGCCGCCGGCCTTGAGGATCGCCATCAGGCCGACGACCATCTCGATGGAACGCTCCACGGCGATGCCGACCAGGCTATCCGGGCCGACGCCGCGTTCGATCAGCGCATGGGCCAGGCGGTTGGCGCGGGCATTTAGCTCGGCATAGCTCAGGCGTTGTTCGCCAAAGGCCAGCGCCGGCACATCCGGATGGCGCTCGGCCTGTACCTCGAACAGCTGGTGCACGCCGCGTTGCAGCGGGTATTCGGCGGCCGTGGCGTTCCACTGCTGCAGGATCATTTCACGCTCGCCGGCATCCAGCATCGGCAGCTCGCCGACCGCGCGCTGCGGCTCGTCGATCATCGCCCGCAGCAGGTTCTGCCAGTGCCGCGCCATGCGCTCGATGGTCGCCGCCTCGAACAGGTCGGTGGCGTAGGTCAGCGCGGCGTACAGGCGGCCGCCCTTCTCGTAGGTGTCCAGGGAAAGGTCGAACTGGGTGGTGCAGCTCTGCCAGTCCAGGCGGCTCAGGCGCAGGCCGGCCACGTCGTCCAGGGCCTCGATGTCGGCCACCTGCGGCTGGTGGTTGTACATCACCTGGAACAGCGGGCTGTGGCTGAGGCTGCGCTCCACCTGGAAGGCGTCCAGCAGGCGTTCGAACGGCAGGTCCTGGTGGGCCTGGGCGCCCAGCACGCTGTCGCGCACCTGGGCCAGCAGGTCCCGCACCGGCGTCTGCGCGTCAAATACCGCGCGCAGCACCTGGGTGTTGACGAACAGGCCGATCAGCCCCTCCGCCTCGGCGCGATTGCGGTTGGCGATGGGCACGCCGACGCGCAGGTCGCCCTCGCCGCTGTAGCGTTGCAGCAGCACGTCGAAGCCGCCCAGCAGCAGCATGAACAGCGTCAGCCTCTGCTGCCGCGCGGCGGCGCGCAGCGCTTCGGCCAGCGCCGGTTCCACGGCGAATTCGTAGCGGGCGCCGCGGTAGCTGGCCTGGGCCGGGCGCGGGTGGTCGGCCGGCAGTTCCAGCACCGGGTGATGCTCGCCAAGCTGCTTGCGCCAGTAGTCCAGCTGGCGCTCCTGCTCGCCGGCCTCCAGCCAGCTGCGCTGCCACAGGGCGTAGTCGGCGTACTGCACCGGCAGCGCCGACAGCTGCGCCTCGCGGCCCTCGGCATAGGCGCTATAGAAGCGGCCGAACTCCTCGATCAGCAGGTTCATCGACCAGCCGTCGGAGACGATGTGGTGCAGCGTCAGCAGCAGCACGTGTTCCTGCTCGCCCAGGCGGATCAGGCGCACCCGCAGCAGCGGGCCGCGGCCCAGGTCGAAGCTCTGCAGCGACTCGTGCTGGGCTTCCTCGCGCACGCGCGCTTCCCGCTCGTCCGCGGCCAGGGCGCTGAAGTCCTCGTAGGCCACGCGCAGCTCGCCGGGCATGGGCGCCAGCAACGGGGTGCCGTCCGCATCCGGGACGAAGACGCTGCGCAGGGTCTCGTGGCGCTCCACCAGGCTGGTGAAGGCGCGCTCCAGGGCCTGGCGGTCCAGCGCCCCCTGCAGGCGCACGGCGCCGGGCAGGTTGTAGGCGCCGCTGTGCGGGTCCAGCTGCCAGAGCAGCCACATGCGCTGCTGGGCGTAGGAAGGCCGCTTGCGCTCGACGCTCTCCACCCCGGCCGGAATCGGGAACAGCGAGAAGTCGACGCCTTCCGCGGCCAGGCTGTCCAGGAACATCCGGCGTTTTTCCAGGGGCAGCTCTATGAAGCGGCGGGCGAGTTTCAGGGACTGTTCTGCGTTCATCTGTCTTCTTCCGTGCACGTGGGCAACGAGCGCCAGGGCTCGAGTGGGCTCATGGGGAACGGACAGGAACGGCGGAAAATTAGCTTCGCGGCGCTGATCGGGACTGCCGGCAGGAAATAATTTCTACCTAAATATCAAATAGTTATAAGCAGGAAGCGGCGAAAGCCGGGTGCCGTCGCCAGCACCCGGCCCGCGCGTTGCCGATGGGCTCAGAAGGTCGCGGCCTGCGCCAGCGGAGCGAGCGAACCCTCGCCCGCGCGCCAGCGTTGCAGGCGCCGCTCGATGCAGGGCAGCACGGTGGCCTCCTGCTCGTGGATGAAGAAGTGCCCGCCGTCGAACAGTTGCAGTTCGAAGTCGGCACAGGTTTCCTCGCCCCAGGCCAGCAGCTGTTCCTCGCTGGCCTTGTCGGCACGCCCGCCGAGCACCTGGATGGGGCAGGCCAGCGGCGCGCGGCGCTGGTGGCGGTAGCTGCCGCAGAGCAGGAAGTCGGCGCGCAGGATGGGCAGCGTCAGGCTCATCAGCTCGGCGTTGGCCAGCACTTCCTCGGGGGTGCCCTGCAGGTCGCGCAGGTCGGCGATCAGCTCGGCGTCACTCTTCGGCTCGGCGAAGCCGCGGTCGTATTCCGCGCGCCGCGACGGCGCCGCCGTGCCCGAGGCGAACAGCCCCAGGGGCGTCGGGCTGCCCAGCTCGCGCAGGGCGTAGAGCAGCTCGCAGGCGAGCAGCGCGCCCAGGCTGTGGCCGAGTACCGCGTAGGGGCCCTGGCGCACTTCGTCGTGCAGCTCGCGGGCCAGCTGCCGGGCCAGGCCGGCCAGCTCGGTGTGCAGCGGCTCGGCCATGCGCGCGCCGCGCCCCGGCAGCTCCACCGGGCGCAGCTGCAGCCAGGCCGGCAGCTTGCGCCGCCAGCGGCTGTAGACCATGGCGCTGGCGCCGGAGTACGGCAGGCAGAAGAGTCGCAGCGCCACTCAGCCGGCCGCCTTGTCCATGTGCTGGCGCAGGCTCAGCGGGCGCATGTCGGTCCAGACCTGCTCGATATAGGCCAGGCAGTCCTTCTTCAGCCCGCTCTTGCCCACGGCGCGCCAGCCGGCGGGGATTTCCTTGTACTGCGGCCAGATGGAGTACTGCTCCTCGTGGTTCACCACCACTTCGAATGGGATGTCTTCGCGGTCGAATACAGAAGTCATTGCGCTTTCCTCAACTGGATGGGCCGGCCGCCCCGGGGGTGGCCGCTAAGGGTTAACGAAGTGGGTGGGGGGAAAATTAGGTGCCGAGGCTCTTCGTAGGAGCGAACCTTGTCCGCGATAGCCGGGGGTTCCGGCGCGATTCGCGGATAAGATCCGCTACGCTGCCCCACCCGCGCCATTCCCATGTAGGAGCGCGCCCTGCGCGCGAAATCGCGGGCAGGGCCCGCTCCTACAGTTTCAGGAAAGCCCCGTAGGATGGGTTGAGCGAAGCGATACCCATCACCAGGGTCCGATGGGTTTCGCAAGCTCAACCCATCCTACGAAAGGTGCCTCGGCTTGCTCGCAAACGAGAGGCGGGAAGCTCGGCGTCAGCCTGTAGGAGCGCGCCCTGCGCGCGATTTCGCGGGCAGGGCCCGCTTACAATTTGCCGGCAGGCACCGCCGCGGCCAGGGCGTGGGCGAAGCGGCGGGCCACTTCGTCGATCTGCTCGGCGCTGATGATCAGCGGCGGCAGGAAGCGCACCACCGCGCCGTGGCGGCCGCCCAGTTCGAGGATCAGCCCGCGGCGCAGGCATTCGCGCTGGATGCGCGAGGCCAGCGCGGGGTTGGCCGGCGGGTGGCCGAGGCTGTCGGCGGCGCCTTCGGCGTCGACCACTTCCACCCCGAGCATCAGCCCGCGGCCGCGGATGTCGCCCAGCTGCGGGTAGCTGCGCTGGAGGATGCGCAGGTGCTCGGCCAGGCGCTCGCCCATGGCCGCGGCGTGGCCGGGCACGTCGTGTTCCTTGAGGTAGCGCATCACCGCGGAGCCGGCGGCCATGGCCATCTGGTTGCCGCGGAAGGTGCCGGCGTGGGCACCGGGCTGCCAGGTGTCCAGCCAGTCGCGGTAGACCACCACCGCCAGCGGCAGGCTGCCGCCGATGGCCTTGGACAGCAGCACCACGTCGGGGACTATGCCGGCGTGTTCGAAGGCGAACATCTTCCCGGTGCGGCCGAAGCCGGTCTGGATCTCGTCGATCACCAGCGCCACCCCGGCCTTCTCGGTGATGCGTCGCAGGCCGCGCAGCCATTGCAGGTCGGCGGGCACCACGCCGCCCTCGCCCTGCACCACTTCCAGCACCACCGCCGCCGGCAGCGGCACGCCGCTTTCCGGGTCGCTCAGCACGCTCTCCAGGTAGTGCAGGTTGGCGCGCACCCCGGCCTCGCCGCCGAGGCCGAAGGGGCAGCGGTAGTCGTAGGGGTACGGCAGGAACTGCACGCCGTTGCCCAGCACCGCGCCCAGGGCCTTCTTCGGCCCCAGGTTGCCCATCAGCCCCAGGGCGCCCTGGGTCATGCCGTGGTAGCCGCCCTGGAACGACAGCACGGTGCTGCGCCCGGTGGCGGTGCGCACCAGCTTGAGCGCGGCTTCCGCGGCGTCGGCGCCGGTGGGCCCGCAGAACTGGATCTTCGCCTCGCGCGCCAGCTGTGGCGGCAGCAGGCCGAACAGGTCCTGGACGAAGGCATCCTTCACCGGGGTGGTCAGGTCCAGGGTGTGCAGCGGCAGTTCGTCGGCCAGCACCTGCTGGATCGCCTCGATCACCACCGGGTGGTTGTGGCCCAGGGCCAGGGTGCCGGCGCCGGCCAGGCAGTCGATGAAGCGGCGGCCCTCGACGTCCTCGACGTACAGCCCGCGGGCCTTCTTCAGCGCTAGGGGGATGCGCCGCGGGTAGCTGCGCGCGTTGGACTCCTGGTGGCGCTGGCGCGCCAGCAGCGGCGATTCGGTGAATTCGTAGAGGGTTTCGCCCGCGGCCGGTTCGGCATGGGCAGGCTGGTCATCGATGACGCTGGTAGCGACTTGCATGTCTTCAACCTCGAGACGTGGTGGTGTGCCACGGTTGACGGGTGCCCCGCGATGGCGGAGCGGCTGTAGTGAATAACGCAGCGCGGCGCTCGGGATTTACCGCCGGCCGCGCCCTGCCCCGGCGCTCTTTCCGCGGACGCAGGGCGGCCTGCGCGCGACGAACCGCGCGTGGGCTGCAGGTGTTTCGCGATACCTCCGCGGGGCCTCGGCGGCCCCGCGGCAAGTGCCGGGCTAGAGCATTTCCAGCTGCGACATCAGGTCGTCCAGGCGCGCCGCCTTGCGCTCGTCGATGGCGCTGGCTGCCTGGGCCTCGATGTAGCTGGCCAGTTCCTCCACCGTGCTGCACTCGAACATGGCCCGCAGCGGCACGTTGCGTTGCAGGGCCTTCTGTACCCGCGAGGCGATCTGCGTGGCCAGCAGCGAGTGCCCGCCCAGTTCGAAGAAGTTGTCCAGCACGCCGACGCGCTCGACCTTGAGCACCTCGGCCCAGATCTGCGCCAGGGTGGCCTCCAGCTCGGTGCGCGGCGCCTGGTAGGCGTGCGCCAGGGCCTGGCCGATGTCCAGCGCCGGCAGGGCCTTGCGGTCGAGCTTGCCGTTGGCGTTGAGCGGCATGCGCGCCAGCACCTGCCAGTGCAGCGGCACCATGTAGTCGGGCAGGTCGGCGCGCAGGTGCTGGCGCACCTGTTCGAGCCAGGCGCCCTCCTCTACTACCGTCGCGGCGGGCACCAGGTAGCCGACCAGGTACTTGCCGGCGGCGCTTTCCTGCACCGCCACGGCCGCCTCGCGCACCTCCGGCAGCTCGTGCAGGCGCGCCTCGATCTCGCCCAGTTCGATGCGGAAACCGCGGATCTTCACCTGGTGGTCGACGCGCCCGACGTACTCCAGCACGCCGTCGGCGCGGCGCCGCGCCAGGTCGCCGGTGCGGTACAGGCGCTCGCCCGGCGCGCCGAAGGGATGCGGGACGAAGGCCTGGGCCGTGCGCAACGGGTCGCCGACGTAGCCGCGGCCGACGCCGGTGCCGGCCACGCACAGCTCACCCACCGCGCCCAGCGGCACCAGTTCGAAGTCGCCTTCGGCATCCAGCAGGTACAGCTGGTTGTTGTCGGTGGGGCTGCCGATGGGCAGGTAGGTGGCCTCGGTGGAAGCCGCGTCGACACGGAAGAAGGCCACGTCATCCGAGCACTCCGCCGGGCCATAGGCGTTGACCAGGCCCACCTGCGGGTAGCGTTGCAGCCAGTGCCGCGCCAGTTCCGGCGGCATGGCCTCGCCGGTGGGCAGCATCCAGCGCAGGCCGGGCAATGCCTTGTGCTCCTCGGCGAGCATGCCCTGGATCAGCGAGGGCACGCTTTCCAGCACGCTCACGCCCTGCTCCACCACGTGTTCCAGCAGGGCCTGCGGGTCCTGGGCGATGGCGTTCGGCACTATGGTCACGCGGCCGCCGAACAGCGGCGCGGCGAGGAACTGCCAGACCGAGATATCGAAGCTCTGCGAGGCGGTCTGGGCGATCACGTCGCCCTCGCCCAGCGCCAGATACGGCACCTTGCTCAGCTGGTTGTTGAGCATCCCGGCCTGTTCCACCATCACGCCCTTGGGCAGGCCGGTGGAGCCGGAGGTGTAGATCACGTAGGCCAGGTTGCGCGGCCCGCTGTAGCGCTGCGGGTCGTGCTCGGCGGCCGCGCCGTGCTGCACCTCGTCCCACACCAGCAGGCGCGGGCGGCTGCCGCAGCCCAGTTCGGCGAGCAGCGCCAGGGCCTGTTCGCGGCAGGCGGCGCTGCACACCAGCACCGGCGTGCGGCTGAGTTCGAGGATGCGCGTCAGGCGCTGCGTCGGGTGCGCCGGGTCCAGCGGCAGGTAGCCGGCGCCGGCCTTGAAGCTGCCGACGATCATGCCCAGCAGGTCCAGGCCGCGCTCGCCGAGCAGGGCCACCGGCTGGTCGAAGCCGACGCCGGCGGCCAGCAGCGCGTGGCCCAGGCGGTTGGCGCGGCGGTTCAGCTCAGCGTAGCTCCACTGCTGGTCCAGGCAACTGGCGGCGATGCGCTGCGGGTGCGCGGCCACCCGCGCTTCGAACAGGCGTACGTAGCCCTGCTCCAGCGGGTAGGCGTGCTCGCTGCGGTTGCAGTCCTCCAGCAGGAAGCGCCGTTCCTCAGTGCCCAGCAGCGACAGTTCGGCCACGTCGCCATGGAAACCGTCGGCCAGGGCCAGCAGCAGGCGCTTGAACTCGCCGAGCAGGCGCTCGATGGTCGGCGCCTCGAAGTAGCGCTGGTCGTAGGACAGGTGCAGGCCCAGGTCGTCGCCGGGGTAGCAGACCACGGTGAGCGGGAAGTTGGTGTGGGTGCGCCCGGAATCGGAGCTGGCCTTCAGGCTCTGCGCGCGGTCCAGCACCGCCACTTCCACCGGGGCGTTCTCGAACACGAAGAGGCTGTCGAACAGCGGCTGGCCCTTGGGCAGTTCGCTGGCTTCCTGGATGCTCACCAGCGGCAGGTGCTCGTGCTCACGCAGTTCCAGGTTGCGTTCGAACAGCCCGGTCAGCCAGTCGCGCACCGTCTGCCGCGCGCCGGGCGCCGGCAGCTGCACGCGCAGCGGGATGCTGTTGATGAACAGCCCCACGGTACGCTGCATCTGCGGCAGGCCCACCGGGCGCCCGGCCACGGTGACGCCGAACAGCAGGTCGCGTTCGCCGCTGTAGCGCCGCAGCACCAGGGCCCAGGCCGCCTGGGCGAAGGTGTTGACGGTGAGCTGGTAGCGCTGCGCCAGTTCGCGCAGGCGCGCGCCGTCGGTGGCATCCAGGCGGGTGTAGCGGTCGCCGACGATCATCCCGCCGCTTTCCCCGGCGCGCTCGTGGAGGATCGGCCGGTCGCTGGGGATGTAGGTCGCGCGCTCGAAGCCGTTCAGGTTCTGCTGCCACCAGCGGCGCGAATGCTCCAGGTCCTGGCGCTGCAGCCAGGCGATGTAGTCGCGGTAGCGCGGCGCGGCCGGCAGCTGCGGCGCGCGGCCCTCGCCCAGGGCGGCGTAAATCTCGAAGAAATCGCTCATCAGCAGGCCGCGGCACCAGGCGTCGATGAGGATGTGGTGGTTGCTCATCATGAACCAGTAGCGCGCCGCGCCCAGGCGGATCAGGCGCAGGTGGAAAGGTGGCGCCTCGAGCAGGTCGAAACCCGCCTCGCGCTCCTGTTTGTGCAGGGCCTGCAGGCGTTCCTCGTGGCCGTCGGCGGGCAGTTCGCTCCAGTCGAGGAACTCG
Source organism: Pseudomonas sp. NBRC 100443 (assembly GCF_030268185.1). Taxonomy (NCBI): domain Bacteria; kingdom Pseudomonadati; phylum Pseudomonadota; class Gammaproteobacteria; order Pseudomonadales; family Pseudomonadaceae; genus Pseudomonas; species Pseudomonas sp. NBRC 100443. Next base: position 296,884 of record NZ_BSQE01000002.1, read on the forward strand.
ATGCGCAGCCGGCCGGGCTTGTGGATCACCTGCAGCATGGCCTCGCCGGCGTTCCACGAGAAGGACGCGCGCAGCGCCTCGTGGCGCGCCACCACAGCCTGCCAGGCGGCGGCGAAGCGCTCGCGGTCCAGCTCGCTGTCGATGCGGTAGCGGTCCTGCATGTAGTAGATGCCGGTGCCCGGCTCCAGCAGGGTGTGCAGCAGCAGGCCCTCCTGCATGGGCGTCAGCGGGTAGACGTCGTCGATCTGCGCCGCCGGCACCGCCAGGGCGTCCAGCTGCGCCTGGCTCAGGCGCGCCAGGGGGAAGTCGGACGGCGTCAGGCCGCCGGCGTCGTCGCCCAGGCAGTGGGCGATCAGCGCCTGCAGTTCGTCGCGGTAGGCGTTGGCCAGCTCGGCGATGGTCTGCTCTTCGTAGCGCTCGGCGCTGTAGGTCCAGCGCAGCACCAGTTCGCCGCCGTAGACCTGGCCGTCCACGCTCAACTCGTTGGGCAGCGGCGCGGCGGCGTCGTGGATGGCCCCGGTGGGCTCGTCCAGCGGGCGGAACAGGGCGTCGTCGGTGAAGCTCTGGTCGAACTGGCCCAGGTAGTTGAAGGTGATGCGCGGCTGCGGCAGCTCGGCCAGGGCGCGGCGCCCGGCCTCGTCGCCCAGGTGGCGCAGCACGCCGTGGCCCAGGCCCTTGTGCGGCACGGCGCGCAGCTGTTCCTTGATCGCCTTGATCGACGCCGCCAGTCCCGCCTCGCCCGCCTCGCCAGCAGGCGCCAGGCGCAGCGGGAAGGCGCTGGTGAACCAGCCGACCGTGCGGCTGAGGTCGATGTCGTCGAACAGCGCCTCGCGACCGTGGCCTTCCAGCTGCACCAGCACCGAGGCCTCGCCGCTGACACGGCAGAGCACCCGGGCCAGGGCGGTCAGCAGTAGGTCGTTGACCTGGGTGCGGTAGGCCGCCGGCGCCTGCTGCAGCAGCTGGCGGGTGCGCTCGCGGTCCAGGCGCAGGCTCAGGCTGCGGGCCAGGGCCTCGTCGTTGCGGCCTTGCGGGTTGTCGCAGAACCAGGCGCCGGGGGCGCCGTCCAGTTGGCCGCGCCACCAGTGCAGTTCCTCGCGCAGCGGCTCGCTGCCGGCGTAGGCCTGCAGGCGCGCGGTCCAGTCGCGGAAGGCGCTGGTCTTGGCCGGCAGTTGCGGCGCTTCGCCGGCGGCGAGTTGGCGATAAACCTGCTGCAGGTCTTCCAGCAGCACGCGCCAGGACACACCGTCCACCACCAGGTGGTGGATCGCCAGCAGTAGGCGCTGGGCGCCGGGGCCGTCCACCAGCACCGCGCGCAGCAGCGGGCCGTGCAGGGCCAGGCTGCGCTGGGCGCGCTCGAAGACTTCGGCGCAGTCGTCGAAGCTCGCCACCTGCGCCTGCCAGAGCAGCCAGGCGCCATCGTCCGCAGCCCGGTGTTCGGCATGCCAGCGGCCGTCCTCCTGGCGGAACGTCAGGCGCAGCGCGTCGTGGTGCTTGACCAGTTGCACCAGGGCCTGGCGCAGCAGCTTGGCATCCAGCGCCTGGCGCGGCTCCAGCAGCAGCGACTGGTTCCAGTGCGCGCGGTTCTCCAGGGGCAGTTCGAAGAACCACTGCTGGATCGGCGTCAGCGCACTCTCGCCCTGCACTTCGCCCTGCTCGGCGAGGCTGGCGCCGGCGCTGCGGGCGACGCCGGCCAGGCTGCGCACGCTCTGGTGCTGGAACAGGTCGCGCGGGCTGAACTGGATGCCCTGCTGGCGGGCGCGGCTGACCACCTGGATGGAGAGGATGGAGTCGCCGCCCAGCTCGAAGAAGTTGTCGTCCAGGCCGACCTGGGCGACGTTCAGCACCTCGCCCCAGACAGCCGCCAGCTGGCGTTCCAGCTCGCTGCGCGGGGCCTCGTAGGCGCGCTGGCCGAGGCTGGCGTCCGGCGCCGGCAGCGCGCGGCGGTCGAGCTTGCCGTTGGCGGTCAGCGGCAGGCCCTCCAGCAGCACCAGGTGCGCCGGCACCATGTAGTCCGGCAGTTGCTGCTTGAGGTGCGCCTTGAGCACCTCGCGCAGGTCGGCCTGGGCCGCCTCGTCGGCGCCGGCTTCGGCGCAGCCCACGTAGCCCACCAGTTGCTTGCCGCTCGGCCCGTCGATGGCCAGTACGGCCGCCTCGCGCACCTGCGGGTGTTCCTGCAGGCGCGCCTCGATCTCGCCCAGCTCGATGCGGAAGCCGCGGATCTTCACCTGCTGGTCGATGCGCCCGAGGTATTCCACCTGGCCGTCGGCGCGCTGGCGCACGCGGTCGCCGGTGCGGTACAGGCGCCCGCCGGGTGCGCCGAAGGGGTCGGGCACGAAGCGCTCGGCGGTCAGCGCCGGGCGCTCGTGGTAGCCGCGGGCCAGGCCGGCGCCGCCGACGTACAGCTCGCCGCCGGCGCCCTGGGGCACCAGGGCCAGGTCGGCGTCGAGGAGGCAGGCGCTGCGCTCGCCCACCAGGCTGCCGATGGGTACGCCGGCGCCGGCTTCCACCTGCTCCGGGGCCAGGGCCGCCAGGGGCATGACCACCGTCTCGGTGGGGCCGTAGGCGTTGAAGAAGTAGCGCGGCGCAAAGGCCTGGCGGATGCGCTGCAGGTGCTCGGCGGTCAGCGCCTCGCCGCCGGTGATGCACAGGCGCACCGGCAGCTGCCGGCCCTGGGTCTGCAGCCACTGGGCCAGTTGGCTGCCATAGCTGGGGGTGAAGCCGAGGATGCTCACGCGGTGCTCGGCGATCAGCTGGCAGATGTCCTCGGCGCCCCACTGGCCCTGGGCCCGCAGCACCACGTGGGCGCCGCACAGCAGCGGCGTCAGCAGGCGCTCGCTGGCGGCGTCGAAGTTGATGGAATAGAAGTGCAGCTCGCAGTCGTCGGTGCGCATGCCGAAGCGCTCGATCACCGCGCGGCAGTGCATGGCGATCTCGCCGTGGCACACCGCCACGCCCTTGGGCTTGCCGGTGGAGCCGGAGGTGTAGATCAGGTAGGCCAGGTGCTGCGGCTGGGCGAAGGCCGGCAGCGGGCCGTCGTCCAGTGCCGCCAGGGCCTCGCCCTCCTGCGCCGGGCAGCAGCGGCCGACGCCTTCGGGCAGCGCGCCCAGGGCCTCGAACAGCGCCGGCTGGCCGAGCAGAAGGCGCACGCCGCTGTCCTCGATCATGTAGTGCAGGCGCTCCAGCGGGTATTCCGGGTCCAGCGGCACGTAGGCGCCGCCGGCCTTGAGGATCGCCAGCAGGCCGACGACCATTTCCAGCGAGCGTTCCAGGGCCAGGCCGACGCGCACTTCCGGGCCCACGCCGCGTTCGCGCAGCAGGCGCGCCAGGCGGTTGGCGCGGGCGTCCAGCTCGGCGTAGCTAAGGCTCTGGCCGGCGAAAGTCAGCGCCGGGGCCTGCGGCGTGGCCGCGGCCTGGGCGGCGAACAGGCCGTGCAGGGTATCGCTCAGTTGCGGCCCGCTGCAGGTCAGCAGCGCATCCTGCTCGCCGGCATCCAGCATCGGCAGCTCGCCCAGGCGCTGTTGCGGGTCGGCGATCATCGCCGCCAGCAGGTTCTGCCAGTGGCGCGCCATGCGGGCAATGCGCGGCTCGTCGAAGAGGTCGCGGCTGTAGGTCAGGCAGCAGCCCAGGCGCTGGTCGAGGTCGGTGACTTCCAGGTTGAGGTCGAACTTGGTGGCGCGGGCGTCGTTGACGCAGTATTCCACGGTCATCCCGGCCAGTTGGCGGGTCTGCTGGAACTCCCAGCGCTGGACGTTGCACATCACCTGGAACAGCGGGTTGTAGGCGGCGCTGCGCGGCGGCTGCAGGGCCTCCACCAGGTGGTCGAAGGGCAGGTCCTGGTGCGACTGGCCGTCGATCACCGTCTGCCGCACCTGCTCCAGCAGCCCGGCCACGCTCATCTGCCCGTCGAGGCGGCAGCGCAGCACCTGGGTGTTGAGGAAGGCGCCGATCAGCCCTTCGCTCTCCGGGCGGATGCGGTTGGCCACCGGCGCGCCGATGCGCAGGTCCTGCTGGCCGCTGTAGCGGTACAGCAGTACGGCCAGGGCGGCGGTCATGGTCATGAACTGGGTCAGGCCGTTGCCGGCATTGAAGCGGCGTACCCGCTCGGCCAGCTGCGGCGCCAGGTCGAAGCGGTAGAGGTCGCCGCGGTGGCTCTGCACGGGCGGCCGCGGGCGGTCGCCGGGCAGTTCCAGCACCGGGTGCTCCTCGCCCAGCTGGGCGGTCCAGTAGTCCAGCTGGCGCTGGCGTTCGCCGGCCTCCAGCCAGTCGCGCTGCCACAGGCTGTAGTCCAGGTACTGCACCGGCAACGGCGCCAGGGGCGATTCGCGGCCAGCCAGGAAGGCCTCGTAGAGCGCGCTCAGCTCGCGGGCGAAGATGTCCATGGCCCAGCCTTCGGTGACGATGTGGTGGAGGGTCACTACCAGGTAATGCTCGTCCTCGGCCAGACGGACCATGTACACCCGCAGCAGCGGGCCCTGTTCGAGGTCGAAGGGCTTGTGCGCCTCGTCGTCGGCCAGTTGTTGCAGGGCCTGCTGGCGGGCTTCGGTATCGAGGTGGGAGAAGTCCAGGCGCTGCATGCGCAGCTCGCTGTCCGCCTGCACCTGCTGGTGCGGCACGCCGTCGACGCTGGGGAAGCGGGTGCGCAGGGTCTCGTGGCGCTGCACCAGGGCCTGCAGGGCGCGCTCGAAGCAGTCCAGGTCCAGCGCGCCGCGCAGCCGCGCCATGCCGCCGACGTTGTAGGCCGGGCTGTCCGGCTCCAGTTGCCAGAGGAACCACATGCGCTGCTGCGAGTAGGACAGCGGCACGCGCTGGCTGCGGTCCACCGGGCGGATCGCGCCCTGGCTGTCGCGGCTGCCGGCGGCGCGCAGCTGGCGCACCCGCTCGGCGAAGGCGCCCAGGCGGCTGGCGTCGAACAGCTCGCGCAGCGGCAGTTCGATGGCGAAAGCCTGGCGCGCCCGGGAGACGATCCGGGTGGCCAGCAGCGAGTGCCCGCCCAGCTCGAAGAAGTCGTCGTCCAGGCCTACTTGCGGCAGGCCCAGCACTTCGCTCCAGATGGCGGCCAGGCGCTGCTCCACTTCGTCGCGCGGGGCGACGTGCTCGCGCTGCTGCCCGCTCGGTTCGGGCAGGGCCTTCAGGTCCAGCTTGCCGCTGGGGCCCAGGGGCATGCTGTCCAGGCGCATGAGTTGCGCCGGGACCATGTATTCCGGCAACGCTGCCTGCAATGCAGTGCGCAGGGCCTGGCCGTGTTCGGCCTCGGCCGGGGCATCGGCGGTCGCGGTGTAGTAGCCCAGCACTTGGCTGCCGAGATTGCCGGCCTGGCGGATCAGCACCACGGCCTGGGCCACGCCGGGCTGGGCCAGCAGGCGCGCGCGGATTTCGTCCAGCTCGATGCGGAAGCCGCGCAGCTTCACCTGGCGGTCCTCGCGGCCGAGGTATTCCAGCACGCCCTGCTCGTTCCAGCGCGCGCGGTCGCCGGTGCGGTACAGGCGTGCGCCGGGCACGCCCAGCGGGTCGGCGACGAAGCGTTCGGCGCTCAGCCCCGGGCGGCCCAGATAGCCACGGGCCAGGCCGGCGCCGCCGATGCACAGCTCGCCGGCGGCGCCCGGCGGCAGCGGGTTGAGTTCGCTGTCGAGGACGCGGCAGACCACATTGCCCAGCGGCCGGCCGATGGGCGAGCGCGCGCCATCCTCCAGCGAACAGTGCCAGTGGGTGACGTTGATCGCGGTTTCCGTCGGGCCGTAGCGGTTGTGCAGGGCCACGCCGGGCAGGCGTTGCAGCGTGCGGTCGCGCAGCTGCGCCGGCAGCGCCTCGCCGCCAGAGAACAGGCGGCGCAGGCTGGTGCATTCCTCCACGCCGGGCTCGTCGATGAACAGTTGCAGCAGCGGCGGCACGAAGTGCAGCGTGGTCACGCCGAACTGCCGCACCAGCTGGGCGATGCGCGCCGGGTCGCGGTGTTCGCCGGGGCCGGCCAGCACCAGGCGGCAGCCCGCCAGCAGCGGCCAGAAGCATTCCCACACCGAAACGTCGAAGCTCACCGGGGCCTTCTGCATCAGCACGTCGTCGGCCTGCAGCGCGTAGGTGGCCTGCATCCATTGCAGGCGCTCGGCCAGGGCCGCGTGGGTGTTGCCCACGCCCTTGGGCTGGCCGGTGGAGCCGGAGGTGTAGATGACGTAGGCCAGGTTGTCGCCGTGCAGGTGCAGGCCCGGCGCGCTGCTCGGCCAGCCGTCCAGCTTGAGGCCGTCGAAGCACAGGGTGGCGACGCCCTCCAGGCTCGGCAGGCGCTCCAGCAGGTGGGACTGGGTCAGCAGCAGGCTGGCGCCGCAGTCGTCGAGCATGTAGGCCAGGCGCTCGGCGGGGTAGTCCGCGTCCAGCGGCACGTAGGCGCCGCCGGCCTTGAGGATGGCCAGCAGGCCCACCAGCAGCTGCGGCGAGCGTTCGGCGCAGATGGCCACCGGCACGTCGGGGCCCACGCCTTTGTCGCGCAGGTAGTGGGCCAGGCGGTTGGCCTGGGCGTGCAGTTCGGCGTGGCTGAGTTCGCCGCCGTCCCATTGCAGCGCCACGCGTTCGGCATGGGCCGGCAATTCGCGTTCCAGTTGTTCCGGCAGCCAGCTGCGCGCCGGCTCGCAGGGCGCGCTGCCCCACTGCTCCAGGCGCGCCAGTTCCGCGTCCGTCGCCAGGGCGATGTCGCCCAGGCACAGTTGCGGTTGCGCCACCACCTGGCGCAGCAGCGCCACGTACTGGTCGGCCAGGCGCTGGATGCTGGCGGCGTCGAACAGTTCGGCGGCGTAGTCGAAGTTCAGGCGCAGGCGGCCGCGGGCGTCTTCCTCGGTCTGCAATTGCAGGTCGAACTTGGCCTCTCGGCTGTGCCAGGGCAGTTCCTCGGCCAGCAGGCCGGGCAGCCGGCGCAGGGCGGAAAGGTCGCGCTGCTGGTGGTTGAACAGCACCTGGAACGGCTGGCCGCCGTGGCCCGGCAGGGTTTCCAGCAGGCTGTCGAAGGGCAGGTCCTGGTGCTCCTGGGCGCCCAGGGTGGCCTCGCGCACCTGGGCCAGCAATTGCCCGAAGGCCTGCCGCGGGGCGGGCGTGGCGCGCAGCACCAGGGTGTTGATGAAGAAGCCGACCAGCCCCTGGACTTCCTGGCGCTGGCGGTTGGCGCTGGGCACGCCGACGCGGATGTCGGCCTGCCCGCTGTGGCGGTGCAGCAGGGCCTGGAAGGCCGCCAGCAACCACATGAAGACGCTGGCCTGGTTGGCCTGGGCCGCTTCGCGCAGGGCCTGGCCGAGCTTGTCGTCCAGGCGCAGGCTCAGGCGCGCCGCCGGCGAGGCGGCGTTGCCACGCGGGTGGTCGGTGGGCAGTTCCAGCACCGGGGCTTCCTCGCCCAGCTGTTCGCGCCAGTAGCCCAGCTGGCGGGCGCCCTCGCCCGCCTCCAGCCACTGGCGCTGCCAGCTGGCGAACTCGGCATAGCCGACCGGCAGCGGCGCCAGCTCGGCGGCCTGGCCGCCCAGGGCCTCGGCGTACAGGCGGGCGAATTCGTCCAGCAGCAGGTTCAGCGACCAGCCGTCGGCCACGATGTGGTGCAGGGTCACCCACAGCTGGTGCAGGTCGTCGTCCAGGTGTACCAGGCTCACCCGCAGCAGCGGGCCCTTTTCCAGGTCGAACGGCTCGCGGGCCTCGGCCTCGCGGCGTTGTTCGGCTTTGCCGGCGTCCAGTTGCAGCACCTGCCAATGGAACTCGCCGCGCGGCTCGATGCGTTGCAGCGCCTGGCCGTCGCGTTCGAGGAAGCGTGTGCGCAGCGATTCGTGGCGCTGCACCAGGCGGGCGAAGCTGTCGTAGACCGCGTCTTCGTCCAGTTCGCCGCGCAGCAGCAGGCCGCCGGGGATGTTGTAGGCGCAGCCGCGGGGCTCGATCTGCCAGTTCAGCCACAGGCGGCGCTGGGCCGCGGATTGCGGCAGGTCGCCGCCGCGCGGCAGCTGGGCCATGGGCGCTTCCGCCGCGGCGCCATCGGCCAGGCGAGCAGCCACGGCGGCGCTGAAGGCGGCCAGGCTCGGCGCCTCGAACAGCAGGCGCAGGTTCAGGTTGACGCCCAGGGCCTCGCGCAGCGCGGCCATGGCCTGGGCAGCGGCGATGGAGTTGCCGCCGAGCAGGAAGAAGTTGTCGTCCGCGCCTACGCGCTCGACGCCCAGGTGCTCGCGCCAGAGTTCGGCGATGCGTGCCTGCAAGGCATCGGCGCCTTGCTCCGGCGCGGCTTCGGCCCGGGGTGCCTGGCCGGGGTAGACGGCGTAGGCGTCCAGGCTGCCGTCGGCCAGGCGCGTGCGGCAGGCCGAGCGTTGCAGCTTGCCGCTGGAGGTGCGCGGCAGCGCGCCGGGGTTGAGCAGCGCCACCACCTTCGGCGCCTCCTGGCAGGCCTCTGCCACCGCCTGGCGGATGGCGTCGATCAGGGCGTCGGCCGGGATGCGCTTCTGCAGCGCTCGGCCGACCTCGGCGGCGATGCCGATGCCCTCCTCGCCATCGACCTGCACGGCAAAGGCGGCCACGCGGCCCTTGCGCACGGCATCCACCTCGGTTTCCACGGCGCGCTCGATGTCCTGCGGGTAGAGGTTGTGGCCGCGGATGATGAGCATGTCCTTCAGGCGCCCGGTGACGTAAAGCTCACCACTGCGCAGGAAGCCCAGGTCGCCGGTGCGCAGCCAGGTGCGGCCGTCGCGCTCGACGAAGGTCTTGGCGCTGGCCTCGGGGTTGCGCCAGTAGCCGTGGGCGATGCTCGGCCCGGCGGCCCAGATTTCGCCCACCCGGTTCTCGTCCAGGGCGGCGCCATCGGTGGCGTCGACGATCATCACCGCATGTTCCGGCTGGCTGCGGCCGCAGCACATGAGCACGCTGTCGCTGCCCGCTTCGATGCGGTTCTGCGCCAGGGCCGCCTCGTCCACGCCCAGGGCGGCGATGCCCTGGCCGCGCTGGCCGCCGCTGACGAACAGGGTGGCCTCGGCCAGGCCGTAGCAGGCGAAGAAGCTGGAGGCCTCGAAGCGGCTGGCGGCGAACTTGGCGGCGAAATTATCCAGGCTGTCCTGGCGGATCGGTTCGGAGCCGGAGAAGGCCACGCGCCAGCGGCTCAGGTCCAGCCCGGCCAGGGCCGACTCGCTGACGCGCTCGGTGCACAGGCGGTAGGCGAAGTCCGGCCCGCCGCTGACGGTGCCGCCATGCTGGCTGATGGCTTCCAGCCAGCGCAGCGGGCGTTCGAGGAAGTAGCGCGGCGACATCAGCACGCAGGGCACGCCGCTGTAGACCGGCTGCAGCAGGCCGCCGATCAGGCCCATGTCGTGGTACAGCGGCAGCCAGCTGACGATCACATCGTCGGCGCCGATGCCGAAGCCGCCGCGGATCAGCCGCTCGTTGGCCACCAGGTTGCCGTGGCTGACCTGCACGCCCTTGGGCAGCGCGGTGGAGCCGGAGGTGTACTGCAGGAAGGCGATGTGTTCGGGGCGGACCTCGGTTTCCACCCAGGTCTCGGCGCCGGCCAGGTCCAGCTCGTCGACGCACAGCAGCTGCGGCGCGGCGGCGCCGGACAGCGCCGGGCAGCCTTCCAGCAACGCCCCGCGCAGTTCGGCCTGGGTCAGCACCAGGCGCGGCGCGCAGTCGTCGATGATCGACAGCAGGCGTTCCTGGTGGTGGCGGCGCGCCGACTCCGGCGGGTAGGCGGGCACCGCGACCATGCCGGCGTACAGGCAGCCGAAGAAGGCGGCGACGTAGTCCGGGCCGCTGGGGAACAGCAGCACCGCGCGCTCGCCCTGCCCCGCCCGGGCCTGCAGGGCGGCGGCGATGCAGCGGGCGCGGCGGTCCAGCTCGGCGTAGCTGAGCACCAGGTCGCCGGCGCCGTCTTCGGCCAGGAAGCGCAAGGCCAGCCGATCGGGTTGGGTGCCGGCACGCTGGCGCAGGGCCTGGGCCATTGAGGAGGGATGTTCGAACGCGTCCATTTGGATTTCCTGCTGAGTGCAACCGCGACTGGTCATCGACCGGAAAAGTCCCACTTGGGCCTTCAGCCGGTTCTCTCAGAGGTGTACGGACGATCATTCGAAATAATTAGTGTTCTCAGCTAGGTCGGCGAGCCCGCCCGGATGGCACAAAGCCAGTCTGCACGGGGCTTTCCGGCCAGCAAGAACATTCATTTACAATTGTTGACAATGATTCTCATTTCAAATACTTTCCGGCTCGGCTCGCTGGATGCGTACCTGACTAGCGATTTGCCCACCCACACTGCCGCTAGGTGATTCTCATGCTGGATGAACTGCCCACCTCCCGTTATGCCTCCCCGTTGGTCGCGACCTTCATCGAGAATCGTTCCATCCTGGTCAAGTTCGCCTCGCGCTTCCTCGGCTGCCGTTCCCATGCCGAGGACGTGGTGCAGGACACCTTCTTCCGCCTGCAGAACGCCTCCGGCGCCTCCATTCCGCTGAAGGCGCAGATGAGCTACCTGTTCCAGGTAGTGCGCAACCTGGCCATCGACCACTACCGCAAGCAGGCGCTGGAGCAGCGCCACACCGGCGCGCCGCAGGAGCTGATGGAGGCCGAGGCGGCCTACGGCGCCACGCCGGAAACCCTGCACATCAACTTCGACACCCTCGAACAGATCGACGAGGCCCTGAGCCAGCTGCCCGAGCGCACTCGCTACGCCTTCGAGATGTACCGTCTGCACGGCGTGCAGCAGAAGGAGATCGCCCGCGAGTTGGGGGTTTCCCCGACCCTGGTCAACTTCATGATCCGCGATGCCCTGCTGCATTGCTGCGCCAGCGTGGCCAAGGACGAACAGCCCGCCCGCCGCGCCTGAAGCCCCTTGCGCCCCGGTGCCGGATGCCATGCATCGCCGGGGCAAGGGGCAGCCGCCCCCGACCTGTCCCATATTCCCGACGGAATCTTCCTGCTTTACAGCCCCCGCCCCTGAATCTCCGCCAATACCCCCGGCGCGGCGCCCGGCCTTGTCCATAATGGCGCCCTGGCGTCTGCCATCCACCCGCCTCCAGCCACGGCATCGAGCCCCTCGAAAGCGCGCTCGCGCCAGGCGTGTCCGGCCCGGGTGGATGGCGCGGCGATCTCCACAGTATCGACGGAATCCACCATGTCCTTGGGGCCCATGCCCAGGCTCAACCTGCGCACCTTGATCCTTCTGTTCGCCTCGCTGGCGGCCATCGCGACCCTGGCCAACGACCTGTTCGCCACCTACCGGATCCAGCGGGAGACGCTGGTCCTCAGTGCGCTGGAACACAACCGGGCCTATGCGGCCAAGGTTGCGCTGAGCATCAACCAGAGCCTCGCCTCGTCCCTGGACCGCCTGGCCTACAGCGCGACTGTCCTCGGGCGTGATTTCGCCGATGCGGCGGTCCGCGGCGCCGAGGTGGAACGCCTGGCCCGCCAGGACGGCAGCTTCAATACAGTGGTCATCGTCGACGCGACCGGGCGGATCCTCAGCGCCCTGCCCCAGTGGCTCAGCGCCAATGGGCGCAAGATCCTCTCAAAGCGCCCCCTGGAAATGCGCCAGGCGATGATCAGCCCGGCCTTCCATTCGCAGTCCGGCGAGCGGGTGGTGTTCGTCTCCCATCCGGTGTGGAACGCCCGCGGCGACTACCTCGGCCTGGTCGGCGGGACCATCTACCTGAACCGCGCCAATTCGCTGAACCACATCGTCAGCCGGCACTTCCAGAAGGACACCTCCTTCGTCTACCTGGTGGACGAGCAGCGCCAGTTGCTCTACCACCCCGAGCGCGAGCGCATCGGCCAGACGATCGGCGTCAACGCCGCGGTGGACGCCGCGCTGCGCGGCGAAAGCGGCGCCATGCAGGTCACCAATCACGAGGGCCTGGAGATGCTCGCCGGCTACGCGGCGGTGCCGGACAGCGGCTGGGGCGTGGTCTCGCAGCAGCCGCTGAGCGTCACCCTCGGCGCCGTGCGCGCGCTGATGCTGCAGGTGCTGGCGGGGATAGTGCCGATGATCCTGCTCGGCTTCCCGCTGCTGTGGTGGATAGCCGCGCGGATCAGCCATCCCCTGCGCCGGCTGGCCGACTACGCGGCGCAGCTGGACAACACCGAGCGCATCGAGGGGGTGCGCGCCTGGTACTTCGAGGCCTGGCGCATCCGCCGGGCGCTGATCATCGGCGGACAGATGACCCAGGAGCGCATCGGCCAGCTCAACCGCCAGGCCCAGAGCGACCCGCTGACCGGCCTGGCGAACCGCCGCGCGCTGGAGGCGACCCTGGCGAGCTGGGTGGCGCGCGGCGAGCCCTTCGCGGTGATCAGCATGGACATCGACCATTTCAAGCAGGTCAACGACACCTTCGGCCATGCCGCCGGCGACCAGGTGCTGCAAGCCTTCGCCGAGGTGCTGCGGTGCAACTCGCGCAGCGGCGACCTGCCGTGCCGCGCCGGCGGCGAGGAGTTCATCCTGCTGCTGCCGGCCACCTCGCTCGGCGTGGCGGCGGAAGTCGCCGAGCGCATCCGCCTGACGACGGAACGCACGGACTTCCCGCAGGTGGGGCGGGTGACCCTGTCGCTGGGCGTGGCCTTCAGCAGCGAGGGACGGACGGACGTCGGCGCGGTGCTCGCGACCGCCGACGCCCTGCTCTACCAGGCCAAGCAGGCCGGCCGCAACCGCGTCATGGTGGCGGACGAGCGGCCGGTTGGCGTGGCGCAGCCTCATCCGTCCTGAGGGCCCGGCCCGGAGCATCCGGCGGTAGCGCGCCAGAACGTAGGGCGCATAACCGTTCGCGGTTATACGCCGTTGGCCATTGGCTATTTCAGGCGGGTTCGTGGTTGAGCATCACACCGAACAGTCCCCTCTCCCGCTTGCGGGGGAGGGTTAGGGAGGGGGAGCGGAGTTACAGGTTTTGGTAGCGGAGTGTTGGTGGAGTCCGTTGCCCTCACCCCAGCCCTCTCCCGGAGGGAGAGGGGGCTGTTCGGCGTGGGTGGATAACGCAGTGTCAGCCGGCAGGTTCGTAGGGCGTATAACCGTTCGCGGTTATACGCCGTTGGCCGATACACCGATGCCATCATGACTGTAGGAGCGAGCTTGCTCGCGAACGGGGTTTGCCGGTGGCGTAGGCGCTGGCTTCAAGAGCGCCCTCTCCCCAACCCTCTCCCTGAAGGGAGAGGGGGCTGTCCTCAGCGAAGGGAGAATCCAGAGTTATCCTGAAGCACCTATCTATCCCCGTCATTCCCGCGAACGCGGGACGCGGCTCCATCGCGAACAGCGCTTGCGCTGGCCCGAAGGGGAATAACCCAGTGACTGCGGGGTTCGCGAGCAAGCTCGCTCCTACGAAGAGCAGGATTTCCAGAGGAATATCCGAGCGCACCGGAGTGCCCCTTCAGAAGGCCGAACGAAACCCGCGCTCAGGAGGTCATGCGACATGGATGTCGCGAGAGCCCCGATGGGCTACAGGGACGTACCCTCGGGGCGGGCCTCCGTGGCGGGGGAATTCGCGAGGGTAGCCCGGCTCCATCGGGCCCGTATGTCGGGGCAAGCCTTTTTGGTTCCTTTTGTGGCGATTGACAAAAGGGACTCGCCCGAGGGGGCGAAACGAGAAATGTCCGCAGACTCGGAGCGGCGCGTTACACCGAGCAAGAAGGCAACTGGGTTATTCCCCTTCGGGCCAGCGCAAGCGCTGTTCGCGATGGAGCCGCGTCCCGCGTTCGCGGGAATGACGAGTTAAAAATCGAAGCCCTAGCCCCACCCCACATGAAAATGCCGTTTCCCCCATGAAGAGAAACGGCATTCTCTCTTAAGTGAACAGCCTCGTTACGCGAACCTCAGGCAGGCTGCTTGGCATAGCGCGCCAGCGTCGGATCACGCTGCATCACCGCCAAGGTGTTGGCATAGACCTGCTCCCCGGTCGCATCCTTACTGGCGAAGATCTCCCCAAAGTGCCGCTGAGTAACCTGCGCGAAATGCGCACGATCCTGAGCCTGCACCCCCAGCAGGGTGGCATAGGCATCCAGCGCATCTCCATGCCCCTTGGCCATATCCTCGGCAATGTTGTCGAGCATGCCGTTCATGGCAAAGATCGAACGACCGCCATACCCCAGCCGCGCATCGGAGTTACAGCCGTTGGTGCCGGAAGTCAGGCCGAAGGTGGCGTTGCCCGAAGTCCCGTTGGTGGTGGTAGCCAGCAGGTGCGGGAACAACCCGCGCTGCCCTTCGAACAGCATGTTGCCCCAACCGCAGCCGTTGCCCCCGGCCTGGTCCGCCTGGGCGAACAGGCTGGCGGCGCCGAGAACCGCGAAGATCGCACTCTTGCCGAGCAGTTTGCTTGTCATGGATGTCGTTCCTTGGTCGTTTGACGTATTTGGCGTGCCCTACTCCCCGGCTGCGCAGCGTCGCTGCAACAGTCTGGCTCGCTTTTAGGTGTAGGCAAGGAATCGCCAGGTTTCAAACCTACCGGCGGCAGGATTCGCACAATGAATACAGGAACACCCCTCGCATGGATTGCCACGGGTCAAGGCCGCAGCGTTTCCAGGCACATCGGCGTCGAATCCAGGCAACTCCGGCGTGGCCGTTGCCCCTATGGTGGCGGGCCACATCCCACCGACCTGGAGCTGTCATGTCCGACTTCATCACCGTACTGCGCGAAACCTGCCCCACCCCCGTGCTGGATGCCACCAAGTGGAAGCGCATCGGCGGCAACCCGCACACCGTCAACCTCAATGCCTACACCTCGGCGGACGGCAGCAAGATCATGGGCACCTGGATCTGCACCCCCGGCAAGTTCGAGGTGAACTACGAGAAGTGGGAGTACTGCCACTTCCTCGACGGCTACTGCATCATCACCCCCGAGGGCGAGCAGCCGGTGCACCTGAAGGCCGGCGACGTGTTCGTCATCGAGCCGGGGCTGAAAGGCACCTGGGAAGTGGTGGAGACGGTGCGCAAGTATTTCGTGTTTGCCTGATTGGCTTACGGCGCGCCGAAGCGCTCGTAGGATGGGTATCGCTTGGTGCCCCACCCATCCTGCGCCGGCGCTTTCCTGTCCCCAGGGTGCGCCTGCCGAGGCTCAGCTACCGGCTCATGCGGGGAAGAGGTCCAGCGTGCGCTCCACCTCTTCCAGGTCGATCCTGAAGCCTTCGCCTTCGGGCGTCCCGACCACGAAGCCGAAATGCTGGTGGTCACGGTCCGTCAGGTATTTGTAGAAGCACACGAACCGGTTCGGCGGTTGCAACGCCAGCACCGCACTGCCTGGCGGCAGCACGTTGACGCCATGCACCAGTTGGCTGCCCTCGACGCCCACCACGACCCTGGCCCCGGCGCAGGTCGCCACTATGGTCGGCAGGTCGCTCTTCGTCGGGTCGAGAATGCGGAAGCCCCGGTGCTTGCGCAGGTGTTCGGCGATTTCCATTTCATTGACCAGCAGGCGCAGGTCGCCTGTCTCGCCGCGCAAGATGAAGACGCCGGGGTGCGCCTGGTAGTTCACGTGGGCGAGCAGCTTTTCCCCCATCGCCCGGTAGCGCAGATGCTGGTGGCTGTTGTGGCCGAAGTCGTCGAACAGCACCAGCTCGCGGAAGAACGCGCTGTGCAGGCGTGTCGGCTGCATGTCCAGCCAGGCCTCGTAATCCAGCATCTGGGGGTAAAGCGGGTACCTGGCCGAAGGTGCGATGGTCACCGGCAGGCCTTCGTCGCGGGCCAGCGCATAGGTCAGGCAGTCCTCCGCCAGCCAGGTGCCGAACCAGCGGTTGCCATAGGGCGAGCAATAGACCGCCCCACGGTCGACTTCCCTCTCCACGCTGATCCGCGGCAGCCAGCGCGGACGGGTGGAGGACAGCCAGAAGCTCGCGCCGTCCTTGTAGAGGGTCCCGTCGATCATCAACACGTCCTTGATTAGGTAGCCCCGCGTCGGATGCTGCTCCATGCTGCCCAGGCCCTCCATGGTCCGCCGGGGGTGCTCGTAGGGAAAGAAGAGCTTCTCTTCCCATCCCGTCACGCGCTCCCACTGGTTGGGCAGGAAGAAGGCCGGCGGCGCCGGCGTGGTCTCGCGCGGGGCGATGTCCCAGGACTTGGCTGCCACGCTCTTGAGGTTTTCCGACTGCTTTCGCGCCAGCCGTCTCCGCGCGATATGCCAGTAGGCGGCAAGGCTCCAGTTCTTGCCGGCGAAACGTACCGCGGCACCGGCTTGCGAGGTATCGCTTTGCATGGTGGGACCATCCTTCGGTGACACGACCGATGGCCAGGCCGCGGGCGGGTTCCCCGGGCATGGTGCTGCTCAGTTGGAGGGAATTCTTTCCATGATCGGCGGCGACTGGAAGTGCGCATAGCGCTCGCGCAGGCTCTCCAGCAGTCGCTCGCGCGGATTCGCCGTGCAATACAGGTAGATCTTGAACAGCCCGCCGAAGACCATTTCGCGATAGCGCTCGACGATCTCTTCGTCGCTCGGCCCGTCGGGCAGGCCCAGGTGCAGGGTCAGCTTCCTGCCTTCCACGGCGAACAGCGGTGAATCCCAGAGGAACTGGGCCCTTCCGGTCCTGGGCAGGCGCACGAACATGTAGGCGTGGTTGCCCAGGGTATCGATGTCGCCGCCGCGGCGGCGCTTCCACTTCAATAGCCCGTCGTCCGGCCGGGCCAGGCAGTGGCCGATATCGTAGTAGTCGAAGCCATTCTCGATGGCCCACTCCAGCGCCAAGAAGGTGGTGATGGAGTTGACCTCGCGCAACCGCTTGGCATCGGAGAACACCGCCTCGGGGTAGCCGAAGCGCAGGGTGCTCCAGTAGCGCTTCCCGGCCCGGGTGATCACGCAGCCGAAGTGACAGGCGACGACGTCGTCGCCCTTGAGTATCAGGTCGAGCCGGCCGACGGTCTTGGCGATGCGGAACAGGTCGTTGGTGTCGAACTGCTTGGTGAATGCCCCGTGCCGCGCCTGGGCGTAGGGCTGGAGCATCTCGCGGTTGGCGCGGTCGATCTGCTCGTCCGTCAGCGCCTGTTGCATGCGGTACAGCGGCCGGCACTTGCGGAGGTTGCGGCGCAGCTCGCCGTCGTACTGGGCGGTGATCTCCTCCAGGGGGCGCCCCAGGGGGACCACCGCGCTCAGGTAGTGCGGCACCGACAGTGCGCCGGCGCTGGGCATTTCGCTGACCACCACCACATGGGACGAGGCTTCGGTAGCCGCGCCCTCCCCGCCTTCCTCGGCGCTCGCCAGGGGCTTGCCGCCGATCAGCAGCTTGGCCATGTCGCGCCGGGTTTTCCGCCCGACGTAGAGGACTTCGTAGTCGCTGTCGTTCTGCAGACGGAAGCGGGAGACCTCCCAGCGCCAGAAACAGGCGCGCCCGAGAATGTCCCGCGACCAGGTCAGGGCGCTCCTTATCTCATAGCGCAGGGAGGGCGGGATGAGTTTCCGGATCAATATCGCCAGGTTCTCTTTCATTTCTTCATCGACTTCCTGTGAGTTATCCATCTGGAAGAACGGAAAAGATCGAAGGGAAACTTCAATTAACCTAACTTGATTCTGACAAGAGAAATACTCGACAACGTCACATTCAGTAACATCTACGGTCCAGGTCGAGTAAAGATGCTGGCTAGAGACTTTGCAAGCGGTCCGGTGGCAACCTCGGTCATCTATTTTATGGCGTCAACTTTCCTGCTTCGGCGCGGTAATTCGAAGGAAATGAATATTGCCACGCAGCACTCTTTCTCAATCGAAAGTTGCATTATCGGCAACCCGGAAAGTTGGTTTTTTTGACGCCAGACAAATAGGCTCGCCTGCGTAAATCCAAAAGGAAACCTAATAGGCCTGCTTGCCGGTGAAGGCGAACAGGGTGCGCACCAGGATGATGAAGTCGAGCCATACCGACCAGTTGTTGATGTACTCGATATCCGAGTCGACGCGCTGGATCATCTGCTCGATGTCCCGGGTTTCCCCGCGGAAGCCCCGCACCTGCGCAAGGCCGGTGATACCCGGCTTGATGTTGTGCCGAGCGAAGTAGTCGGTGATGTCCTGCGAATACTGCGCGTCGTGCTGGATCGCATGCGGGCGCGGCCCAACCAGGGACATCTCGCCCGCCAGCACGTTGAACAGCTGCGGCAGCTCGTCCAGGCTGGTGCGGCGGATGAAGGCTCCGACGCGGGTCATGCGCGGGTCGTTGCGCTGCGCCTGCCTGACCACGCCGTCCTCCATTTCGTGGACGAACATGCTGCGGAATTTCCAGATGCGGAACACCTCGCCGCTCCAGCCCTTGCGCTCCTGGCGGAAGAACACCGGGCCCGGGCTGTCGAGCTTGATGGCCAGGGCGATGAGCAGCAGTAAGGGCGCCGCGAACAGCAGCATGAGCGCAGCCAGGACCTTGTCCTCGAGGGTCTTGAGGAACAGCCCGGTGCCCATCAGCGGGGTTTCGGAGAGGGTCAGCACGGGAATCCCGGCGATCTCCCGCACGCTGTGGTTGATCAGGCGCAGCGAGAAGATGTCCGGCACCCAGTTGATGGAGATGTACTTGTCCAGCAGCTTCAGGTAGACGGTGTTGATGACCTCGGAGCCCTCCAGCGGGGTGACGAAGTACACGGTGCGGATGGCGTGCCGGGCGATGATCTCGTCGAGGTCGGAGAGATCCCCCAGCACGTTCAGCCGCGGCAGCCCCTCGAAGCCCTCTCCGGCGCCCGCCGCGTCCTTGTCGATCAGCACGCAGCCGACGATCCTTTCACCGAGCCAGGGATTGTTGCTGATTTTCTGCTGCAGGAAGCTGGCCAGCTCGCCGCCGCCGATGATGAGCGCGTTCTCCAGGCGCGAAGGCAGCGCCAGGAATTTCTTCTGCACCTCGCGCACGACGAAGTGCAGGAACAGCTGTACCGCGTAGCCGATGACGAACAGCTCGCCCACCAGCAGCCGGGAATACTGCTCGCTCTGCTTGGTGAGGAAGGCCATGACCACCAGGAAGCAGAAAGTCGCCGACCAGGCCTTGAACAGTTTGAAGGCCTTGACCGAGAGCCGGACGTTGCTGCGGTAGATCGCGTAGTGGTCGTAGATGACCGCCAGCGCGCCGAGCAATAACAGCAGCATGATGACGTAGTCCGACGTCATGTAGCCGATGTGGTAGTAGATCAGCAGCCAGGCGGAACCGGTCACGGCCACGCCGTCGAGGCCGGCCTGGATGGCGTTGCTGATGCTGCTGCGGCGCTGCAGCAGGGAACGGCTGCTCCTGGGCTCGAAAATCATCGGTCGACCTCACTGATTCGAGACAGCGAACGCTTTCCCACCGACAGCCGGCGCACCGGCCAACCCCTCGCAAGCGTCCCGACGCCCGCCGCTAAAGCGGGGGCGAGAGGCAGCCGGAGCCGCGTAATGAGCATATGGAGAGTGACAGCGAAGTACTGAGTACATCCGGGAAGATCCTCCCTGACCTGTCGACCACCCGAGCCACGCCCGGCGCCGGATGCCGGTCCCCGCAAGGCCGCTGGCGCCACCCGTTGGGTACGGAAGCCGGTCCTCCGGCACGCTTGATATCAATGTAGCACTACAATCCGCAGGTGGTGGTTCACTCAGCCATCCTTTGCCGCCGCACGTCCGCAGGCCAGGGTGCGCAGCAGGAACAGCGGGTTGCCCAGCACGTAGCGGGCGAACAGGCGCCGCGGCTCGCGCAGCAGGCGGAACAGCCATTCGCAGCCCAGGCGCCGCAGCCAGCCCGGCGCGCGGCTGACCTTGCCGCCGAGGAAGTCCAGGATCGCTCCGCCGCAGACGATCAGGCACGGCTGGCCGCTGGCGGCCAGCCTGGCGGCGATGGCCTCCTGCCTGGGCATTCCCATGCCCAGCAGCACCAACTCCGGCTGCGTCTGGCGGGCGAGCGCCAGGTAGGTCCCGGCCTCGGCGAAACCGTGCTGCACGGACACCACCTGCACCCCGTACAGCGCCTGGCACTGCTGCGCGGCTTTCCCCAGGTACGGCTCCTCGGTGCCCCAGAGCGCGACGCGGCGCCCGGCGAAGGCCGCCAGCAGCTTGGGAATGAGGTCGGTACCGTTCATGTTCAACCCCGGTTCCAGGCCGGCGCGGCGGAACAGGATGGCCATGCCGCTGCCGTCGCGCAGCAGCACGTCGGCGGCCGACAACGCCCGGTAGAACTCGATGTCGTCCGCCATCAGGTTCATCGCGTGGGCGTTCACGAAGCCGAGCACAGCCGACGCCCCCGGTGCGCTCAACGCCTCCAGCAGGCGCTGCTCCTCGCCAGGGCTGGCCACTACCCGGAGCTTGCCGAGGATGGCTCGCCAGTGGTTCCGCCAGGCCGGGGCGCGCATCAGCCGTCGTCCCGCTTCGAGCGCACCCAGTCGACCTGGCGGCGGATCAGGAAGCCCAGGTACAGCGGGATTTTCCGCAGCGCGTAGAACGGCGCATAGAGCAGCACGGAGAACGCGATCAGCCCCCGGCCGAAGCGGCTCCAGGCCAGCACCACGGCGCCGGCCAGCGCCACCAGGGCGACGCTGGCCAGCAGCGCCGGGGCCAACGCGCCGCCCAGCAGGAAGACCAGCCAGCACAGGCCGAACAGCCCGGCCAGCGCCAGGCTCAGCAGGGCCAGCGGTGGCACCAGCAGGTCCAGGGTCATGGCCAGCAGCTTGCCGTTGCCCTGCGCGAGCGCCTCCGCCAGCAACCGCGGCGCGTCGCCGAGCAGCACCCCCAGGTGGCCATGCTCCCAGCGCGTGCGCTGGGCCTTCAGGCCTTCATCGCTGCCGGGGAAACGGCTGCTCACCAGCGCCTCGGGACAGAACAGCGGCGGCTTGCCGTGACGGCAGAAATCCAGGCCCATCTTCAGGTCCTCGACCAGATGACCGCTGGCCAGGTCGACCAGCGCCAGGTCGCGCCAGACGAAGGCCATGCCGGTGCCCATCAGTTGGCAAGGCAGGCCCAGCCGCGCCCAGCCCCGCGGCCGCACCAGGTTCTTCACGCGCCAGGCGAACTCGGCTATCCGCACCTTCAGCCCCGCGCCCTCCGGCGCGTGCATCAGATAGAGCGCCTGCGCCGGACGCCCGGCGTGGACGCAGCGCAGCGCCAGGCGTTCGATGCCGCCCTCGCCTACCAGGCAGTCGGCATCGACGATCACCAGCACTTCCGGCGCGTCCGCAGCCAGGTGGCGGATGCCGAAGTCCAGCGCGTAGCCCTTGCCGCGCAGTTGCCCGTTGCGCCGCTCCAGCACTTCCGCGCCGCCGGCGCGGGCCAGCGCGGCGGTGTCGTCGGTGCAGTTGTCCGCCACCACCAGCAGGCGGTCGCCATCGCGCAATTGCGGGCGGAGGCCGGCCAGCGTCGCCTGTATCGTCGAGGACTCGTCGTGCGCCGGCACCAGCACCGCCAGCTTCGGCCGTGGCCGCTTCGGCGGCGGCGCCGGCCACGCCGCCGGCAGGCAGGCCAGCAGCACCTGGGCGAGGAACACCGACAGCGGCAGACAGGCCAGCAGCACCACGGCGCCCAGCAGCCACCCCAGCAGGGCGCTCATGCCGGCGTCCGGAAGAAGCCAGCCAGCCTGGCCGCTTCGGTATCGATGTCGTGACGCTCCAGCACCCGCCGATGGGCTGCCTCGCCCATCCGCTGCAACACCTCCGGTGGTTGCCCGAGGCAGTCGGCCATGGCCGCCGCCAGCTCTTCCACCGAGCCAGCAGGGAACAGCCAGCCGTTCTCCCCCGGCCGCACCAGCTCGGGGATGCCTGCCACGGCGGTGGTCAGTACCGGGCGCCGCAGGGCCATGGCTTCCATGATGACCACCGGCAGGCCCTCGGCGAAGCTGGGCAGCACCAGGGCGCGCGCCGCGAGGATTTCCTCGCGCACCTGGGCGCTGCTGATCCAGCCGGTGATCCGCACCTGGGCCGGCAGGCCGTGGCGGGCCACCAGGGTTTCGAGTTCCGCGCGCATCTCGCCATCGCCCGCCAGCACCAGCTCGAACGCCAGCCCTCGCTCGGCCAGCCGCCGCGCCGCTTCCAGCAGCAGCAACTGGCCCTTCTGCTCGCACAGCCGGCCCACGCAGACCAGCCGCGGCAACGCCGGCGCCGGCACTGCCGGCACCTCGTGGAACACCCGCTCCAGTCCGCAGTGCACCACCTTGACCTTGGCCCAGTGACGGTGCGCCACCCAGCGGAACAGCTGGCTGCGGCCGTAGGAGCTGACCGCGGCGACGAAGGCCGCGCGCCGGACCTTTTCGCCCAGGTGGATGAACTGCGGTTTGTCGAACTCCTCCGGGCCGTGCACGGTGAAGCTGTACGCGGGCCCGCCGAGGGCGTTGGCGAGCATCGCCACCTCGGCGGAGTTGGTGCCGAAGTGGGCATGCACGTGCGCACCGCCGAAGGCCCGCGTCCATTGCACGACGCAGCAGGCCTCGGCCAGGTAGATGAGGTGGTAGGGCCAGGGGCGGTCGGCCCGGCGGCCCATCCGCAGCGCCAGCCACAGGCTGGCCAGGAAGCGCCGTGGCTCGGCGCGCAGCGCTTGCAGCAGCGGGCGCAACAGCCCGAGCACGCCGTCACGCAGCACGTAGCGGGTCTTCTCGCGCTCGGCGACGTCCTCGGCGTCCACCAGTTCGGCGTCCCAGCCGCGCAGAGCGATGCGCTGGACCTCGAAGCCCTGGCGCTCCAGCGCCAGGATCTCGCGACGAATGAAGCTGTGGCTCACCTTGGGGTACTGGTTGATGAAATATGTGATGCGCATGGGCGCCGAGTCGAAGGTCATCGCGCTGAATTTCCCCACCCCAAGTTAGTACAGCCGGTCCAAAGGTCAATCGAGGCCACGCCGCCGCTTCCGCCCTGCCCCCCGGCGCGCTTCAGGGCGTCGGGCCGGCGGCCTGGACAGTCCCTTGCCAAGGCTCCGTGGCGGCCCGCGCGTTGACCGGCAGCGCGGCCTCCACGCGGGCGAATATCTGCTCCAGCAGTTCATGCCGGCGGCGATACATCGCACGCTTCTTCGAGGGAATCTCCTCCACCGGCTTGCGCGACACGGCGAGGGGCATGGCGAAGAAGTCCTCGCGCTCGGAAGGGGTCGCGCCGTGCTCCCGCCAGATCGCGTCGTAGTCGGTCGGCAGCTCCCTGGCCTTCTCCGCACCGAAGTACGGGTGGCGATGATGGCGGTAGCCGTCGCCCACCGCGTACAACCGGGTGGCACCGACATGCCGGGCGAGGCACTTGAGCACTTCGATGAGCAGGCTCCGTGGCCGCAGCCCCTCGAAGTCCTTGGTCAGCACCCGGTAGATCTCCAGCGAGCGCTCGCTGTCCACGCCCTTGTGGATACCCTGCACGGCGCCGATGAAGATGCACAGCTCGCCCTCGAGGCGGCACAGGGTGAACGCCAGGGAGGCCACCCGCAGCTCGCCCTGAAACAGGTTCAGCACCAGCTCCCCTTCGCGCATGAACCAGAAGGGCCGGTCCAGCACCAGGGTGCAGCCGGCGGAATAGGCCGCCAGGTCGAACAGCACCAGGCGCTCGTCGCGTCCCAGCAGCAACAGTTGCCGGTGGTGCCGCGCCACTTCTTCGTAATGCGAGGCCAGCACGTCGAAGCGCACCGGCGCCTCCCACAGCCGGCTGATGTAGGGCCACTGCACGACGCCGACGCAGTCCTCCCCCAGGCGCCGCAGGCCACCGGCGCCCAGGGCGTTCGACAGCCGCGCGAGGTAGGCGCGCAGGCCCGGCCACTGGCGTACCACCAGCACCGTCAGCTTGTACTTGTTGTTCAGCGCCCGCAGGGAGTACCCCGGGTGCAGGGTGAACAGGCTCTTGGCTATCGGCCACCAGGTCATGGGCATCTCACTTGTATTCGATCAGCGCGGCCTTGCCGCCGCCGAGCCGGTTCAGGAGAAACTTCACTTGTCCGCACATCTCGGGAAACTTGCCCAGCACCAGGAAGAACGCCCATAGCCAGTTCTCCCTCGCCGAATGCCCGCCGCGCCGGGCCAGGCGCAGCACCTGCAGCGGGTAGGCCAGCAGCGGCAGCAGGCCGGGCCAGCCCAGCAGCGCCACGCCGAGCAGGCTCGCCAGCGGAAGGCCCAGGCCCCAGAACCAGGCGCGGCGCGATTCGCGCAGCCAGTGCCGCTCCGGCGCCGCGCCGTGCAGCGCGGCGCCCTCGGCGAAAGCGTAGCCGCCGCGCAGGCTGCGTTGCCACCACTGGCCGAAGCGGGTCATGGCGGCGTCGTGCAGGGTCATTTCCCGGTCCAGGCGCCAGATTTTCCAGCCGGCCGCGCGCAGGCGCACGCACAGTTCCGGCTCCTCGCCAGCGATCAGCTGTGAGCGGTAGCCACCGGCCGCTGCGAAAGCCTCGGCGCGCATGAGGGCGTCGCCGCCGCAGGCCTTGGCCTCGCCCACCGGCGTGTCCCATTCCAGGTCGCACAGCCAGTTGTAGATCGAACCCTGGGGAAAGCGCTCGCGGCGCCGGCCGCACACCACCGCCACCTCCGGGCGCGCGTCGAGAAAGGCCCGGGCGCTGGGCAGCCAGCCCGCGACCACCTCGCAATCGCCATCGACGAACTGCACGTAGCGCAACGCCGGGAAACCCTGGCGCAGGCGGGCGAAGCCTTCGTTGCGGGCCCGCGCCGCGGTGAACGGCAGCGCGAGGTCCAGCGCCAGCACCTCCACGCCCAGGCCTTGCGCCATTTGCAGCGAGCCGTCGGTTGAGCCGGAGTCGACGTACACCACCTTGTCCGCCCCACCGGTCAGCGACACCAGGCAGCGCTCCAGGCGCGCACCTTCGTTGCGGCCGATGACCACCACGCCGATGCCATTGCCCGAGACGTTCATTTGGCAGCACCCTCGGCCACTGATTTGGTCCGCTCAGCGCGACGCCGCATCGAATGCCTCCCGGGTGTTGCCAGGCTCCCCGCCCGAGCGCCGGGGCCTGACGGTAGCCGGCACCCCCACCGCCAGCGAATCGTCCGGCACGTCCACCAGCACCACCGCGTTGGCGCCGATCACCACATTGTTGCCGATGCGGATATCGCCCAGCACCTTGGCCCCGGCGCCGATGTCGACGTTGTTGCCGAACACCGGGGCGATCGGCTTGCCGACGTTCTTCAGGCCGACCACCACGCCGTTGCGGATGCGGCAGTCGTCGCCGAAGCGCGCGTAACCGCTGACGACGATGCCGCCGAAATGGTCGATGACGAAGTTGCGCCCGACCACCGCCTCGCACGGCAGCTCCACCCCGGTGAGGATCTGCACCAGCTTGAACAGCACCTTGTAGAGGAACGACAGGAGCTTGCGCAGCGGCGCCGGGCGGACCCCGTAGCGCCAGCGGCCGAAGCGGTACACCAGCATCACCCAGAAACCCTGGGCGGCCCAGTCGCCGCCGTGTGCGCGCAAGTCGGCGCGGATGTTCTCGAACATGCTGCCCCCTAGCGTGTCGGCCGGCTGGCGAAACGGGTGTCGAACAGCAGCCCCCAGGTGGTCCGGGTATGCCGCCAGGCCCAGGCCACCGAGGACCAACGGCGCTTGATCAGCGCCTTGAGCACAAGGATGGCGTCGCCCAGGCTCACCAGCAACATGTGCAGCGCCAGCCCGGCCACGCCATGGTGCTTGCGGAAGTACAGCAGCTCGCTTTCGATCTGCATCGTCGAGACCTGGCGGCCGGTCGACTCCACCCCGGCGTTCGACTTCGAACTCTCGCCGCCGATGTGCACCACGGTGGTGTGCGGGTAGTACACCACCTTCCAGCCGGCCTGCTTGACCCGCTTGCAGTGGTCCACTTCCTCGAAATAGAGGAAGTAGCGCGGGTCGAACAGACCGATCTGCTCGATCACCTCGCGGCGGACCAGGTAGTAGCAGCCGGGCAGCCAGTCGCATTCGCGCACCGAGGCGTGGTCCCAGGACATGTCGTCGACCATCCGCAGGCCAGGCAGGAAACGGCCCAGCCCGGTGCGCACGGCGAAGATGTTCAGCGGCGTCGGGAAGTAGCGGCAGCAGGGTTGCAGCACCCCGTCGCGCCCCACCAGGCGCACCCCGAGCACGCCGCACTCGGGGTGGTTCTCCATATAGTCGAGGGTCTTGGCCAGGGTGTCGGCGGAAAGGAAGGCGTCGGTGTTGAGCAGCAGTGCGTACTTGCCTTGCAGGTGCTCGACCAGTTGGTTGTTGGCGCGGCCGAAGCCGACGTTGGTCGGGTTGGCCACCAGCAGCGCCTCCGGACAGACCTCGGCCAGGCGCTGCAGCGAATCGTCGGCGGAGGCGTTGTCCACCACCAGGAAGCTCGCCTGGTTCGCTGCGTCCGCCTGGCGCAGCGCGTCGAACATCGGCTGCAGCAGCGCCGCGGTGTTGTAGTTGACGATCAGCACGTCCAAGGGCTTGCTATTCATTGGCCCCTCCGCCGAAGAAGTACTGCGCCCGCATCGCCGCCAGCGTCGGCTCCAGCACCGGGTCGAAACAGCCCCGGCGCTGGCGGATGAGATCCATCCACGGGTAGTCCGCGCAACGCTCCTCGACCTTCTTCAGCAGTTCCGTGGTGGTACAGATCACCTTGGCCGGGTTGCCGCCGACCACCGTGCCGGGCGGAACGTCCCTGGTGACGATGGCGCCGGCGGCGACGATGGAGTCCGGGCCGATGGTCACCCGCGGCATGATGATGGCGCCGTGGCCGACGAAACTGTTGTCGCGGATATCGATGGCGCCCACCGAGTCGAGCTTGACCTGGTAGCAGGCCTCGAACAGCAGCACCACGCCGTCATGCCCGAACAGCGTGCAGTCCGACAGGCCGACGTTGTTGCCCAGCCGCACCAGCGACGGGTCGGTGATGTTGCAGCCACTGCTGATGTACACGCTGTCGCCCATCGAATGCAGCGAACCCCAGCGCGCCAGGTACCTGGCCCATTCGACGCCATCGGGCCTGCACAACATCTTGTAGAGCGAGCGTCCACGCCCCGTCGACATGGCGAAGTAGGTCAAAGCGCTCCTCAGCCATCGATTCATCCTGCCTCCCAAGCTTACCGCTGTGAAACTGCACCAGAGCCGGATACCCGCTCGGTCCCTGCCGGCCTCGGCCGCCTGCTGCGGACCGCGCCATCGATACTTCCCACGTGCAACCGCGTTCAGGCGCTACCCGGCATGGCTGTCCTCATCTTGCGATCGAGATGGTCCGCCAGACGCAGGGCGAACTGCAGCAGCGGCATCGTCGGATTGGAGGCGCCGCCCGTGGAGAAGATGCTGCTGCCCGCCACATAGAGGTTGTCGGTGCCGAACACCTTGCAGTTGGTGTCGACCACGCCGACATCCGCCGAGGCGGCCATCCGGGTGGTGCCCATGTGATGGGCATGCGGAATCAGCTTCAGCGGCACCGAGAAGTCGTAGACGTAGTCGTTGAGCTTGACGAAGCCAGCGCCCGTCTCGGCGAACCCCTTGGCCACTTCCAGCCCTATGGACCTGATGGTGTTCCTGTCATCGGCGCTGAGCTGCCAATTCACGTTGACCTTGGGCATCCCCAGCTCATCCCGTTCCTCGATCAGCGAGACGCGGCTCTGCCGATTGGGGAACTGCTCGATCATGGTGCTGATGACACCGTCGCCCGGGCAGTTGAACTTGGCTATGTAGTCGATCTTGTGCGCTACCCCTATCTCGCAGGTCAGGGTTTCGAGAAAGTCCTTGATCTCCGCGGTTCTGCCATAGGCCTTCACCTCCGACAGCACCGTCATGGACACGTTGCCCTTGCCCGCGTGTCGCGCCAGCACGAAGGCGTCGGTGGTGTAGTACTGGCGTGGCTCCCGGCTCTGCCCGTCGCGCAGGATGAATGTGCCCAGCTCGATGTTCAGGTGTTCCATGAAGCAGCGCCCGACCAGCCCGTCCCGGCTCACCACCCCGCCCTCCACCAGTGACTGGCTGTTGAGCAGTTGCCGGGCATTCTCGATGGCGCCCATCGCCAGGATGTACTGGCGAGCCTTCAGCGGCTGCCGGTGCAGGTCGTAATCGGACACCAGCGCGGCAGTCACCCGCCCCGCCTGGCGATCGAACACCAGGTCGACGCAATTGCAGTTGATGAAGAGATCAAGCCCGCGGGCCTCCCGCAATGCCTTGTCGTACTTCTGGGCGAAGCGCGTGGGCGGGCTGAGCAGGAAGCAGTCGGCGCTGAATTCGCCACCGTCCAGTTGCGTGTTGATGGCCTTGAAGCTGGTGCCCGGCGGCAGATCGACGATGGCCATGGCCGCCGGCAGGTAGTGCTCGATCTCGGCGAAGGCGATCGGCCAGCCGGGCAGGTCGCCTGGCGGCGCCACGGCGAAGTCGGACGGCTCGAATGGACGGCAGCGCCCGGCCCAGTGATTGGAGGTGCCGCCGAGGAAGCGCAGGCGCGTCGACTCGGGGAAGGCGTCGAGGCCCGAGGTGGTGCACTGGTAGAGCGCCTGCGAGCGCTGCGAATACTCGCGCCCGCCGCCCTCGGCGAGCACCACGCTCCAGCCCGCCCCGGCCAGGCGCAACGCCAGGGTGATGCCCGCTGGCCCGCCACCGAGGATGCAGAAGTCATAGGTGTCGCGGAAATCCTTTTGCGACTGATAGTCCTTTATCATGCCTTCGCCGTCCGGAAATACGCGGCGGGCAGCACCCAGCCGTTGATGACGACGAATCCGGGCTCGGCGGCGGCCTGGCCTGCCGCGCCCCGGGAAAGCCCGGCCATCGCGCCCCCCAGGCCCAACAGCGCGCAGGCTCGGAGAAAGTCCCTGCGAGCGAGCAGCGAAGCGCCGACATTCATTGTTCTCATGACCCCCTGCCCCCGTCGAAGTGATGTAGGCACCCGCCCCATCGACACCAACCTGCTACCCGCCTCCGGCCTTCCGTGGCATCGGTCGTCCGGCGCTCCCGCTCACAGCCATTTGGCGAGCCCCATGACGAGCTCGCCACACAACACCCCCACCCCCAGCATCGGCAACACGACCAGTTCACGCTTCAGGCTGAAGATGCCCAGCTGGCGATTGACGTAGACGATCAGCACCAGGGTGGGCAAGGTATGCAGAGCCACGCCCCAGATCGCGTAGTCCGCCCCGCCGATGGCCAGCGACAGTGGCAGCAGCGTCCACAACGAAACGACGCGGATGATGTTGTCGATGGCCTGGTACTTGGTCAGTCCCAGGGCCAGCCAGACCTGATGCGCCAGGGTGTAGCGCAGGACGAAGAAGGACAGCGACAGAATGGCCAGCGTGCGGCCGGCCTCAGCGTAACGGGCGTCGTACAGCCAGCCGATGAGCAGCGGGCTGATGACCAGCAACAGTCCGCAGCCGAACAGCAGGGTCACGTCGAAGAGCAGCCGGAAGCGGTAGTACAAGGCCTGCAGCCTGACCTTGTCATCGCTGCGGGCAGCCTCGCAGAAGGCCGGGAACGCCACCGCACTGACCAGCCTCAGCAGCGCGGTCTGCAAGGCCCCGACCAACAGTGCCGCGATCGAGTAGACCCCCAGTTCCCTGGCCGTCATGCTGCCGCCGAACCAGATGCGGTCGCCGTACATGGCCAGCACCCCCACGGCCGAGGACAACAGAATCCAGCGCCCATAGGCCACCAGTTCCTGGAGGGCCGAGCGGTCCCATTGCAGGCGGTTGTCCGGCCCCTGGAACAGCAGGTGGCTGAGAATCACGTAGGCCAGGTTGCCGATCAGCCCTGCGGCCACCAGCGACCAGATGGAACGGGTGAGGTAGCCGAGCACGAGCATCACCACCAGGCCGGCGAGCTGCGACGCCAGATCGATCAGCACCGCCTTCTTCTGCTGGAAGGTCCGCACCGCCAGGTCGCCCTTGGTCGACTGGAAGCCGGAGATGATCGCCCCGATGCCGGTCACCGCCAGCACCAGCGGCAGCTCCGGTGCGGCATAGGTGGAATTCGCCGGCCACAGCTCGATGGCCTGGCTGCCCCAGGCCAGCAGGGCCAATACCAGGGTCAGGACGAAAAGCACCGAGCCGCGCAGAATCTGCACCGTCCAGGCGGTATTGAGGAAGACCGGGTCGTCGCCACGGGGGCTCTGGACAATGTTCTGCCGCAGGCCGACATCGGAAAACAGATGCAGGAGCACCGAGACCGTGGTGGTGATGGCCATGATGCCGAACATTTCCGGCACCAGCAGGCGAGAGATGATCAGGTTGCCGCCCAGACGGATCACCTGGGAAGCGATGAGCGCCCCGATGTTCCACATCCCGGCTGACATGGCCCGCCGGCGAAGGCTCACGGAGGGCGACAACCCAATCGAAGACATAAGCATCATTTCCCGAGCCGGTCACTAGGAAGTGACTATAGTCTCAATTTGCCATGTCGCTAGCCGTCGCCCACCAGGGATCAGGTCCCCGTAGCCCATGCCTGAACACTATCGTGCACTGGTCGTCATTCTGGTTCTGGCCATCGCCGTTTTCACCCTCGCCCGCCGCGCCGCCGCGGACCTGATCCCCTCCGGTGACTTTGCACGGCGGCGCAACCTGTGGTTCGTGCTGACGCTGCTGGCCTTCCTCTCGCCGAACTTCTGGGCCTTCGCCGGCATCGCCGCGACCCTGCTGGTCGTCGCCCAGCGACGTGAGCACAACCCCATGGCCCTGTTCTTCCTGTTGCTGTTCCTTATCCCGCCGACGTCGATAGCGGTGCCCGGCTTCGGCCTGGTCAACTATCTCCTGGACCTCAACTATGTCCGCCTGCTGACGCTGTGCGTGCTGCTGCCCGCGCTCCTCACCTCGGGCAGACAGGCCGATGCCGTTTCCTTCGGGCGCACCCTGCCCGACCTGCTGCTGCTGGCGAGCCTGCTGCTGGCCGCGCTGCTCTACTTCCGCGAAACCACGCTCACCGATACCCTGCGCCAGTCGCTCTACCTGTTCACCGATGTCTTCCTCCCCTATTACCTCGCCAGCCGCGCACTGCGGACAGTCGGCGACTTCAAGGACGCTCTGCTGGGCTTCGTGCTCGCAGGCCTGCTGCTCTCGCTCATCGGCGTCTTCGAGTTCGCCCGGCACTGGCTGCTATACAGTTCGCTGATCGGCGCCCTGGGCCTGCAGTGGGACATGAGCAGCTATCTGGACCGCGGCGGCTCACTACGCGCCAGCGCCTCCACCGGCCAGGCCATCGCCCTGGGCTACGTCATCAGCGTGACCATCGGCTTCTACCTGTTCCTCCAGGGCTACGTGCGCAGCCGCCTGCTGCGGCGGCTGGGCGCCCTGCTGCTGGCCGGCGGGCTGTTCGCGCCCATGTCCCGCGGCCCCTGGATCGGCGTGGGGGTCATCATCGCCGGCTACCTCGCCACCGGCCGCAATGCGGTCAAGCGCCTGATGCTCCTGGCGCTCGCCGGGGTGCTGGCGATTCCGCTGCTGGCCGTGCTGCCCGGCGGGGAAAAGTTGATCGACATGCTGCCCTTCATCGGCACCCTGGAGAAGGACAACATCACCTACCGCGAACGCCTGATCGACAACTCGCTGATCGTCATCCAGCGCAACCCCTGGCTGGGCTCCTTCGACTACCGCAACACCCCCGAGATGCAATCGATGATCCAGGGCCAGGGCATCATCGACATCGTCAACACCTACATTGGCCTGGCGCTGGAGTTCGGCCTCGTGGGCCTGGCGCTGTTCGTGGCGTTCTTCGCCACGGTCGCGCTGGGTATTTTCAAGGCCATGCGCGGGTTCCCCGACAAGGACGATGAAATGTGCCGGCTCGGGCGTACGCTGCTGGCGACCCTGGGCGGGATACTGGTGATCATCTTCACCGTCAGCAGCATCACGGTCATCCCGGTGGTGTACTGGTCGGTGGGCGGGCTGGGCGTGGCCTACATCCAGATGGCGAGCCGCGTCAGGCGCACGCGCAGCGCAACGGTCGCCGTGGCGACGAACAGCAACCTTCGCCCCGGGCAAACCCCATGAGCACAGCACTTCGCCGCACCCTCGCGCGGCTCCCGGCCCTGCTGGGCCTGGCCTTGTCGTTCGGCGCCTGGGCGACGGACTGGAGCGCCAGCGTCGACGACCGCAGCGGCCTGCCGCTGGTGACCCGCGGCGGCGGCACCGTGGTCGGCGCTTCGCTCAACTTCTGGGGGGCCGGCTGGGCCTGGGTCTACCTGGCCCCCCGCTTCCAGGTGAACGGCCCCTACAGCTATACCCTGAAAGGCAGCACCCAGGCACTCGACTTCGACCTGACCGCCGACATCGGCAAGACCGACGAACACACCCTGACCTGGAACATCGACCTCGACGCGCACAAGCTGCATACCGGTGTGATCGGCGGCGGCCTGATCTTCAACTTCGACCCGGCGCTGTTCGGGGAAATGGGCGAGCCGCAGCTGCTGCCCGGCAACCGCGGCTGGTCCTGGGGCAAGGACGGCCAGGGGCGGCGCATCGAGATGCGCTTCGAGCCGGCGCTGGCGAGCCTGTACTTCGAGCGCGGCAACCGCTCCGAGGTGCGCACCTTCTTCTACAAGGGCAGCATCAGGCCCGGCCGCCAGCGCTACAAGGCAGTGCTCAGCCTGGCCGGCGACGTGGCGCTGGGCCCGACCCTTGCCGAACGCTTCGGCCTGGCCGACCCGACACAGTGGCCGGACGACCGGGTCGACTGGCGCACCTCGCCGGTCGACCTGTCGTTCCTTAACGCCGGGGAAACGCCCGCGGGCAAGCACGGTTTTCTCCAGGCCGACGGCGAACAGCTGCGCTTCGCCGACGGCACCCCGGTGCGCTTCTGGGGCACCAACCTCTCGGCCTATACGCTGTTCGGCACCCCGGACGAGGAGATTCGGCAGCAGGCCAAGCGCCTGTCGGCCCTGGGCTTCAATCTGGTGCGCCTGCACCACCACGACTCGCCCTGGGTGCTGCCGAACATCTTCGGCGACAGCCGGCTCATCCGCGACACCCAGCACCTCGACCCGGACTCGCTGAAGAAGCTCGACTGGTGGATCAAGTGCCTGAAGGACGAAGGCATCTACGTCTGGCTGGACATGCACGTCGGGCGGGGAGTCACCGCCAACGACGGCATCTACGGCTTCGACGAGCTGGACAAGGATGAAGGTGGCTATGCCGGGCTCAAGGGCTACGCCTACGTCAACATCACCATGCAGCAGGCGATGAAGCGCTTCGCCGAGGCCTACCTGACCCACGTGAACGCCTACACCGGCCTGGCCTACAAGGACGACCCGGCGATCGCCGCGGTGCTGCTCACCAACGAGAATGACATCACCCAGCACTTCGGCAACGCCCTGCTGCCGGACAAGGGCGTGCCCAAGCACAACCGGTTGTACATGGCCGAGGCCCGGGCCTTCGCCAGCCAGCACGAGCTGCCCGGGGACCAGACCTGGCGCTCCTGGGAGCCGGGCCCCGGCAAACTGTTCCTCAACGACCTGGAGCGCCGCTTCGACGCGGACATGATCCAGCACCTGCGCGGCCTGGGGGTGAAGGTCCCGATCGTCACCACCAGCACCTGGGGCGGCAACGGCCTGAGCGCGCTGCCGGCCCTGACCAGCGGTGACCTGATCGACGTCCACAGCTACGGCGGCCCCGGGCAGTTGGAGAAGAACCCGCTGACCAGCGCCAACCTGCTGGACTGGATCGCCGCCGGCCAGGTCGCCGGCAAGCCGCTGACCGTCACCGAGTGGAACGCCGAGCCCTTCCCGACGCCCGACCGCCATTCGCTGCCGCTGTACATCGCCGGAACCGCCAGCTACCAGGGCTGGGACGCGCTGGTGCAATACGCCTACAGCCAGGAATCGATGACCGGCCAATGGGTAACGGCGGACAACTGGCACGCCTACAACGACCCTGCGCTGCTCGCCACCTTCCCCGCCGCCGCCCTGCTCTACCGCCGCGGAGACGTGCGCCCGGCCGGAACCACCTACCTCTTCGCACCCACCCCGGACACCCTGTTCAACAAGGCCATCACCCCGGACAGCTCCGTGCTGCTGCGCACTGCCGCGGAGAAAGGCCGGCTGCAGATCGCCATGCCGCAGACTCCGGAGCTGCCCTGGCTGCAACCCAGCCCGCTGGCCGGCGACGCGCAGCTGCTGCACGACCCGGACCAGTCGCTGCTGCCGGCCGACGCCGGCGAAGCCACCTCCGACACCGGCCAGCTCAGGCGCGACTGGCGGCAGGGCCTGTACACCATCGACACGCCGCTGACCCAGGCGGCCACCGGTTGGCTCGGCGGCAAGTCGATCGGCCTCGCCGACATCCAGGTCCAGCTCGCCACGCCCTACGCCAGCGTGGTGGTACAAAGCCTCGACGGCGCGCCCTTCGGCCAGTCGAAGCAACTGCTGATATCGCTGGGAACCCGCGCGGTGCCCCGCGACGGCAAGTCCACGCCGTTCCATGTCGAGCCCATCGAAGGCACGCTGATCATCAAGGCGCCGCCAGGGCTGAGGCTGTTCAGCCAGGGCTCCCATGCGCCGCCAAAGGAATTGCCGGCGCCCTACCATGACGGGCGCTACGCCATCCAGCTCGATGGCCGGCAGATGTCCAACTGGCTGTTCCTGAAATAGCTGACTAGAGTCACCAAGGCTTGCACCGGCACATTGCCACCAGACGGGCCCGCCCGCTCGGATCCAGGACGATCACACGCAGCAACAGCTTCCAGGAGCGTCATATGAAGTGTTTGGTTGTCGGCGGCGCGGGCTATATCGGTTCGCACATGGTCAAGCACTTGCAGGACGGCGGCCATACGGTGGTGGTGGCCGACAACTTCTCCGCCGGCCCGCGCCGGCCCGCGCTGGAACTGGACATCGCCGACGCGGAGGCGCTGGATGCGCTGTTCGCCGAACACCGCTTCGACGCCGTGTTCCACTTCGCCGCTTTCATCCAGGTTGGCGAGTCGGTCAGCGACCCGGGCAAGTACTACCAGAACAACCTCGCGGCGACCCTGACGCTGCTGCAGGCCATGCGCCGCGCCGGCAGCAACCGCCTGGTGTTTTCCTCCAGCGCCGCCGTGTATGGCGAGCCACTGTACGTGCCCATCGACGAAGCGCATCCCAAGGCGCCGATCAACCCCTACGGTCGCAGCAAGTGGATGGTCGAGCAGGTGCTCGAGGACTTCGACCGAGCCTACGGGCTGAAGTCAGTGAGCCTGCGCTACTTCAATGCCGCCGGCGCCGACCCCGACGGCCTGCTGGGCGAATGCCACGAGCCG
Organism: Pseudomonas sp. NBRC 100443; assembly: GCF_030268185.1. Classification (NCBI taxonomy): domain Bacteria; kingdom Pseudomonadati; phylum Pseudomonadota; class Gammaproteobacteria; order Pseudomonadales; family Pseudomonadaceae; genus Pseudomonas; species Pseudomonas sp. NBRC 100443. The sequence goes on from NZ_BSQE01000002.1 coordinate 331,877, forward strand.
GAAACCCACCTGCTGCCACTGGTGCTCCAGGCCGCTTCCGGGCGGCGCGCGGCGGTCACGGTGTTCGGTCGCGACTACGACACCCCCGACGGCACCTGCATCCGCGACTACGTCCACGTCGCCGACCTGGTCCGCGCGCACTCGCAGGCGCTGGACTACCTGCTGGCGGGCGGCGCGAGCGGCGCCTTCAACCTCGGCAACGGCCAGGGCTTTTCCGTGCAACAGGTGATAGACGCGGCGCGCCGGGTGACCGGCCGCGAGATCGCCACCCTGGATGCGCCACGCCGCGCCGGCGACCCGCCGCGGCTGGTGGCCGACGCAAGCCGGGCCCGCGCGGTGCTGGGCTGGCAGCCGCACTACGCCTCGCTGGAGCAGATACTGGCGCACGCCTGGAACTGGGAACGGAAATACCCCTGGCGCTGATGGCCCACCCCGCCCGCCTACCCGCCTCGCCTGCCTAGTAGTAGGTACGCGTCTGCAGCTCGGCCTTGTTCAGCACCGCGCCTATCAGGTTGGCGTTCGCCAGGTGGTAGAGGCTGTCCTCGATCTCCTTCTTGCTGTTCATGCCGTTGGCCACCACCAGCAGCACGCAGTCGAATTTCGGCAGCACGGTGATGGCGTCGTCGGAGCTGAGCAGGGGCGGCAGGTCGAAGATGATGATCCGCGAGTCGTAGCGCTCGCGCAGGTCGCCGATCAGCTCGCTCACCTGCGGCGAGGAGAGCACCTCGGTGGACAGCGGGATCGGCTCGCGGGTCGGCAGCACCACGAAGCGCGGCAGCGTCGGGTTGACCAGCACGTCCTCCAGGCGGGCCTCGCCGGCCAGCAGCTCGTTGAGCGACTTTTCCATCGGCAGGTCGAGGCAGGCGCCGACCCGCGGGCGACGCAGGTCGAAGTCCACCAGCAGCGCAGTCTTGGTGGTGTGGTGGGCGATGCTCATGGCCAGGTTGATGGCCAGCACCGTCTTGCCGGCCTCAGGCGTGGGCGAGGTGATCGCCAGCGTGCGCCAGCCGTTTTCCTCCATGGCCTGCAGGACCTGGGTGCGCAGCAGGTCGAAGGTCCAGCTCATATTCGAGTTCTTGTTGTAGGCGACGATGCGGTTGCGTTCCAGATGCTCCGCCCGCAACGGCACGACCCGCGTCTGCACGTAATCGAACTGGCCCGGCACATCGGGCCGCACGGCCGGGGAGACGGCATGCGAGGGCGCGGGTGGAGACTGCTGTTGGCTGTTATCGTGAGCCGGGGTATTTCTGTCCATCACTGCTTTTCCTATGTGAACCGGGCCATGGTCTTGAACAACAGAAGATCCAGGGGCATGTAGAAGAGGTGCAGGAGCACCAGGACGACAGCGATCAGCACCAGCGCGCCGACGACCAGTATCCGCCACCAGCGTTTGCGCCGGGCCAGTTCCTCCTGGGTGGGAATGCGTGGGATGGCGGCCAGCACGCGGCGGCCCAGCACGCTTTGCAGGGCGTCGACGCCACGCACGCGCTGGTTGAGCATCTCCAGCAGCATCACCAGCGCGCCGGCTCCCGCCGGAGCGAGGAAGACCCCCAGGGCGACGATCTTCTTGCGGTTCGGCTTGACCGGTTTCTCAGGCATCAATGGCGGCTCCAGGAGGACGAAGCGCTCGGCCTTGTTCTCCTGTTCCAGGCTTTCGGAAATCTTCGCGGCCATTTCCTTGGCGCGGATTTCCTCGTACTTCTTGCGCGCGTTGTCGTGGTCGCGCATCAGCGTGACAAGGCCGCGCTCCACCTGCGGAGTCTCGATGATCTCGGCCTCGTAGGCGTCCATTTTCTTGATGAGCTCGCGCTTCTGGTCGGCCAGGGATTTGATCCGCCCTTGCGCGGCGGTGATCTTGGCCTGGGCCCTGGCGACGTCCAGGCTGACCGGCGACACCGCACCGGCGCGGCCGCCGGCGGCCTGGAGCGCATCGATCTTGCGCTTGACCGCCTGCACGTCCGGATGCGCTTCCTTGTACCTGGCCAGCAGCCGGACGTACTGCGCCTTGAGGCTGGCCAGGTCTTCCGGCTGCTCGGCCGCGGTGGCGTCGGCTCTTTCGGGTTTGCTGGGCACCCCGGCGCTGGCCGCGGAAAGCTCGAGCTCCAGGTAGCGCAGCTCTTCCTGCGCGGCCTTGTAGTCGCGGTCGACTTCCCGGAACTCCAGCTCCGAGCGCGACAGCATGCTCATGCGCAGCTCCTGGTGTTCGGGCAGGGCGTTGGCGTGGGCCTGCTTGAAATCCGCCAACTGGTTCTCCAGGCTCGCCAGTTCGGCGCCGAGCTTGTTCGCCTCCTGGCTGAGGAACTCGGTGGTCTCGCTGGCGCGCTCGGTGCGCTGCTTGATGTTCTCGTCGAGGAACAGCGTGACCAGTTCGTTGGCCACGTCCCTGGCCAGGTCCGGACGCCTGTCGTCGAAGGCGACCTGGAAGGCCACCGTCACTTCCCCACGGCCCTTGACCGAGGTGCTGAGGGTGGTGACGGTGATCGAGTTGCGCATCTGGTCGATCTTGTCCGACTCGCTCAGCTGCCGGCCACTGCCAGCGTACAGGTTGTACTTGTCGATGATCCGAAGCAGGTTCTCGCGGGTCATCACGCGCTGGCGGATGACCTCGATGCGCTCGTCGGCGTAGCTGTTGTTGTTCGCCGCGATCAGGTCCGGGGAAATCTGCTGGGACTCCACCAGGATGGTGCCCGAGGACTCGTAGACCGGGGGAATGGAAATCGCCACCGCCACGCTCGCCGCCAGGATCAGCACGCCGCTCAGGCCCAGCAGCAGGGCCCGGTCCTTGATGATGGCGAGGTAGTCGTTGATCGTCAGCTCGTATTCAGATTTCATGTTGGCCACACTGCTGAAATTCAGAAGTCGGGAAATCTATAGGTCAGGCTAAGCCCGAGGACTTTGCCGGTGGCATCGGGCAGACCGTCTTGCTGGCGCTCCTGGTACACCAAGGATAGGCGCACGAGCCAAAAAGGCGAGAGCTCGCGGCTGGCCCAGGCGCCGACCTTGCGCAGGGTGTTGGGCGTGGAGCCCTTGCTGTCCTGCCAGGATGCGTCCATGCCAAGCTGGCTGCGTTCGTCGACGGCGTAGCTCCAGGCGCCCTGCACCTGGTCCACTTCGGCGTAACCGCCCTCCCCGCTGGCGACACTGCTGCGATCCGCGGCGATGCTCGCATCGAGGCGCTTTCCCTGGTAATGAAGCTCCAAGCCGCCCTCTCCGCTGGTCCCGCCCTCGGCCCCGGAGAGCCTGTTGACCCCGGCGCGCAGGCCACCCTGCAGGCGCTCGGAGAATTGATACTTCACCCCGACCGAGGGGCTGTAGTCGTTGGTCGAGGCGTCGTTGCCGTCGAGGCTGTCGTCGGGTTCGTAGCGCTTGGCCGAGAAGCGCGTGAAGAGGTCGGTGCGCTCGTTCCAGGCATAGGTCCAGTCGAAGCGGGTCGACAACTCGTCGTAGTCGGTCAGCGTGGAGATGTCGTAACGCACGTTGCGGTACTCGGTCTCGTTGCTCAGGGTGTTGCGCTCGGTGAGCGCGGTGCTCCAGTTGCCGCCCAGCGAATACAGCTTCTGGGTGCCGTCGGTGGTGACCACGCCGGTTTGCTGGACCACGCTCGACAGTGTCGAGTTCTCGACGTAGCGCCCGGTGAAACCGTAGCGCCCACGCTCGGTCTCGCGCTCCCAGCCCAGTGCCAGGTCGGGGTCCTCACGGTCGGAAACGACACTGGTGTCGGAGGAACGCAGCACGGTCACCCCCAGGCCCAGGTGCAACTGATCGCGGCCGTAGGTACCGACCAGGTCGTACTCCGGAGCGATGCTGGTGCTCGTCGCGCCCTTCTCGCCGGAGGTCATCAGCTGCGGGTTGCTGTCGTACTCGACGCTCATCGGCACGGCTACCGAACTGTGCCAGATGGCAGCCTGGGCCAGCCCCGGGAACGGCAGGATCAGGATCGCCGTCGCAACGCCAGTCGTTCGCAGCAAAGGCACGGTAAGCTCCAATGCATCGCGCAAGGTCAGGGTACGACCAGCGTGTCGCCAGCCTGGAGTTGGATATTGGTGGACATGTCACGCCCGGAAATCAGGTCGCGGTAACGCACGGGCAGCACCTGCTGGATATCGCCCTTGCGCCGCACCACCTTGATGGCGTCTTCGTCGGCGAACTTGTCGAGGCCGCCGGACATGCTCAGCGCCTGCAGCACCGCGGTGGGACCTTCCATCTGCACCGGGCCGGGCTTGATCACCTTGCCCTGCACGTAGACCAGGTTGCCGGCGATGCTGGTGACCACGACGCTGACATTCGGGTCGGGCAGGTACTGTTCGAGCTTGGCGGCGACCTTCTGCGCCACCGTGGTGGCGTCCAGCCCCGCAACCTCGACCCGCCCTGCCAGCGGGAAGGTGATGCTGCCGTCGGGCAATACCTTGGCTTCCTGGCGCAGGTTTTCCTCGCGCCATACGGACACCATGATCACGTCGCCGGGGCTCAGCAGGTAAGGAGCGTTTCTTTCGTCGGCGCTGCCGGCACAAGGCCAGATCACCAGCGCGCACAGCACTGAAAACAGCAAACGCGACATCGGGATCCCTCCGGTCAGGTAGCCATGCAAAGCACTTCACGAGCAAAGCGGGGCGCAACCTCTCCCTCTCCTTCGCGGTTGGAACGACCTGCTGCAACCGCCGCGACCTTCCTGGAGGTCGGCCCCCCGTCGATACTGCACGGTTAGGGACGACGGGCTAACGGAATATAGCAACAGTCCGGGATTAAACAAGCTGCGGTCAAACAGGCCGAAACCAGGACTAATTGGAGAGTTTCAGCCAGTGCCCGATATACCAGCGAAAATATCCAGAACTACAACCGGCATATCGGAAGAGAGCAGCCTCGACATTCGAAGCAATGTCGGTAATTGCAAATAAATTAAAATATAATCCTTACAATATTCATATATATCAATCAGATATAAGCTAAACCTTACGTCGATTGGCAACAGCGACAAAACCAATCAATGCCGAGGCGAAGACCCAGGCGACACTTGTAGCCGGCACAGCCGCGGTTTGATTGATATAAGAATCGGCGGTTCCGGCAACACCACACAGAAGTATCAACAAAAAAATGGATTTAATGAGCAACGTCGAGCGCATAAACCACCCCTGCAAGGAGGATCATTATTTTTGTCGGACGCGGGATTTTCTGGTGCCTGGACCGAGCTTATTAGCACATGGCCACTACGTCAATGGAGCGTCACAATAGTAAATCCCAATGGAATATGACGATTTTCGTCAAAAAAACGTCGACGCTCGCAGACACTGGAGCAGGTCTGCGTCAGCGCGGAGGGAGGCGTCGGCAGAGGAGCGCACAGGGATCGTTTTACCGCACAACCGGCGCGACCGGCGGTAGCCGGAAGACGCCGGATGGCAGAGTAGCGAAAGACCCGCTGAATCAACCGCCCGCGTTGGCGAGCAGGCGGCGGGCGCGGGCCAGGACCGGGGCGTCGACCATCTGGCCGTCCACCTGGAAGGCCGCCGCGCCGCTTTCGGCCGCGGCCAGCACCCGGCGCGCCCAGGCCAGTTCCTCGGCGCTGGGGGCCAGGGCGGCGTGGAGCACGGCGACCTGCTTCGGGTGGATGCACAGCGCGCCCACCAGGCCCAGGTCGCGGCCGTGGCGGAGGGTCGCGGCGAAGCCTTCGGCGTCGTCGAAGGCCGGGTAGACGGTGTCCAGCGGCGCCTGCAGGCCGTTGACCCGCGAATGCAGCAGCAGGCTCAGGCGCACCTGGTCGTAGACCATGGCGGCCGCCGCGGTGCCGCTGCTCATGCCGATGTCCAGGGCCAGGTCGAGGCCGCCGAAGGTCAGGCGCTCGACGCCGGCGCAGGCGGCTATTTCCCCCACGGCCAGCAAGCCGCGGGCGCTTTCGATCAATGGCCAGATCGGCTTGCCGCAGGCTGACGCGGCACGCAGGTCGTCGGCGCATTCGACCTTCGGCAAAAGAATGCCCGCCACTCCCGGCAGGCGGCACAGTTCCAGGTCCGCAACGTGCTCGGGGTGCCCGGCGGCGTTCACCCGCACTCGCACGCGGGCCTGCGGATTGGCTTCGAGGAAGGCCGCCAGGTCGTTGCGGGCGCGGGCCTTGAGCGCGGCCTCGACGGCGTCTTCCAGGTCGACGATCACGGCGTCGGCGCCGCTGGCCAGGGCCTTGGCGAAGCGCTCCGGGCGGCTGCCGGGGACGAACAGGGCGGAACGGACGATGGGGCTCATGCGGGGTCCTTGGTCAGGTTCGGCTCACACTGCGCCCTGCTCGTGCAGGCGCTGGATGTCGGCGGCGCTGTAGCCCAGCTCGGCGAGCAGGCTGTCGGTATGCTCGCCCAGGCCCGGCACGGCGTCCATGCGCGGCGCATAGGCATTGCTGCGGGCCGGCGGCAGCAGCGCCGGCAGGCGGCCCACCGGGCTGTCGATCTCGCGCCAGGCGTCGCGGGCCTGCAGTTGCGGGTGGTTCCACAGGCCCTGCATGTCGTTGACGTGGGCGTTGGCGATCTGCGCCTGTTCCAGGCGTTCCACCACTTGCGCCGCGCTCAGCCCGGCGAAGGCCTCGATGATCAGAGCGCGCAGGGCGTCGCGGTTGGCCACCCGCAGGCTGGTGGCGGTGAAGCGCGGGTCTTCCGCCAGTTCCGGGCGCCGCAGCACCATTTCGCAGAAGACCTTCCACTCGCGTTCGTTCTGCACGCCGAGCATCACGTTCTTGCCGTCGCCGGCGGGGAATGGTCCATAGGGGTAGATGGTGGCGTGGGCGGCGCCGGCGCGCGGCGGCTGCGCCTGGCCTTCGAAGGCGTAGTACATGGGGAAGCCCATCCACTCGGCCATGCCTTCGAGCATGGAGACCTCCACCCGGCTGCCCTCCCCCGTGCGCCCGCGCAACAGCAACGCCGAGAGGATGCCGCTGTAGGCGTACATGCCGGCGGAGATGTCGGCGATGGAGCAGCCGGCCTTGGCCATTTCGTCCGGGCCGGGGCCGCCGGTGACCGAGAGGAAGCCGCTCTCGCTCTGGATCAGCAGGTCGTAGGCCTTCTTCTGCTCGTAGGGGCCACCTTCGCCATAGCCGGAGATGTCGCAGACGATCAGGCGCGGGAAGCGTTCGTGCAGCGCCTCGAACGACAGCCCCAGGCGCGCGGCGGCGCCGGGCGCGAGGTTCTGCACCAGCACGTCGGCCTGTTCCAGCAGTTGCTCCAGCACGGCGTGGGCCTCGCCCTGCTTGAGGTCCAGGGCCAGGCTTTGCTTGGAGCGGTTGGTCCAGACGAAATGCGAGGCCATGCCGCGCACGCGCTCGTCATAGCCGCGGGCGAAGTCGCCGACGCCGGGGCGCTCGACCTTGATGACGCGGGCGCCGAGGTCGGCCAGCTGGCGGGTGCAGAACGGCGCGGCAATGGCGTGTTCCAGGCTGATGACGGTGATGCCGTCGAGGGGACGCGGGTTCATGGGTGCTCCAGGTGTCTCGTGCGCCGCCGCCATGGACGGCGCGGCGCTGTCGGTGTGTATCCACGGCCCGGGCGGGCGGCGCCCCGCGCTCTGTGAACCCCCGGGTTCCGGAGGCCGCCCGCCCGGGCCGTGGGCTACTCAGGCAAAGGCTTCCAGGCTCGGTAGGTCGTGCAGGCGCCAGCTGGCGTCGATCAGCCGGCTGGCCTCGGCTTCGCCGCGGGTGCCGGCGAAGGCCAGCAGGCGACGGAACTTGTCTTCCAGCTCGGCGCGGCTGAGGCTGTTGCCCGGGTCGCCCTTGGGCTCGTCGATGCCGCCGTGCAGTTGGCGGCCGTCGCTGGTGAGCACCTCGACGCGGCCCAGCCAGCGCTGCGGGTAGGCGCCGTCCACTTCGGTATCCAGCTGCATGCCCACCTTGTCGCGGAAGGCGGCCACGCGCGGGTCCTGCAGGGCGAACTGCTCGAACTCCACCAGCCCCGCCTTGCCGTGCACGGCGATCAAGCCCAGCACCGTGCCCATGGAGAACTTCGCCTGGTGCACCGTCTGCGGCACCACCACACGGCCGAGCACGTCGATGGCGCCCTGGTGCACGCGGGTAGTGACGCGGGCGATGTCCTCGGCCTGCAGCCCTTCGCGCTGCATCAGCGCCAGCAGGGCGTCGGCCGCGGGATGGGTGTGGCGGCAGGAGGCGTGGAACTTGAACGAGGTCTCGACCAGCGCCCAGCGGCTGCCCAGGCCGTCCACCAGCCGGCGCGGGTCGGCGTCGCTGGACATGCCGGCGGCCATGCCCTGCTCGCCTTCGAGGATGTTCTGCGCGCCGCTCAGGCCATCGGCGGTCAGGTAGGCGGCGAGCAGGCCATCGGCGGCGGCCTTGGCGGTGTGCAGCTGCTTGGAGTCGGCGGCGTCGCGGAGGAACTCCCAGAGCCCGGCGGCCTGGGTCCCGGCGCTGCCCAGGCAGTTCACCAACTGGCGGCTGTCGAAGCCCAGCAGCTTGCCAACGGCTACGGCGGCGGCCAGGGTGCCGACCGTGGCGGTGGTGTGGAAGATGCGGTAGTGCGAGCGGCCGAGGAACTCGCCGATGCGGATGCCCGCCTCGTAGCCGGCGACGCTGGCGAGGATCAGCTCGCGGCCGGACTTGCCCAGGTCCTGGGCGGCGGCCAGGGCTGCCGGGAATACCACCGTGGCCGGGTGCAGCACCGAGCTGTTGTGCAGGTCGTCCTGTTCCACCAGGTGCGAACTGGCGCCATTGACCAGCGCGGCGAAGTACGCCGAAGTCGATGAACCGTCGACCAGCACGCGGCTGCGTCCGTCCACGGGGCCCATGCGTTGTGCATGGCGCTGGAACAGCGGGATCGGGTGGCGGCCCTGGCTGGCCAGGGCCGAGCCGAGCCAGTCGAGGAACAGGTCTTCGGTGCGCGCGACCACCGCGGCGAGCAGGTCTTCGTAGCGCAGGCCGGCGAGGAATTCGGCCAGGGCGTGGGTATTGTTCATCGCTTGTCGTCCTTGGGCTCGCAGGTCAGAAGGAGCGCGGCAGTTCGAGCAGGTGCTCGGCCACGTAGGACAGGATCAGGTTGGTGGAGATCGGCGCCACCTGGTACAGGCGCGTCTCGCGGAACTTGCGCTCCACGTCGTACTCGTTGGCGAAGCCGAAGCCGCCGTGGGTCTGCAGGCAGGCGTTGGCCGCCTCCCAACTGGCCTTGGCCGCCAGGTACTTGGCCATGTTCGCCGCGGCCCCGGCGTTGCGCCCGGCGTCGTATTCCGCACAGGCCTTCCAGCGCATCAGGTCGGCGGCTTCCACCTCGATGTGCGCCTCGGCGATGGGGAACTGCACGCCCTGGTTCTGCCCGATCGGGCGGCCGAACACCACGCGGTCGCGGGCGTACTGGCTGGCCTTCTCGATGAACCAGCGGCCGTCGCCGATGCACTCGGCGGCGATCAGCGTGCGCTCGGCGTTGAGCCCGTCGAGGATGTAGCGGAAGCCCTTGCCCTCTTCGCCGATCAGGCTGCTGGCGGGGATTTCCAGGTTGTCGAAGAACAGCTCGTTGGTCTCGTGGTTGACCATGTTGGCGATCGGCTGCACGGTCAGGCCGTTGCCGATGGCCTCGCGCAGGTCGACCAGGAAGATCGACATGCCGTCGGCCTTCTTCTTCACCTCGGCCAGCGGCGTGGTGCGGGCCAGCAGGATCATCAGGTCGGAATGCTGCACGCGGGAGATCCACACCTTCTGGCCGTTGATGACGTACTTGTCGCCCTGGCGCACGGCGGTGGTCTTGATCTTGGTGGTGTCGGTGCCGGTGGTCGGCTCGGTGACGCCCATGGACTGCAGGCGCAGCTCGCCGCTGGCCAGCTTCGGCAGGTAATAACGCTTCTGCTCCTCGCTGCCGTTCCGCAGGAGGGTGAACATGTTGTACATCTGCCCGTGGATGGTCCCGGAGTTGCCGCCGCAGTGGTTCACTTCCTCGAGGATCACCGAGGCCTCGGCCAGGCCCAGGCCGGAGCCGCCGTACTCTTCCGGGATCATCGCCGACAGCCAGCCGGCCTCGGTCATGGCCTTGACGAAGGCTTCGGGGAAGCCCTTGCGTTCGTCGATCTCGCGCCAGTAGGCGCTGGGGAATTCCGCGCACAGGGCGCGCACGCCTTCGCGGATGGCCTGCAGTTCTTCCGGGGTGCTGCTCATGGGGGTTCCTCGATGGGGGTTCAGTCGAATTCCACTTCGCCGCGCTGGGCGATGCCGGCCGCGTTGCCGGCCCAGACCTCGGCCTTGCCGGGGCCGCTGGGGCGGCCGCCCAGCTCGAACGGCTCGGGGCAGATCAGCGGGCGCAGGCCGCGGTAGGCGAAGCGGCGCAGGCGCGCCTGGGGGTTGGCGCGGCAGAAGGCGCGCAGGTTCAGGGTGGCGATCAGCGGGCCGTGCACTACCAGGCCGGGGTAGCCTTCGGCGCCGGTGACGTAGGGCCAGTCGTAGTGGATGCGGTGGCCGTTGAAGGTTACAGCCGAGTAGCGGAACAACAGCACCGGGCTGGGCTCGACCGCCTCGCACCAGGCGCCTTCGGGCAGCGCCTCGGTGCCGCCGAGCTTGGGCGGGCTGGGTTCGCGGTAGACGATGTCCTGCTCCTCGCGCAGCGCCAGGCGGCCGTCCTGCAGGTAGTCGTGGCGCAGGGTGACGAACAGCAGCGCGCCGGTGCGCCCGTGCTTTTCCTCGGCCTTGAGGATGGTGGTCACCCGGCTGGCTTCGTGGCCGACCAGCAGCGGCTCGTGAAACTCCAGGCGGCCGCCAGCCCACATGCGGTTGCGCCCGTCCGCCGGCGGCAGGAAGCCGCCGCGCGCCGGGTGGCCGTCGGCGCCCAGGCCGGCCTCGGGCACGGCGTCCTGGAAGAATGCCCAGTGCCACAGCGGCGGCAGCGCCTCGCCGGCGGCGGGGGCCGGTTCGCCGAGGGTGGCGGCCAGGCGGCTGACCAGCAGTGTGCTCAGTTCTTCCTGGCTTTCCTGGGTGCGGCCTATCCAGGCTGCGTAGGACATTTCACTCATGGTTTCTCTTCCGTGGAAGTTTCCGAACAGGATGCCGAGGGGCTTGCGTTCCGAGAATCCGCATTTCCATAATCCGGCGTTAACCGAAACCGAACGCCACCCGGATACCTTCACCATGCATTTCGACCTGGCCGACCTGCGCCTCTTCGTGCATATCGCCGAATCCCCCAGCCTGACCCAGGGCGCCCGCCGCGCGCACCTCTCGGCGGCGGCCGCCAGCGCCCGCATCAAGGCCCTGGAAGGCCAGCTCGACAGCCGTCTGCTGTACCGCGACAACCGCGGCGTGGAGCTGACTCCCAGCGGCCAGCGCCTGCTGCAACACGCGCGCCTGATCCTGCGCCAGGTGGAACGGCTCAAGGACGACTTCGGCGAACAGGGCGGCGACCAGGCCGGGCACATCCGCATCTTCGCCAATACCACGGCGGTCACCGAGTTCCTCCCGGAGGTACTGGCCGGCTTCCTCGCCGAGCGCCCCGCCGTCACCGTGGACCTGCAGGAGCGCCTGAACCGCGACATCGTCCGCGCCATCCTCGACGGCTCGGCGGACCTGGGCATAGTCGCCGGCCCGGTGCGCGCCGAGGGCCTGGAGATCCTCCACTTCAGCACCGACCACCTGGTGCTGGTGGTGCCGCCCGGCCATGCCCTGGAAAGCCTGGGCCGCCCTACCCTGGCCGACACCCTCGGCTATTTCCACGTCGGCCTGCACGAGGGCAGCACCCTGCAGAGCTTCCTGCGCGAGCAGGTGGAGCGCCTGGGCGGCACCCTCAACCTGCGCATCCAGGTGGCCAGCTTCGAGGCGGCCTGCCGGATGATCGAGGCCGGGGTGGGCATCGGCGTACTCCCGGAAACCGCGGCGCGCCGCCACCAGCGCAGCATGGGGTTGAGCATCCTGCAGTTGGACGAGCCCTGGGTGGTGCGTGAGCGCAGTGTATTGATGCGTGAGCGCGAGGCGTTGCCGGGGTGTGCGCGGACGTTGGTGGAGTTGCTGCGGCGGGTGGGGGATGGGGGTAGCGTGGGGGCGGTTGCGGATGGGGTTTAAGAGCGCCCTCGGCTGCGCGTTCGTAGGGCGCATAACGCCTACGGCGTTATCCGCCGAATCGCGGACAGAGTCCGCTTCTACGCCCGCCGGCAAACCACCCCGTAGGATGGTGTTGAGCGAAGCGATACCCATCCTACGAAAAGCCGTGCTTCCTGGAACCGTAGCGGGCCCTGCCCGCGATTCGCGCGCAGGGCGCGCTCCTACGAAGAGCAAAAGCCGTGCCCGCCGATTTGGGTAGGAGCGGACTTTGTCCGCGATTGGACTCACCGGCCTCGCCGGACGTCCCGGTGGCACGAACGGCCCCTCAGGGAGCCGGGCTACGGACTTCGCCCTCGAAGCTCAGCCAAAAAACCGCCAACCGGGCGTCCCCGGTCGGCGGTCTGTGGGTCCGCGCGCACCGCTGCACCGGCGCGCCCCAGACTCACTTCCCAGCAGTCAACGTGCTGTAGCTGGTGATCAGGTTGCGGTAGTCCGGGATGTGGTTGGAGAACAACGCCGCCAGGCCCTCGATGTCGTTGCGCCAGTCGCGGTGCAGTTCGCAGGCCACGCCGAACCAGGTCATCAGTTGCGCGCCGGCGGCTTCCATGCGGCGCCAGGCGGCGTCGCGGGTGACTTCGTTGAAGGTGCCGGAAGCGTCGGCCACCACGAAGACGTCGAAGCCTTCCTCCAGGGCCGACAGCGCCGGGAAGGCCACGCAGACTTCGGTAACCACGCCGGCGATGATCAGTTGCTTCTTGCCGGTGGCCTTCACCGCCTTGACGAAGTCCTCGTTGTCCCAGGCGTTGATGTTGCCCGGACGGGCGATGTACGGGGCGTCGGGGAAGAGTTCCTTCAGCTCCGGCACCAGCGGGCCGTTGGGGCCGCTCTCGAAGCTGGTGGTGAGGATGGTCGGCAGCTTGAAGTACTTGGCCAGGTCCGCCAGGGCCAGCACGTTGTTCTTGAACTTGTCCGGTTCGATGTCGCGTACCAGGGACAGCAGTCCGGCCTGGTGGTCGACCAGCAGCACGGCGGCCTGGGTCTTGTCGAGGCGAACATAGGGCTTGCTCATTGCGCTTTCCTCTTGCTGGGGGAAACGCCCGGCCCGCGCCGGGCAAGGGGTGTCGTCAGCGCTGCGAATCCAGCGTTTCGTGGTTGCTCACCACCGCCTGGGCCTTGGCATAGCTTTCGATCAGCAGGCGGTAGTGCGGGAAGATGTGGCTGTAGGCCTCGGCCCACTCGGCGGCGTCGGGGCGGTTCCAGGTGCGCTGGATTTCCGAGCACACCGCGGCGGTGTCCATGGGCACCACGCCGGCCTGCACCACGCGGGCCAGGGTGATTTCCTGGGCGGCCTTGGAGTAGGTGCCGGAGGCGTCGATCACCGCGAACACCCGGTAGCCGGCGTTGACCGCGGCGATCGCCGGGAAGGCCATGCACACGCTGGTGATGGTGCCGGCGATGACCAGGGTCTTCTTGCCGGTCTTCTCCACTGCGGCGACGAAGTCGGGGTTGTCCCAGGCGTTGATCTCGCCCTTGCGCGCCACGTACTGCGCATGCGGCGCGGCCTCGTGGATCTCGGGGATCAGCGGGCCATTGGGGCCCTGGGGCACCGAGGCTGTGGTGATCAGCGGGATCTTCGCCAGGCTGGCGATCTTCGCCAGGGTGATGGCGTTGGCGCGCAGTTCGGTCATGGGCATGTCCTTGACCGTCTGGAACAGCCCGCTCTGGTGGTCGATCAGCAGCATGGCGGTGTCGTCGGGGTCGATCACCGGGCGCTGGCCGTTGAAGTTGGCGACGTTGCCGAATCGGCTCATTTTCGTTTCCTCGCAAATGGGCGTCCTGCCCGAACGGCCCGCGCGCTCCGGCGCGGGCATCCAACCAGACTAGGCGCTGGCCGAGTCCGGCACGTGACGCTCAGCCGGCCATCTGTCCGAAACGCCCGCGGCGGAAGTCGTCGAGGGCCTGCTCGATCTGCTCGCGGCTGTTCATGACGAAGGGGCCGTAGCCGACGATGGGTTCGTCCAGCGGCTCGCCGGACAGCAGCAGCGCCAGGGCGTCGCTTTCGGTCTCAACGTGGATGGCATCGCCGCGGCGCTCGAACAGCACCAGCTGGCCCTCCTCCGCCCGTTGCCCGCCGTTCAGCCGCAGGCTGCCGCGCAGCACCACCAGCGCCGTGTTGCGGCCCGGCTCGACGCGCAGCTCGAAGGCCTTGCCGGCGTTCAGGCGCAGGTCCCAGACATCCAGCGGGCTGAAGCTGTGGGCCGGGCCGCGGTGGCCGCGGTAGTCGCCGGCGATCACCCGCAATTGGCCGGCGCCGCCGGGCAGCTCGGCGCGGGGGATGCTGGCGTCCAGCAGGGTCTGGTAGGCCGGCGCGGTGAGCTTGTCGCGCGCCGGCAGGTTCACCCACAGCTGCACCATGTGCAGGGTGCCGCCGCTGCGGCTGAAGGCCGGGGCGTGGTACTCCTCGTGGAGGATGCCGGCGCCGGCGGTCATCCATTGCACGTCGCCGGGGCCGATGCGTCCGCCGGCACCGCTGGAGTCGCGGTGCTCCAGCTCGCCCTGGTAGACCAGGGTGACGGTCTCGAAGCCGCGGTGCGGGTGCTGGCCGACGCCGCGCCGGGCGCCGTCGCCGGGGAAGTCCTGCGGCCCGGCGTGGTCGAGCAGCAGGAAGGGGCTGAGCTGGTCGCCCAGGCGGTCGTAGGAGAACAGGGTGCGGACCGGGAAGCCGTCGCCGACCCAGTGCGGGCGCGGGGCGCTGTAGATGCCGAGGATGTCTTTCATGGGGTGCCTCCTGAGAGTCTGGAGCCACCTTAGAACTGCAACGCTATAGCCGGTAGACTGCGAAAATCACCTTCAGCGTTCCATTTGGAGAACAGCGCCGTGGAAGACCTCAACGACCTCTACTACTTCGCCCAGGTGGTCGAGCATGGCGGTTTCGCCCCGGCCGGGCGCGCCCTGGGCGAGCCCAAGTCGAAGCTCAGCCGGCGCGTCGCCGCCCTGGAGGAGCGCCTGGGCGTGCGCCTGATCCAGCGTTCCACCCGGCACTTCTCGGTGACCGAGATCGGCCAGGACTACCACCGCCACTGCCTGGCCATGCTGGTGGAGGCCGAGGGCGCCGCCGAGGTCATCGAGCGCCACCGCGCCGAGCCCCAGGGCCGGGTGCGGCTGAGCTGCCCCACGGCGCTGCTGAATTTCTGGGTCGGCCCGATGCTGGCCGAGTTCATGCTGCGCTACCCGCTGGTGGAGCTGCAGGTGGAGGCCACCAACCGCCAGGTGGACCTGATCCAGGAAGGCTTCGACATCGCCCTGCGTGTGCGCTTCCCGCCGCTGGAAGGCAGCGAGCTGGTGATGAAGGTGCTGGGCGAGAGCCGGCAGATGGTGGTGGGCGCGCCAGCCCTGCGCCAGCGCCTGGGCCAGCGCCCCTCGCCCACCGAGGTGGCGGCGCTGCCGACGCTGCACTGGGGCTCGCCGCAGCGCGACTACCAGTGGCAGCTGGACGGCCCCGACGGCGTGCGCGCCCAGGCCCGCTACCAGCCGCGGCTGATCACCGATGACCTGATGGCGCTGCGCCAGGCGGCGGTGGCCGGCGTGGGCGCCGTGCACCTGCCCTCGGTGGTGGTGCGCGAGCAACTGGCCGACGGCAGCCTGGTCAACCTGCTGCCGGACTGGGCGCCGCGGACCGGCATCGTGCATGCCGTCTACCCGTCGCGGCGCGGCCTGCTGCCGTCGGTGCGCGGCCTGCTGGACTTCCTCGGCCAAGGCTTCGCCCACAGCGACATGGCCTGACGCCCACCGACCCGGCTATTCGCAGAAGCGCCCTTGCCGCGCCTCGGGCATCAGCTCTAGGTACTGGCGGCCGCTCATGTGCACTACGGCGTTGTGGTCGCCGGCCTCGAAGTAGATGTCCGCCTGCTCGCCCAGGGATTCGTCGATCAGTGTCTCCAGGCCGAACAGGCTGCCCACCGCGGGGATGGCGCCGGGCGCGCAGTCCTCGAAGCGCGCGGAGAAATCACCCTCGCGGGCCAGGCGCCAGTTGCGCCGGGTGAGCTTGTGCACCTTGTGCAGGTCGACCTGGCGGCTGGCCGGCACCACGGCCATCAGCCAGTGGCCCTGGAAGTCGTCGAGGATCACCGGCTTGGCCATCTGCTGCGGCGGCACGCCGGCGCGGCGGGCGGCCTCGCGGGTGGTCATGGACGTGGCGTGGGGCAGCAGATCGTAGCGGCTGCGATGCTGCGACAGGCAATTCTGCAAGCGACTGGACATGCTCATGGCTCACCTCCGGGAAGCGGCGCCGCCCCACTGCCCCGTGGCGCCGGCGCGGCCGGCTGGCGGGGGCTTCCCGCCCCCGTTTGCTCCAGTCTAGCGCCGCCGCCCCGGCGCGGGCGGCGGGCCGACCAGGGGCGTCAGCCGGCCAGCGCGAGCAGCGCCGGCACGCTGAGCACGGCGGTGTAGAAGCCCATGAACTGCACGCCGATGTTGAAGCCCAGGAAGCGTCCGAGCAGGCCGCCGACCAGGCCCACGCTGAGGATCACCAGCAGGCCCAGCAGCCCGCCCTCCCACAGGCCGACCACTAGGGCCAGGCCGACGAAGGTGGCGATCACCGCCTCGTGGCTCACGCGCCGCGCGACGAAAGCGGCGGCGCGGTGGGCGAAGTTCATCGCGAAGGGATAGGCGACGAGCGCCGCCACCAGCACCGCCAGCAGGCCGACCACGAGGAATTCCCAGGGGCCCATCAGGCTGTGCAGGTTGTGCACCTGGCCGCTGGCGGCGTCCACGTGGAAGCGCGGCGGCGCGTTGAACAGCGGCGCCGCCGGGCCCGCGGCCACCGGGCTGAGCGGCAGGCCGAAGGCGATTAGCGGGATCATCGCCTCGGCGATGTAGGTGGATTCGGTCACCCCGTTGCGCACGGCCAGCACCGAGGTCAGGCGGTGGTAGGCGTGGCGGATGCGCGAACCGACGACCTCGCCGAGGATCACCGTCATGGCCACCGGGCTGAACACGAAGGTGGCGCTGGACAGCGCGGCGGTGCCGAGGGTCCAGCCGGTCTGGCGGCGGTCGAGCACCTTGAGCGGGTTGGGGAAGTAGCCGTCCCAGCCCTTCACGTCCGGCGCCAGGGCGAAGGTGCGCGGCTCGCTGCGGCGCATGTGCTGGCGCTCGGCCGGCGCCAGCAGGGCGAACAGCGAGACGATCAGCGGCCCCACGGCGATACCGAGGAAGTAGCTGACCGTAAGCTTCACCCCGTGCTGGGCGGTCAGCGCCTGCAGCGCCACTATCAGCAGCACGAAGGGCCCCAGGGCCAGCAGCGCGGCCCAGCGCCCGGCGGAGAACCAGGCGATGGCCAGGGCCGCGCAGAGGAACACCCAGGGCGCCGCCTGCTTGATGGTCGCGCCGAAGGGCGCCAGCAGCACCGCGAAGAGCACCGCCAGGGGCACCGCGAGGAACGCCGCCAGCACCGCGCCGGAGATCATCTTGCGCAGGGCGATGTGCGGCACGCCGAGGTTGCGCAGGAAGTTCGCCTCGCGCATCAGCGGCGTGGCCATGGTGTCGCCGGGGATGCCCAGCAGCGCCGTGGGCACCGCGTGGGTCATGTGCTTGGCCACCGCGCCGGCGAGGAAGAAGGCGAACACCCCGGCCGGCGCCACGCCCAGCAGAACCACCAGCAGTGTCAGCGGCGCCAGGGTGGTGGTTTCGTCGCTGCCGGAGACCAGGCCGATGGCGGCGAACAGCAGCGCACCGGTCACGGCCATCAGCAGGGCGATGGGCAACTGCTCGATGAAAAGCTCCATCAGGCCGCCCCTCCCGTTGCCGGCAGCCCGGCGGGCGCGGGCTTCTCCCGGGACGCGCTCGCCTGGGCGAACAGCTCGTACAGCTGGACTTCCTTCAGCTCCGCCAGCACTTCCGGCGGCAGGTCGTCCAGCTCGCCGAGGCCGCCGTATTCGGCCTCCAGCTCGCGCAGGGCGCGCTCGCGCCAGGCGGCGTCGGCCACGTGCTCGACCACCCGGCGCTTGGGCTTGAACAGTACGGCGCTGATCGCCCCGCCGGCCAGGCAGCCGAGGATGCCCACCAGCATGGCGTAAGCGCGGGCCATCTGCACGGATTCGACCAGGCCGAGGAACAGCCGCTCGGCGAGCAGGAAGGCGCCCAGGCTGACCAGCGCGCCTATGGCGATGGCGCCGGCCAGGTGGCGGCTGTCGACGGTGTCGCCCCAGACCTCGTAGAGGCGGGAATCGGGATGCGGGTTCGGCGCTGGCAGCGGCGCCCTGTCGCGGGTGTCCATGGTGAGTCTCCTGCCCTGCCGGGCTTCTTGTTGTCAGAGTGCGGGCGCGGTGCTGCGGCGCTCGGCGGCCACCAGGGCGCGGCCGGCGCGCGAGGCGTTGGGCCGGCCCAGGCGGCGGCTGATGAGGGTGCCCAGGCGGGCCACGGCCGGCAGGTCGATACCGGTGGCGTAGCCCATGCCGTGCAGCAGGTGCAGCACGTCCTCGGTGGCGACGTTGCCGCCGGCGCCCGGCGAATAGGGGCAGCCGCCGAGGCCGGCAAGCGAGCTGTCGAAGGTGCGCACCCCGGCCTGCAGCGCCGCGAGCAGGTTGGCCAGGGCCATGCCGAAGGTGTCGTGGAAGTGCCCGGCGAGCGCCGTCAGCGGCAGGCGCTGGGCGCAATGCTCCAGCAGCCGCGCGGTGGCGTCCGGGGTGCCCTTGCCGAGGGTGTCGCCCAGGCTGATCTCGTAGCAGCCCAGGGCATGCAGGCGCTCGGCCACCTCGCCGGCCTGCTGCGGCGCCACCGGGCCGCTGTAGGGGCAGTCGAGCACGCAGGACACGTAGCCGCGCACCCGCACGCCCCGCTCGCGGGCAAGCGCCAGCACCGGCTCGAAGCGGAGCAGGCTGTCGTCGATGGAGCAGTTGATGTTGCGCTGGGAGAAGGCCTCGGAGGCGGCGGCGAACACCGCCACCTCCTCGCAGCCGGCCGCCAGCGCTGCCTCCAGGCCCACCAGGTTGGGCACCAGGGCGCTGAAGCGCACCCCGGGCCGGTGCCCGAGGCGCCGCAGCACCTCGTCGCTGCCGGCCATCTGCGGCACCCAGCGCGGCGAGACGAAGGCACCGGCCTCGATGTGCCGCAGCCCGGCGTCCGCCAGTTGCCGGACCAGATCGATGCGCGCCTCCACCGGCAGCACCTGTGGCTCGTTCTGCAGACCGTCGCGCGGGCCGACCTCGACGATCCTGACGAAGCCGCTCATGCGCCGCGCCTTTCGCGCAGCAGTTCCACGGCGCGGTCGGCGCGCACGTCGCCGGCTTCCACCAGGCGCCGCGCCAGCCAGTCCACTTCCTCGCCGCGGGCGCCGGCCACCAGGGCGATGTTGCGCGCGTGCAGGGCCATGTGGCCGCGCTGGATGCCTTCGCAGGCCAGGGCGCGCAGGGCCCCGAGGTTCTGCGCCAGGCCCACGGCCACGGCGATTTCGGCCAGTTCCTGGGCGCTGCGCACAGCGAGGATGCGCAGCGACAGTTGCGCCAGCGGATGGGTGCGGGTGGCGCCGCCGACCAGGCCCACCGGCATGGGCATCTCGATGCTGCCCACCAGGTGTCCCTCGGCGTCCTTCTCCCAGGTGCTCAGCGAGCCGTAGTGGCCGCTGCGGCAGGCGTAGGCGTGGGCGCCCGCCTCCACGGCGCGCCAGTCGTTGCCGGTGGCGACGATCAGGGGGTCGATACCGTTCATGATGCCCTTGTTGTGTGTGGCCGCGCGGTAGGGGTCGACGGCGGCGAAGCAGTAGGCGTCGAGGATGCCCTCGATCACCGCTTCGCCGCTGTAGTCCGGCGACTGCAACTGTTGTGGGGCGATACGGACCTGGGCCCGGGCCAGGCGCAGGTCGGCGAGGTTGGAGAGGATGCGCAGGCGCGCCTGGCCGCCGGTGATGCGCTCCATCAGCGGAGCCACGGCCTCGGCCATGGTGTTCACCGTGTTGGCGCCCATGGCGTCGCGCACGTCGACGATCAGGTGCGCCACCAGCATCGGCCCGCGCGGGCTGTCGGCGAAGCAGTGCACTTCCAGGTCGCGGCAGCCGCCGCCCAGGCTGTTGAGCAGCTGGTCCTTGCGGTTGGCCAGCTCGACGATCTCGTCCTTGTGCCGCAGCAGCGCCAGGCGCGCGTTGAACGGGTCGCCCAGGCCCACCAGCTGGACCTGGGCGCGCATCAGCGGCGCGCTGCTGGAAGTCTGGAAACCGCCGCCGGCGCGGGCCAGCTTGGCCATGTAGGAAGCGGCGGCGACGATCGACGGCTCCTCCACCACCATCGGCACCAGCAGCTCGCGGCCGTTGACCACGAAATTGCTGGCCACCGCGTAGGGCAGCTCGAAGGTGCCGATCACGTTCTCGATCATGCCGTCGGCCACCTCCAGCGGCAGTGCGCCGGGCGTGGCCAGGTGCTGCAGCTCGGGCAGCTGCAACAGGGCTGCGAGGTGGTCGAGACGTTGGCGTGGCGACAGGTTGCGGAATGCGGGAAGGCGGGAATCGATGAGCATCGGGGTGTCCATTGTCATTCTTGTGTGGAGTGGGGTGCGGGTGGCGCCGGGCCGCCCGAGGCCCCAAGGTGCTATGACTGGTCCCGCCGATGAAGGTACAGTTCGCCCCAACAGTACCCACACTGTACCCATGACACCCCGGAGACCGCCGTGCCCCGCCAGACCCTCGCCGAACAGGTCGCCCAGTCCCTCGCCCGGCAGATCCGCGAAGGCGCGCTGCAGCGCGGCGACCGCCTGCCCTCGCTGCGCGAATACATGCGCCTGCACGGCCATTCGAAGAACACCGTGATCACCGCCTACGAGCTGCTGGCCGCCCAGGGCCTGGTGGAGGCGCGCCACGGCAAGGGCTTCTTCGTCCGCGCCAGCGCCCCGCGCAGCAGCGAGGCCGAGGAACCCCTGCCCTACACCCGCGCCCTGGACACCATCTGGATGATGCGCCAGCAGTTCGTCCACGAGCCGGCCCGGGCGCCGCTGGGCGAAGGCTTCCCGCCGGTGGCCTGGCTGCAGGACATGCGCCTGGACCGCTTCACCCGCCAGGTGCTGCGCACCGACGCCAATTCGCTGTTCCGCTACGGCAACCGCCTGGGCAACCCGGCCCTGCGCCAGAGCCTGGTGCGCCGCCTGGCCGGCTACGCCATCGACGGCAACCCACGGCAGATCCTCACCACCCACGGCGCCAACCATGCGCTGGACCTGATCGTCCGGCGCTTCGTCGCCCCCGGCGACGCGGTGCTGGTGGAGAACCCCGGCTACTACCCGCTGTTCGGCAAGCTGCAACTGCAGGGCGCGCGCATGCTCAGCGTGCCGCGCCTGGCCGACGGGCCGGACCTGCAGGCGCTGGAGCAACTGCTGCGCCGCGAGCGGCCGAAGCTGTTCTTCCTGCAGTCGGTGGGGCACAACCCCACCGGCTCGGACATCTCGCCGGTGAAGGCGCACCAGTTGCTGAAACTGGCCGACGAGCACGACCTGCTGCTGGTGGAGGACGACGCCATGGCCGACTTCAAGCCCAGCTCGGCGATCAAGGTCGCCACCCTCGACCAGCTACGCCGCACGCTCTACGTCGGCAGCTTCTCCAAGTCGATCTCGGCCTCGCTGCGGGTCGGCTTCATCGCCGGCAGCCGCGAGCGCATCGAGGAGCTGGCGGACCTGAAGATGCTGCTGCACACCAGTTGCTCGGAGCTATGCGAGCGCACGGTGGACGTGGCGCTGGGCGAAGGCTACTTCCTGCGCCACCTCACCCGCCTGCAGGCCCAGGTCGCCGCCGCCACCCACGCCGGGCTCGCGGTGCTGGACGCGCTGGGCGCCGAAGTGCTGTGCCGCCCGCAGCAGAGCCTGTACCTGTGGGCGCGCTTCCCACACATCGACGACGCCGAGGCCTTCACCCGCGACGTGCTGCCCCAGGGCCTGGCCCTGGCGCCGGGCGCGATCTTCAGCACCGACCGCGGCCAGGCCAACCCCTGGCTGCGCCTGAACGTGGCCTACCTGCCGGACCCGCTGTTCGCCGCCTGCGTGCGTCAGGCCGGTGGCTCGCGGCGGTAGATGAGGGTGTCCTGGGTGCCGTGCCAGGCATCGTTGCGCACCCCGCGCAGGGTGCGCACCAGGCGGAAGCCGGCGGCCTCGGCCAGGCGCTGGCTGCGCGGGTTGGCCGAGGACGTGGTGAGGTACAGCCGGGCCCGCGGCAACTGCCCGCAGACTTCGCGCAGCGCCGCGCTCAGGTAGCCCTGGCCGGCGAAGTGCGAACTGGCCCAGTAGCCGATCACGTAGCTCTCTCCCCTGCCCCGCGGCTGCAGGCCGATGCAGCCGATCACCTCGGCGCGGTCGGCGGACAGCAGGAACAGGCGCTTCTCCGCCAAGGGCGCGGCGTAGTTGGCGATGGCGCCCTTGAGCGAGCGCAGCACCTGCTCGGCGCTCACCTGCGGGGTCACCCAGTCGAGGAAGGGCGCGTGCTCCGCGTAGCTGTCCTGCAGCGCCCGGCGCAAGGGCTCGCAGAGCGCCAGGCTGGGGCGCACCAGCACGGCGTCGCGGGTCGTCAGGCGGTACTCCACGGGTGGCGTCGGCATGGCGGGGGTTCTTCGGGCGATGACGGTTCGCCAGCCTAGCGCAGCCTGGCGCTGTCGGCACCTGCGCTGACGGCAGCCCTGGCGCCTGCTTTACTACGAGCAGGGCCGGCCCGCCGCTCAAGGCGGCTGCGGAACCATTGAAATATCCATGCGAGGAGACCGCGCGCAGTGACGGAGGCCAAGCCATGATCGACCTGGAACTGACCCGGCGCCTGCTCGACGGCGCCCTTCGCGCCGACGGCGGGCCCTTCCCGGTGGAGGCCATCGCCCGCCACTACCACGCCGAACTGCACCGCCGCCTGGGCGCGGAAACGCCGGATGCCGACGTGGTCATCGCCAACGCCCTGATCCTCACCGACCTGTTGCGCCGCCTGGGGTTGCTGGAGGGCATCTACCACGGCAACGAGGTCGGCACTCCCAGCGATGGCGAGCGACTGACCGAGGATGGTGGGCGTTTCCTGGCGCTGCTGGATGATCCGCGGTTCGTCGAATACCTGGGCAGGCAGCCCTTGCGTGGTGATCGCGATACGGTGCTGGAGGCGATTCGCCGGTTCAGCGCGTAGGAGCGGGCCCTGCCCGCGAAATCGCGCGCAGGGCGCGCTCCTACGAGAAGCCGTGCCAGCCGAAACCCCGGCGTAGGATGGGTTGAGCGGAGCGATACCCATCGCCATGACAGCATGGGTTTCGCAAACTCAACCCATCCTACGGAACGCGAGCGCGGTGCAGACCTTTCCGGCTGACTCAGGACTTCCTGTTCACACCGGACAGTCCCCTCTCCCGCTTGCGGGGGAGGGTTAGGGAGGGGGAAACATGGCGTCCGGAGAAACACCGTACCTCGGATCAAACTCCGTTCCCTCTCCCCAGCCCTCTCCCTGAAGGGAGAGGGGGCTTCCGTGCTCAGGCGAAATACCGTGCCAGCCGGCAACATCGGAGTTTCCGGCTGACGCCGAACTGTCCCCTCAGAACCCCACACTGGCCTGCACGAAGAACGTCCGCGGCTGGCCGACGTAGATGCCGGCGTTGTTGTCGCTGGAGCGGGTGAAGCTCTCCTTGTCGAAGAGGTTCTTCACCCCCGCGCCGAGCTTGAGGTTGGACAGTTGCGGGCCGAAGTCGTAGCCCACACGGGCGTTCCACAGGGCGTAGCCGGGGATGTCGCCGTACTGGCCGTCGGCGGTCGGTTCGGTGATGTAGTTGTGGGTGAAGCTGCCGTCGGCATTGGTGCTCGGGCCGGGGGCGCGTTGGGCGGACTGGGCGAAGGCGTCGACGTTGTAGGTCCAGCGGTCGCGCACGTAGCGCAGGCCCAGGGTCGCTACCTGGCGCGAGTAGAACGGCAGGTCGCGGCCCTTGAAGCCGGGGATCTCGCCTTCGTAGGTGGCGCGGGTGTAGGTCAGGGTGCCGTAGGCGGTCAGGCCTTCCAGGCGCGGGTCCAGCGCGGCCAGGTCGTAGTGCGCGGAGGTCTCGATGCCCTGGTGCTTGGTCGCGCCCAGGTTGGTCCAGCCCACATCGTTGCTGATGTACTGCAGCTCGTCGTCGAAGTCGATGTAGAACAGCGTCACCTCGCCGCCGAAGGCGCCGTCGTCGTAGCGCGTGCCGATCTCGTAGGTGCGCGCCTTCTCCGGCTCCAGGCCGTCGGCGGTCTGGTCGCCGCGGCCGCCCTGGCCGAGCTGGAAGTACTGCAGGCTGCCGAAGGAGGTCTCGTAGTTGGCGAACAGCTTCCAGGCGTCGGAGACGTGGTACATCACGCTCAGCGCCGGCAGCGGCTCGTTGTAGTCCTTGCTGCGGCTCTTGGCCTGCACCGGCTTGCCCTTGTTGTCCAGCACCGGGCGGTCCTGCCAGTCGGTGGAGATGCGCTCGAAGCGGATACCGGGGGTGACCGTCCAGTTGCCGATGTCGATCTTGTCGTCGATGTACAGCGAGTTGGCCTCGGTGCCGCCGGTGCGGTCCTGGTAGATGTGGCCGTCGGCGCCGGGTTGCGGCGTCGGCACGTTGTTCACCAGGGCCACCTGGGAGGCGCGCTCTTCCATGTCTTCCTTCAGGTAGCGGTAGCCGATGCTCGCCTCCTGGGTGGTCGGGCCGACGAAGAAGATTCGCGAGACGCGCGGCTCGAAGCCGAAGGTGTGGTAGTCGCGCGGGTAGGACGCCAGGGTCTTGAGGTCGCGGTTGGCGATGTCGCTGCCGCGGAAGCTGTCGCTGTAGTAGGTCAGCACTTCCAGCTGGGTCAGCTCGTCGATCTTGCGCGTCCACTTGAACGAGCCGTCGCTGCGGCGGCCGCGGAAGTTGTCGTAGTCGCGCACCGACTGGTAGGGGTCGTGGTCGTACTGCGCCTGGGTCAGGCCGCCGGGCATGTCGGCGGTGCCATCGTAGTAGTGCAGGTTCAGGGCGAAGTCGTCGGCGTCGGTGGGCGCCCAGTGGGTCTTCAGGGTGACGTCGTCGATGTCGTTGTGGTTGTTGCTGTCGCGGTAGCCGTCGCCCTTCACCCCGGAATACAGCAGGGCCATGCCGATGCCGTTGTCCGCGGTGCCGCCGATGAAGGCGTTGTGCATCTGCTTCCAGCCGCCGTGGCCGGCGTGCTCGACGGTGGTGCCCACTTCGCCGGAGAACTTCTCGGGGATGGCGCGGGTGACGAAGTTGATCACCCCGCCGACGTTCTGCGGGCCGTAGCGCACGGAGCCGGCGCCGCGGACCACGTCGATGCTGTCGTAGCTGCCGGCCACGCCGGGGAACATCGACAGCTGTGGCTGGCCGTAGGGCGCCACGGCGGCCGGCACGCCGTCGATGAGGATGGTCGAGCGCGGCGACAGGCGCGAGGTCAGGCCGCGCACGCCGACGTTGAGGGAGACGTCGCTGCCGCCGGTGCCGTTGCTGTCCTGCACCTGCACGCCGGGAATCCCGCGCAAGGCTTCACGCACGCTGACCACGCCCTTCTCCTGCATGGCCTCGCGACGCACCACGGTGCGCGCGCCGGGGTGGTTCTGCACGTCGCGCTCCTGGGCGTCGGCCAGCCAGTCGCCGACCACCTTCACCTCGGAAGATTCCATCTGCAGCGGTTCGTCGGCGCCGGCCGCGCGCTTGCGCAGGACGATGCCGTTGCCGACCACTTCGTAGTCCAGGCCGCTGCCCTGCAGCAGGCGTTCCAGGGCCTGTTCCGGGGTCAGCTCGCCGCTGACCGCCGGGGCCTGCTTGCCTTCCACCAGGTCGGGGGTGAAGAACAGTTGCAGCGAGGTCTGCTGGCCCAGTTGCTTGAGCGCGTCGTTCAGCGGCATCGGGCGGATGTCCACCTGGGCGGCCTGGGCCTGGCCGATGGCGGCGGCGATGGCCAGGCTCAGGGCCAGCGGCAGCAGGTAGCGGGCGGTGCGGTTGGAGCGGCGGAGCGGAGGGTTGGTCACGATGTTCCTGTTCCTTGAGGTCCCAATGGCGGCGCGCAGGAAACGGGCCTTGCGAGCCTTTGCCGGGGAAGACGAAACAGGGCGATGAAAACCTGAATCTAACGGAGAATTATTTCGCTTGAGCCGTCGACCAAGGTCCGCACCTTGACCGGCAGCAGGTGCGGCAGCGCCATCAGCAAGGCGTTGGTGTCGTCCACGCGGAACACGCTGGTCAGGCGCATCTTCGCCACTTCCGGGCTACCGACGCGCAGCGGCTGGGCGCGGTAGCGGGAAACCTCGCGGGCCACTTCGGCCAGGCTCGCGCCGTTGAACACCAGGCGCCCGTCGCGCCAGGCGGTCTGCGCGGCGACGTCGGTGGCCGCGGCCGGCGCCACCCGCCCCTGGGCGTCGATGTGCGTGCCCAGGCCCGCGGTCAGCAGTTGCTCGGCGCTGGCCGCTTCACGCCCGGCCACCCGTACCTTGCCCTCCTCCACCGCCACCCGCACCTCGTCGGCGTCGCGGCGCACGTCGAAGCGCGTGCCGGTGACGGTCACCGCGCCCAGGCCGGCGTCGACCACGAAGGGCCTGTCGGCGGCATGGGCGACGCTGAACATGGCCTCGCCGCGCTCCAGGGTCACGTCGCGGCGCAGGTCGTGGAAGCGCACCTGCAGGCGGGTATTGCCGTTGAGCTCCAACTGGCTGCCGTCGGGCAGCTCCACCTGGCGGCGCTCGCCCAGGGCGGTGTGGAACTCGGCGCTGTAGTCGCGGCCCCAGCCGCTGAACAGCGCGGCGCCGGCGGCCAGCCCGGCCACGCAGGCCGCCGCGGCGAACGCCGGCCAGCGCCGCCGGGCCTTTTGCGGACGCAAGGCGACCGGCTCGTCGGCAGCCAGTTCGCGCAGGCGCTGCGCCGGGATCAGGTCGGCGGCGCCCCACAGGCGCTGCAGCTGCTCGAATTCGTGGCGGTGTTCCGGCGTCGCCAGCCAGCTGTCGAAGGCGGCCTGCTCGGCGGCGTCCAGGGCGCCGTCCTGCACCCGCGCGAACCAGCGGGCGGCGGCGTCGCGCGGTTGTTCGGTCAACGCCATGGGGCGCTCCCCGGCGAGGTGCTTGGGCTCGGTTTCACTGGCTGGTCCTTCATCACGGTGTGTCGCCCAGGCGGTCCCTGAGGTGGCGCAGGGTACGGATCATATATTTTTCCACCATGTTCCTGCTCAGCCCCAGGCGCTCGGCGATTTCCGCCTGGGACAGCCCCTCCAGCTTCTGCCAGACGAATACCTTGCGGCAATTGGCCGGCAGCTCGGCCAGGGCGCGCTCGATGGAACTGGCCAGCTGTACCGCGTGCATGGTGGTCTCCGGGTCGCCGTCGGGCGCTTCGTGCTCGTCCAGGTGCTCCATGCCCACCGGCGTGTGCGCCTGCTCGCGACGGAAGGCGTCGATGGCCAGGTTGCGCGCCGTGCGGTGCAGGTAGGCGCGCGGCTGCGCCACCGTGGCCTGCGGGGCTTCCAGCAGGCGCAGGTAGGTGTCGTGGGCCAGGTCCTCCGCCTCGTGCCGATTGCGCAGGCGGCGGGTCCAGGCTCCGATGAGCTCCTCGTAGTGTTCGAAGAGGCCAGGCTTGCGCGGGGGTTTGGCGGGCATGGGAGGAATAAACGCGAAGAATCAGCAAATGGTAATGCTTCCTGTTTTCCACGTGCAATCTCCGCCCGGCACCTTCCCGCGGCATTTCCCCGGCAAGCCTCCGGAACCCCGGGGCGCCTGCGCCCGTCAACCCATGTAGACGCAACGCAACGAGTAAGGAGCATCGAACATGAAAGGCACTGGTATCCTCCGCGGCGCCCTGCTCTGGGGCGCCCTGCTGGTATCCGCACCACTGCTGGCGGCCGATACCGGGGTGCAGGATTTCGTCAGCCGCGCCTCGGCCACCAGCCTGGCCAATGTGGGCGCGGCCAAGCTGGCGCTGAGCAAGAGCCGCTCGGCGGACGTGAAGACCTTCGCCGTCCACCTCATCGACGACAACACCAAGGCCCAGGTCCAGCTCAAGACCCTGGCCGAAAGCCGCCGGCTGCAATTGGCGGATGGGCCCGACGAGGCCAGCCGCGCCAGGCTGAAGGACCTGGAGGCGCGCCAGGACGACTTCGACGCGGCCTTCGCCAGCAGCCAGGTCCGCGCCCAGGAAGAGGCGCTGCAGTTGTTCAGCGAAGCGGCGCAACAGACCGAGGACGAGGACCTGCGGCAATTCGCCCAGAACAACCTGGCGGTGCTGCGCCTGCACCTGCAGATGGCCCGCCAGTTGGCCCAGGCCCATGGTTCCGGCTGAGCGCCGCGGCCATCCGAATCCCCGAACCCTCGTCGGGCGCCGGCCTCTGCCGAAGGAAACCGGCTAAACCTACTGAGGACGATCAACCGCGGACGGCGCCGGGCAACGCCCCGGGCCAGGCCGCCCGAAGACACCACAGGAGAACCCCATGACCCCGCATCGATGGTTTCCCTCCCGCCGCCACGACAGCGTGGCCGAACTGCAGAACCTGGTCGACGAGCTGACGGCGCTGCTCGATGGCGGCCGCGAGCTGGCCGCCAAGGACATCCCCGCGTTCAAGGCGCGCCTGCGCCACCTGAGCGACGACTGCCAGGCCATCGGCGACCGCCTGGCCTACCAGGGCCGGCGCGCGCTGCGCCGCGGCGGCGACTATGCCAGCGAGCATCCCTGGCAGGTCGCGCTCATCCTCGCCGCCACCTGCGGGGCACTGGCCGCCGTCTGCCTGGTGAGCCGCCGGCGCTGAACCGGCGCCACGTCCGCCCCACTCAGCTCATCGACCTTCGAATCCCACCCCCTACGCGCCGCCCTCAGGGGCGGCGCATTGGGCGCTTTCGCATCGCGTATTTTTAGTATGTAATTACATGCTACGTAGTACGGTACGAAATCACTGGAGCGGCCATGGCACGGGGCGGAATCAACAAGGCACTGGTACAGAAAGCACGCATGGCCATACTGGCCCGCGGGGAAAACCCGAGCATCGATGCCCTGCGCGTCGAGCTGGGCAACACCGGTTCCAAGACCACCATCCACCGCTACCTGAAGGAACTGGAGGCGGAAGCCGGCGGCACGACCGGGCATCCCCTCTCCCTCAGCGAGGAACTGGGCAATCTGGTCACTCAGCTGGCCGAGCGTCTGCAGCAGGAAGCCCGCGACTCGGTGGCCGAGGACCGCGCCCGGCTGTCCCGCGAGCGCCTGGACTATCAGCAGCAGATCAGTAACGCCCAAGCGCGCATCGAGCAATTGCAGGCGCAGAACCAGGCGCTGGAGGCGCAACTGCGGGAAACCCGCGAGCAGCTGGAACAGACGCGCCAGCAGAAGCACCAGGGCGAGCTGACCAGCGCGCGCCTGCGCCAGGCCGCCGGCGACCTGGAAACCCGCCTGCGCGAGCGTGACGCGCAGATCGCCTCGCTGGAGGAAAAGCACAACCACGCCCGCTTCGCCCTGGAGCAGCAGCGCCAGGCCACGAAGGAACAGCGGGAACAGGAGCAACGCCAGCACCAGGCCCAGCTGCAGCAGCTGACGGAAGAACTGCGCCAGTCGCAGCAGCACCTGACCGCGCGCCAGGACGAGCTGACGCGGCTGAACCGCGACAACGAGCGCCTGCTCACCGAGGCCCGCCTGCTGCGCGACCAGCAGCAGGAACAGCAGCAACAACTGGCCCGCCACGCCCTGGCGATGGAAGCCCTGCGCCAGGAGCGGGCCCAGGCCGAAGGCGCCCGCTCGGTGCTGGAGCAGCGCAACCTGGTCCAGGGCGAGGAACTGGCGCGCCTGGAACAGCACGGCCGCGAGCAGTCCCGGCAATTGCAGGCCCTGCAACAGCGCCTGCAGGAGCTGAGCCTGGCGCTGCGCGACGAAGCGCCGGGCGCGCCCTGAAGGGCCTTCTGCGACTTATTGCCGGTGGCGCCCCGCGTCTTGCCAGCTAGGCTATAGCGACCACCCGGGTTTCTTTCGCAGCGACCAGCAGCCTCCCGCAAGCCGGGACGTCGGCCCTGCCGGCGATTGGTCCAGCGGCTTTCCGGCCCCTTCGGCCGGGGGATTGCCCGGGGCGCTGAACAAGCGTGGACCTATCGCAACCGGCAAGGTATTCCGCAATGCACGATATCGATCCCGTTGAAACCCAGGAGTGGCTGGACGCCCTGGAGTCGGTGCTCGACCGCGAAGGCGAAGAGCGCGCCCACTACCTGATGACGCGCATGGGCGAGCTGGCCAGCCGCACCGGCACCCAGTTGCCCTACGCCATCACCACCCCGTACCGCAACACCATCCCGGTGACCCACGAAGCACGCATGCCCGGCGACCTGTTCATGGAACGGCGCATCCGCTCGCTGGTGCGCTGGAACGCCCTGGCCATGGTGATGCGCGCCAACCACAAGGACCCGTCCCTGGGTGGGCACATCTCCACCTTCGCGTCCTCGGCGACGCTCTACGACATCGGCTTCAACTACTTCTTCCGCGCCCCCACCGAGGAACACGGCGGCGACCTCATCTACTTCCAGGGCCACGCCTCCCCCGGCATCTACGCCCGCGCCTTCATCGAGGGGCGCCTGAGCGAGGAACAGCTGGAGAACTTCCGCCAGGAGGTGGACGGCCACGGCCTGTCGTCCTACCCGCACCCCTGGCTGATGCCGGACTTCTGGCAGTTCCCCACCGTGTCCATGGGCCTGGGGCCGATCCAGGCGATCTACCAGGCGCGCTTCATGAAGTACCTGGAAAGCCGCGGCTTCATCCCCCCGGGCCAGCAGCGCGTGTGGTGCTTCCTCGGCGACGGCGAGACCGACGAGCCCGAGTCCCTCGGCGCCATCTCCCTGGCCGGGCGCGAGAAGCTGGACAACCTGATCTTCGTGGTCAACTGCAACCTGCAGCGCCTCGACGGCCCGGTTCGCGGCAACGGCAAGATCATCCAGGAACTGGAAGGCGTGTTCCGCGGCGCCAGCTGGAACGTCATCAAGGTCATCTGGGGCCGTCTCTGGGACCCGCTGTTCGCCAAGGACACCGCCGGCCTGCTGCAAGCGCGGATGGACGAGGCGGTGGATGGCGACTACCAGAACTACAAGGCCAAGGACGGCGCCTACGTGCGCGAGCACTTCTTCGGCACCCG
Organism: Pseudomonas sp. NBRC 100443; assembly: GCF_030268185.1. Lineage (NCBI taxonomy): Bacteria > Pseudomonadati > Pseudomonadota > Gammaproteobacteria > Pseudomonadales > Pseudomonadaceae > Pseudomonas > Pseudomonas sp. NBRC 100443. The sequence continues at coordinate 362,922 of NZ_BSQE01000002.1, forward strand.
CCCGGAGCTGCTGGAGATGGTCAAGGACCTCTCCGACGAGGAAATCTGGAACCTCAACCGCGGCGGCCACGACCCCTACAAGGTCTATGCGGCCTACCACGCGGCGGTGAACCACAAGGGCCAGCCGAGCGTGATCCTGGCCAAGACCATCAAGGGCTACGGCACCGGCACCGGCGAGGCGAAGAACATCGCCCACAACATCCACGAGATAGACGTGGCCAGCCTGCGCGCCTTCCGCGACCGCTTCAACATCCCGATCCGCGATGCGGACCTTGAGAAAGTGCCCTTCTACAAACCCGAGCCCGGCAGCGCCGAGGCCAGGTACCTGGCCGAGCGCCGTGCCGAGCTGGGCGGCTCGGTGCCGCACCGCCCGGGCAACGCCTTCAGCGTGCCGGTGCCGCCGCTGGACACCCTCAAGGCCCTGCTCGACAGTACCGGCGACCGCGAAATCTCCACCACCATGGCCTTCGTGCGGATCATCTCGCAGCTGCTCAAGGACAAGGAAATGGGCCCCCGCATCGTCCCCATCATCCCCGACGAGGCGCGCACCTTCGGCATGGAGGGCATGTTCCGCCAGCTCGGCATCTATTCCTCGGTGGGCCAGCTGTACGAGCCGGTCGACAGGGAACAGCTGATGTTCTACCGCGAGGACAAGAAGGGCCAGATACTCGAGGAAGGCATCACCGAGGCCGGCGCCATGTCCTCGTTCATCGCCGCCGGCAATGCCTACAGCAACTACCGCCAGCCGATGCTGCCGTTCTACATCTTCTATTCGATGTTCGGCTTCCAGCGCATCGGCGACCTGGCCTGGGCCGCCGGCGACGCCATGGTCCGCGGCTTCCTGCTCGGCGGCACCGCCGGGCGCACCACCCTGAACGGCGAAGGCCTGCAGCACGAGGACGGCCAGAGCCACGTGCTCGCCTCGGTGATCCCGAACATCCGCACCTACGACCCGACCTACGCCTACGAGCTGGCGGTGATCATCCACGACGGCGCGCGGCGCATGCTGCAGGAGCAGGAAAACATCTTCTACTACATCACCGTGATGAACGAGAACTACCCGCACCCGGCGATGCCCGCCGGCGCGGAGGAAGGCATCATCCGCGGCATGTACCTGCTGGAGGAGGACAGGAAGGGCGCCGCCCACCACGTGCAGCTGCTGGGCTCGGGCACTATCCTGCGGGAGGTGGAAGCCGCGGCGAAGATTTTGCGCGAGGACTTCGGCATCGGCGCCGACGTCTGGTCGGTGCCCAGCTTCAACGAGCTGCGCCGCGACGGCCTGGCCACCGAACGCTGGAACCGCCTGCACCCGGAGCAGAAGCCCAGGTTGAGCTACGTCGAGCAATGCCTGGAAGGCCGCAAGGGCCCGGTCATCGCCTCCACCGACTACATGAAGCTGTACGCCGAGCAGATCCGCCAGTGGGTGCCGGGCAAGGAATACAAGGTGCTGGGCACCGACGGCTTCGGCCGCAGCGACAGCCGCCGCAAGCTGCGCGACTTCTTCGAGGTGGACCGCCGCTGGATCGTCCTGGCCGCGCTGGAGTCCCTGGCCGACCGCGGCGACATCGAGCCCAAGGTGGTCGCCGAGACCATCGTCAAGCTCGGCCTCGACCCGAACAAGCGCAACCCCCTGGACTGCTGAGGAGAAGCATTGTGAGTGAGCTGATCCGCGTACCCGACATCGGCAACGGCCAGGGTGAAGTCATCGAGTTGCTGGTCAAGGTCGGCGACAAGATCGAGGCCGAGCAGAGCCTGCTGACCCTCGAATCCGACAAGGCCAGCATGGAAATCCCCGCGCCCAAGGCCGGGGTGGTGAAAAGCATCAAGGTCAAAGTGGGCGACACCCTGAAGGAAGGCGACGAAATCCTCGAACTGGAGGCCGAGGGTGGCGCCACTGAAACCCAGGCCGAGGCACCCGCCCCGGCCGCCGAGGAACCCAAGGCGGCACCGGCCGCAGCGCCCGAGCCGGCGCCCCGGGCCAGCGGCGGTGGCGGCGTGCGGACGGTGCGCGTGCCGGACATCGGCAACGGCCAGGGCGAGATCATCGAGCTGATGGTCAAGGTGGGCGAGCGCATCGAGGCCGACCAGAGCTTGCTGACACTGGAATCCGACAAGGCCAGCATGGAGATCCCCTCGCCCACCGCCGGCGTGGTCAAGGCCCTCAAGGTGAAGCTCGGCGACACCCTGAAGGAAGGCGATGAAATCCTCGAACTGGAGGCCGAGGGCGATGCGGCCCCGGCAGCAGCACCCTCGGCACCGGTAGCGACGAAAGCACCTGCGCCGGAAGCCAAGCCCGCCGCCGCGCCGGCGAAGACAGAGGCGCCGCCACCGGTGGGCGCACCCAGCCGCGACGGCACCAAGGTCCATGCCGGCCCCGCCGTGCGCATGCTGGCCCGCGAGTTCGGCGTCGAGCTGGCCGAAGTGCAGGCCACCGGCCCGAAAGGCCGCATCCTCAAGGAAGACGTGCAACTGTTCGTCAAGCAGCAGTTGCAACGGCCGAAAGGCGCGGTGGCAGGCGCCGGCGGCGCGGGCATCCCGCCGATCCCGGAAGTGGACTTCAGCAAGTTCGGCGAAGTGGAAGAAGTGGCCATGACCCGCCTGATGCAGGTCGGCGCCGCCAACCTGCACCGCAGCTGGCTGAACGTGCCCCACGTGACCCAGTTCGAGTCGGCCGACATCACCGAGGTGGAAGCCTTCCGCGTGGCGCAGAAGGCGGTGGCGGAAAAGGCCGGCACCAAGCTGACCATCCTGCCGATCCTGCTCAAGGCCTGCGCGCACCTGCTGAAGGAACTGCCGGACTTCAACAGCTCCCTGGCCCCCAGCGGCAAGGCGCTGATCCGCAAGAAGTACGTGCACCTCGGCTTCGCCGTGGACACCCCGGACGGCCTGCTGGTGCCGGTGATCCGCGACGTCGACCGCAAGAGCCTGCTGCAGTTGGCCGCCGAAGCCGCCGAACTGGCGGAAAAGGCGCGCACCAAGAAGCTCTCGGCCGACGCCATGCAGGGCGCCTGCTTCACCATCTCCAGCCTCGGCCACATCGGCGGCACCGGCTTCACGCCGATCGTCAATGCGCCGGAAGTGGCGATCCTGGGCGTGAGCAAGGCGACTATGCAGCCGGTGTGGGACGGCAAGGCCTTCCAGCCGCGGCTGATGCTGCCGCTGTCGCTGTCCTACGACCACCGGGTGATCAACGGCGCCGCCGCGGCGCGCTTCACCAAACGCCTGGGCGAACTGCTGGGGGACATCCGAACGCTGCTGCTGTGACCCGCGCCGCCGGCTATCAACGCTTTTCGTAGGAGCGAGCCCCCGGTGCGGCCTGCGAATCGCGCGCAGGGCGCACAGGGGTCCCAGGACAACTCCGTCTTCGCCAACCACTCCGAACGGCCCCCTCTCCCTCCGGGAGAGGGCTGGGGTGAGGGCAACGGGCTCCGCCGACACTCCACTGCCAAACCTCTACTCCGCTCCCCCACCCTAACCCTCCCCCGCAAGCGGGAGAGGGAACCGTTCAGCGTGAAGCGCAATCACCAAATTCCCTGAACCCACGTGCAAAGCACTGGGTTATTTCCCTTCGGGCCAGCGCAAGCGCTGTTGGTGATGGAGCCGCGTCCCGCGTTCGCGGGAATGGCGGGGGGAGTGAGGAGTACAGGACAACTCCGAACTCACCCCCCGCTCCAAACGGCCCCCTCTCCCTCCGGGAGAGGGCTGGGGTGAGGGCAACGGACGCCACCCGCACTCCACTGCCAACCTCCTTCCCTCTAACCCCCATGCCCCAAAGCGAACCGCCCCCATCGACTATGCTTCCCGATAACGGGGCCGCGCGCCCTTGATGCGCGCCACCTGAGCGGGCCGCAAGCCTCAGCCGGAGCCTGTCGACGCCGTGTTAGCCAGCCCTGCCCTGACCGCCTTCATCGCCCCCAGCGGCCCTGCCCTGCGCTTCGCCGGCAAGACCCTGCTGGCCGGCGGCATCGCCCTCTGGCTGTCCTTCCGCCTGGACCTGGAACAGCCGCAATGGGCGCTGATGACGGTGTTCATCGTGTCCCAGCCGTTGTCCGGGATGGTCGTCGCCAAGGGCCTGTTCCGCCTGCTCGGCACCCTGGTCGGGACCAGCATGGCGGTGCTCATCATGGCCCTGTTCGCCCAGACGCCCTGGCTGTTCCTGCTGGTGGTGGCACTGTGGATGGGCCTGTGCACCGCCGCTTCGACCCTGCTGCGCAACCACGTCTCCTACGCCTTCGTGCTGTCCGGCTACACGGTGGCGATCATCGCCCTGCCGGCGATCAACGTGCCGTTGCAGGTGTTCGACCAGGCCGTGGCGCGCTGCACGGAAATCTGCCTGGGCATCGTCTGCGCCTCGGTGGTCAGCGCCACCCTGTGGCCGCAGCGGGTCGAGGAAAACCTCGCGCGGGTCGCCCGCGAAACCCTGGACGCCGCTCTGCAGGCGGCGGCCAACGCGCTGCGCGGCCAGGCCCGCGAGCCGGAGGGCATCCTCCAGTTGCTCGGCCGGATCGTCGCCGCCGACGCCCAGCGCGACCACGCCTGGTTCGAAGGGCACCAGGGCCAGCGTCGCGCGTTGGCCTTGCGCACCCTGTCGCGCGACGTGCTGAGCCTGCTGCGCACCGCCCGCGGGGCATCGCGCCAGCGGCAGGTGCTCTCGCCCGAAGCGCAAGCGCAATTGCAACCCTGGCTCGACGAGTTGCTAGCACTGCTGCCGCGCCACGCCCCCGAACAGTTGCAGGCGCTGCGCGACCGCCTGCTGCAGGCCAGCGCCGACGAGGCCCTGGACAACGACCTGCGCTATTGCCTGGCGCGCTGCGCGGTGTTGCTGATCAAGGTCGAAGCCGCCGAAAAGGCCGCCGCCGGGGTGGCCAGCGGCGAGTTCAGCGGTGATGCCAGCAGCGGCCTGTCCTGGCACCGCGACTGGCTGATGGCGCTGTTCTACGGCCTGCGCAGCGCCCTGGCGCTGCTGGGCATCGCCGCCTTCTGGCTGGCCAGCGCCTGGCCGGCGGCGGTGGGCGGCATGCTCATGGCCGGCATCCTCTGCAGCCTGTTCGCCAACCGCGACAACGCCGTGGAGCTGAGCATGAGCTTCCTGCGCGGCATCCTCTACGCGCTGCTGGCCGCCATAGTGGTGGACCAGTGGCTGCTGCCGCAGTGGAACGGCTTCCCCCTGCTGTGCATGGCCCTGGGCGTGCCGCTGTTCTTCGCCGCACTGGGCATGGCCGGGCCGCCGGCGCTGATCGGCACCGCCACCACCTTCGCCATCCAGTTCATCACCTTCATCGCGCCGCGCAACGACATGCACTACGACTTCGCCAGCCTGCTCAACTCGGCCCAGGCCACGGTCATCGGCGTGGGCTTCGCCGCCATGGTGTTCCGCCTGCTGGCGTTGCCGCCGGACTGGGTGATCCGCCGCCTGGGCCAGGCCATGGCGCTGGACCTGGGGCGCCTCACCCGCTACCCGCTGGAGCAGGCGGAAAGCTGGTTCGGCGGGCGCATGGCCGACCGCCTGATCCGCCTGGCGCGGCACTACGCGCTGCTGCCCCAGGCCATGCAGCGGCGCTGGCTCGACGGCCTGCTGGCGCTGGACATGGGCAGCGAGCTGCTGCACCTGCGCCACTGCCTGGCCGGCGCCCGCGGCGTGCTGCGCAAGCGCCGGCAGGCCTTCCTCGACAACCTGGGCGACCTGTTCCAGACCGGCCCGGCCCCGGGGCGCGAGGCGCGCCTGGACGAACTCTGCAACGAACTGGACGCCGCCCTGCGCAGCGACCCCGGCCACCTGGCCGAGAACAACCGCCTGGCCCGCGCCGCGCTGCGCCAGCTGAGCAACACCTGGCGCGCCTGGTGCCGCCTGGAGGACGAGCATGGCCCTGGTTGAACAGCCCCTGGGCGGCGTCTACGTCAGCCCGATGTTCCTCTACGCGCTGCTCGCCCTGGCCCTGACCATCGCGCTGCGCAAGCTGCTGCAGGCCACGCCGGCGGGGCGCTGGATCTGGCACGAGGCGCTGTTCGACTGCGCCCTGTTCACCCTGCTGCTGGCCGCCGTCACCTGGTGCGCCGGCGTCGTCAACGGATAACGAGGAGCGTTGCGTGCGAGGCTTCCTGCGAGTGCTGACCACCCTGCTGGTGGTCGCCGCCGCCGTGCTGGCGGGGCTCTGGCTGTGGCGCTACTACATGCTCTCGCCCTGGACGCGGGACGCCCGGGTGCGCGCCGACGTGGTGGTGATCGCCCCGGACGTGTCCGGCTGGGTCACCGAGCTGCCCATCGTCGACAACCAGAAGGTCAAGGCCGGCGACCTGTTGATGCGCATCGACCGCGACCGCTACCAGGCCAACCTCGACCAGGCCCGCGCCCTGGCCGAGACGCGCAAGCAGGAATACCTGCTGCGGCAGAGCGAAGCCAACCGCCGCAAGCGCCTGACCAGCGCGGCGATCAGCGCCGAGGACCGCGAGACCGCGCAGCTCAACGCCAACATCGCCAACAGCCAGTACCAGGAAGCCCTGGCCGCGGCGCGCCTGGCCGAGATCAACCTGCAGCGCAGCGAGGTGCGCGCCCCGCGCGACGGCCAGGTGACCAACCTGCGCCTGGCCCAGGGCAACTACGCGCAGACCGGCCAGGCCGCCATGGCCCTGGTGGACCAGGGCTCGTTCTACGTCACCGCCTACTTCGAGGAAACCAAGCTGCCCGGCATCCACGTCGGCCAGCCCGCGCGGGTGACGCTGATGAGCGGCGAACGCGTGCTCAAGGGCCGGGTGCAGAGCATCAGCAGCGGCATCACCGACCGCAACGCCCTGCCCGACACCCAGCTGCTGGCCAACGTCGAGCCGACCTTCAACTGGGTGCGCCTGGCCCAGCGCATCCCGGTGCGCATCGAACTGCTGGAGGTGCCGAAGGACATCCACCTCAGCGCCGGCATGACCGCCACGGTCAATATCGAAGCCAGCCCTTAGAGCATCGCGGACGAGATCCGCTCCTACGCCGCCCCGCCCGCACCATTCCCTGGGAGCGGGCCCTGCCCGCGAATCGCGCGCAGGGCGCGCTCCTACAGGCCGCGCCGGGGCGCTCTTCGTAGGATGGGTTGAGCTTGCGAAACCCATGCGGTCATGGCGATGGGTATCGCTTCGCTCAACACCATCCTACGGGCATTGTGTTTGCCGGAGGGGTAGGAGCGGACTCCGTCCGCGATCGAACCCACACGCTCAACGCCGCCAGGCACACCCCAGCGCGCTGAGCGCCAGCACCGCCGCGGCGCCGGCGTAGGCCCAGAAGGCCGGCACCAGCGGCAGCAGCACGCCGGCCAGCATAGGCCCCAGGCCCGCGCCTATGTCGCGCCAGACGGCGTTGCCGGCCAGGGCCTGGATGCGGTTCTGCGGGTTGCGCTGGGCCACCAGGGTCATCACCAGCGGCAGCTGCAGGGCGCGCAGCAGCAGGACCAGGAAGGCGCCGACGAACAGCCAGTGGCTGCCGAAGACCAGCAGCGCCGCCGAAGTCGCCAGGGACAGCGTCACCAGCATGCGCAGCGCGCCGAAGTGGTCGGCCAGGCGGCCGCCGAAGGGGCTGAAGAGCATCTCGCTGAGGTAGCGCACCGCCATCAGGATGCCCGCCACCAGCACGCCGGTGCCGCCCAGGTGGCTTTCCGCGTACAGCGACAGGCCGAAGATGAACAGGCCGTCGAGGGTCACGCCCTCGATGAAGGACCAGGTGGCGATGCTGTCCGGCAGGCGCAGGCGGCGCCCGCTCGGGGTATGCAGGTCGTGCCCCCGGGCCGGCAGCGAGCGCGCCCGCCACAGGCCCAGCAACGCGCTGGCGAAGAGCACGAAGAACACGCTGCGCGGCCCCCAGGCCTGGGCCATGAGCGCCGCCAGCGGCAGCGCCAGCATTGGCCCGATGGAAATGGTCGCCCGCGAACGCCCGGCGCGGCGCGCGGCGCCCTGGGCCTCGGCGGTGGCCAGGGTCTGGGTGCTGAGGTTGAAGCTGGCGTAGCTCAGGCCCCACATCAGGCGCAGCACCAGCAGCGCGGTGACGCCGGAGAGCGTCGCATACCCCAGCGCGCACAACGCCGAGGCGCAGGCCGCCAGGCTGCAGGTGGCGCGGTCGCCGTGGCGGGCGTAGAAGCGCACCACCCAGCCGTAGCCGACGATGCGCACCAGGCGGTTGGCCGCCAGCAGGATGCCCGCCTGGGCCAGGCTGACGCCGAAGTCGGCGGCGTACATGGGCAGCAACAGGTAGAGCACCACGTCGCCGGGCAGGCACAGGCCCAGGACCTGGGCGGCGCGGCGGGAATCGTTATCGGCGCGGCGCAGGCGCGGCTGCGCGGGGTCTGACGACATGGTCCCTCCCGGACGACAAGGCAAGCGCGCACCTTACCCGATGCGCGCCCGTCTGCCGAGCCAGAAGGCTTTAGATGCCGCAGCCACAGGTTGAAGATTTTGTTGGCTCAGACAACCTTGCAAGAAAATTCTTCGACACGAAAGGTAAACGCTGCAATCCAAGACAGGAACTTTCACGGTCAACCCTAAAAACTCCTCAAAAAGTTACACCCAGTAATCCCTATCCATTAGAACCAAACAGAAAATTCACACACCTAATACTTTTCGTACAAAGAAGTGGATAATCACCTGGCAAGTCGTCAATTGAAAAATCCGCCGACCTGCCACAATCTGAAACGACGCAATTCTTCATTGAGGGCGCCGCAAGGCAGTCTGTAACCCGGAAAAAGGAAAGCTATCGGACACAACAGCAAGGGACATTGCCATGAAAGAAAAACAGACGACAAAAATATGGTTGAGCCCAGAAGACCAAGAAGCACTGACCGATCATGTCATCACCTGTGTTACCGAGAAGAACAAAGACGCAGTCGAAAAGGCCATTATCTGGATGCGCCAGGCCCTTGAGGTGGTCCAGGTAAGCATTCTCCAGATAAGCGGAGGCGAAACGCCAGCACTTATTTTGTCGATAGAGTCGGCCCGCCACTCGGACGGCATTGCAGAGAGCCATCCGCCCTATGCGTCCAATATCACTCCACGCTCATTGATCCCTTTAATGAAAAGCCCTTCCTCGCGTTGGTGGAAAGCGGCAAAGCCGCCGGGCCCGGAGTCAATCGGCCATGGCAGCGCCGAAGGAAAGTCCCTCCATGAGTTCATCTACCTTCCCCCACCCTGTCAGAAGTCAGCGAAGACAAACTCGGCAGTCATCTGTTCGGTCCTGACGGAAAGCCACCAACTGGATGATACAGACAAATACGTTATCAGTGCCTTAGCTCCGGCCATTCGGACCGCGTTGGTCGAATGCCTGCACGCCCGTGGCAGTCCTTTATCCGACCGCGAACTCGAGGTACTGAAGTGGTCCGCCATGGGGAAAACAGCATGGGAAATAGGACAGCTGATTTCTATCTCGGAGCCCACCGTGAAGTTTCACTTCTCGAATATCTACAAGAAACTCCAAGTCACCTCTCGCGCACAAGCCTTGAGCCACGCGATCAGCCACGGCTGGATATAGCCAGCCAGCACCGATCAGGAAAACAAGGAGAAAAAACCTTGATAGAAAACATTCTCGCGGAAATACACAAGGCCAGCACAATCGAGGAACTGAACACACTCAGAGTAAAATACCTAGGAAAGTCAGGGTTAATTACCAGAGAACTCAGTCGCCTCAAAGAGCTGCCCGAAGCAGAGCGAGCATCGGTGGCCGCAGGTCTCAATGAGTTGAAGAGAAACTGCCTAGGTGCGATAGAAATCCAGAAGGACAATCTAGCGACGGCAGCCAGGTTGCAAGCCCTGAACGACCAGTCCGTGGATGTCACCCTCCCTGGTGCCGCGCTCTCCTGTGGAGGCCTGCACCCTCTAACCCGCACCATCGGCCGGTTGCTGGATATCTTCCAGTCGCTGGGATACGAAGTTATCGCGGGCCCGGAACTGGAAAGCGACCACTACAACTTCAAATCGCTCAACTTCCCCGACGACCACCCCGCCAGAGACACCCAGGATACGTTCTGGACTCACGACGGCCGTCTGCTCAGAACACACACCAGTTCGGTCCAGGTGCGCTACATGGAGACCCACGCCCCACCCTTCAGGGTCGTCTCCCCCGGCAAGGTGTTTCGCAACGAGGCGGTAGACCAGACCCATGAAGCCCAGTTTCATCAATTGGAAGCTCTGGTAGTGGGCGAGGGCATCAGCATGAGTGACTTGCGGGGCGCCATCAACGCCGTAGCGACAGCCCTGTTTGGTGACAGCGCGAAAACCCGCCTTCAACCCTCCTACTTTCCCTTCGTAGAACCCGGGGCCGAATTTTCAGTCTGGTGGCACAACCCTCGCAGCGGCCAGCAGGAATGGCTGGAACTCGGCGGTTGCGGGATGGTGCATCCCAATGTTCTAGAGGGCGTCGGCTATCGAAACGTCAGCGGGTTCGCCTTCGGCCTGGGTATCGAACGCCTTGCAATGATTGCCTATGGAATTCCAGACATTCGCTACTTCCATCAGAATGACACTCGTTTCCTCCGCCAGGTTCGGGGGACAGCCGTATGAAAGTGCCCTATTCCTGGCTGGCCGAATGGGTGCCAGGCCTGCCCTCTCCCGCCGAGACTGCCGAACTGCTTTGTGGCATTGGCTTGAATGTCGAGAGGAGCATCCAACTCGCCGGCCTCCCCCGAACAGCCGTTGTCGTCGAAGTGGAAACGCTCGCGCCACTGGCGCCAAATCTGACACCCAGGCCGGTAAAACTCCGGGACGGAAACACAACCCATACAGTTCTCAGCGACTTGCCCGATCTCACCGAGGGCGACCGAGTTGGCGTCGTCTTCCTTCCTCCCGAATCCGTAACGACACCGCCCCCGGACTTGCCGGGAAGCAGAACACCCGCGACCTTGGCGTCGATCTGCACGACAGCGGACGTAGCGCTGCCGGAGACTGGAAAACAAACCTTGAAGTTCGGCGCCGATATGTCGCCTGGCATGAAATTGGACTGGCCTCCCGAGGTCGTATTCGAGTTGGAAGTCACGCCCAACCGCGCTGACGCCCTGAGTATCCTGGGCGTCGCTCGCGATCTTGCCGCCAAACTGCAAATCCCGTACAAGAACCCAGCCCCCGCACCAGCCAGTGCGCCGCAAAAACCGTTACGCCTCTACACCGACGCGCTTTGCAAGCGTCTCGTCGCCTCAAGCATTGACGAAGTCAGGCCCGCCCCCAGCCCGATCTGGCTTCAACGCCGCCTGGTCGCCCTAGGCCTGGCACCGGAGAACAACGTCAGCGACATCACCCGCTACGTCACCTTCGAGTTGGGCCAGCCGCTCCAGGCCTACGACCGAAAGCAGGACATGATCTCGATTGCCGTTCGACGGGCGTCCCCCAAAGAGAGCCTGGAGTTGGGAAACGGCACAACCGTTCAACTCACTTCATCCGATATGGTGGTAAGCGCCCAACTCTCCTCTCGGCGCCATGAAGTCATTGGCCTGGCGGGAGTGGTGGTGGGCATGTCGAGAAAAATCAACGATAGCACCACCTCCCTGCTTCTGGAGGCGGCGAACTACGATGCGCAGGCCGTCCGCAGATGTGCCAGGAGACACAAGTTGGGTAGCGATGCCCAGTACCGCTTCGAGCGAGGGGTCGACCCGAATCTGGCTCCCATCGCATTGGCCCGCGCGGCAGCGCTGATCGTGGAACTGGCGGGCGGCAACAGGAGTGAATGCATGGTGGACACAGGAACGGACGTCATTCGCGCGCCAATCCACTACCGTCCCTCCCGACTTCTACAGATAGCGGCCCTGGATGTTCCAGAGGAGATTCAGCAGCGGCTGTTGGGCAGCCTAGGGTGTGTCATTTCGCCCGCAAAGTGGACCTGGGAGGTTATCCCACCCACTTGGCGGTTCGATCTACAGCACGAAGAAGATCTGGTGGAAGAGATTGCCAGACTCGTTGGTTATGAGCACATCCCGGAAACACTGCCGAAGCTGGACTTCACGCCAGGAATCAACGACTGCACTCATCGCGCGATTCGCGGCTGGATGGCCGCCTCGGGTTTCCAGGAGGTGATAAATTACGCGTTTATCAGCCCCCAGGAGCATCAGGTATTCGATGCCGAGGGGATGCGCGTAGCACTCACCAAACCCCTCAGCAATGAAAAATCCGTACTGAGAAACAGCTTATGGCCGGGGTTGCTGGAGTTGGCCAGGAACAATCACCAGCAAACCGACCTCATGCTATTCGAAATCGGCCATGTCTTCGGCAAGCAGGAAAAAGAAAAGATCGGGCTGCTGGTATGCGGCCATTTCGAGGCACCTTCCTGGCTCCCTGGAAGGAAAGTGGATTTCTTCTTGTTGAAAGGAATCCTGCAATCCTTGGCCGCTAGCGCCAATATCAGCCTCGACTGGCGCCCGGCGACGGTACCTGGTCTACACCCGTGCATCACGGCCAGCATAGGCTACGGTGGCAAGGTCATTGGCCATGCGGGGCGAATCCACCCGAGCCTGGAAGACAGGCTTGGGCGAAAAGAAATCTATCTGGCGGAACTCGATCTGCCCCTGCCAAGCAATCCATCGACATTCTCAAGTCTCCAGCGCCACCCCGCCGCGGAACGGGACATTTCGGTATTACTGCCAAGAGGCTACGAATATCGGATACTGGAACAACTGATCAAGATGTCTAGCGCGCCCCTGCTGGAAGAAATCCGCCTATTTGATCGCTATGAAGGGGAAAACCTGCCAGCAGGAACGATGAGTCTGGGGGTACGCCTCTCGTTCAGGCACCCGGAACGTTCACTGACCGAAGCAGACATAGTTGAGTTAATGAGGAAAACAAGGGAGGCCATTCTGGGAGAAGGAATCTCACTTCGAGAATAGCGAAGTCACCATTTCCTGCTCTTTTACGGCGGACGTCGCCAAGTTTCCTGCAAGTCCAGCTGCTCAACGGGCGGAATATGCACCTCATAACGAAGTGCATATTCCGCCCCCAATACTTACCCTTCTACTTCAACACCAACCGAGGGGCACAGAAAATCGATGTGATATCCGGAAACACCGTCACCAATTGCCAGGTGAATACCCTCTATACCCTCATTCAACTGGGAGTTTCTGGCATAGTCGATTTTCTCCTCGATCGCTTCATTCACACCTATCGCAAACTCTGTTACCAACTCTTGACGATCACCACCCAAAATTCGCAGGAAATCTACTTGTTCCTCGGCATCAATGCAAAATGACGTCACCTTATTGTCAGTGACGATCATTTTTACCGAGTTGGCGGCGGCCACTTTCTGCACGAATGCATCCACGTCACGAGTGGAGTTTTCATAAGGGAGTCGCCCCGTCGGACGCATGACTGAAAGCACGCCTGATACCAAAAACTCACCACTCACCCAAAAGGGCGCGGCCTGCTTCCTATGCAAATGCGCGTGGTGCACTTCGAAGAACTCCGCTACCGAATGAACGAAGGGCCCCTCGACACTCTTGAGCAGCGCGTAAGGCTTGACCGAGCTGTCCAGATCGACCCAGCCATCGGCACCCTGCCCACAAAGTCGCAAACGAGAAGAGGTTTCCATCATTTCCGCTGCAATGCATTGTTTTTCCAATGCGTTTTTGAAATCGCTGGCGCACATGAGATCGAAGGAATAGAGGGCGGTTTCCAGCGAAGCATCGAAGACGTGAAGAGCGCAAAAGACCATCCGCGACTCCGGATACTGTGCAGCCAAATCATGCGAACGGATTGCTGCGGCATCACTGAATGAAAAAACCACGGAGCATTGCGGAGCACGCGATAACTCAGCCAAATTTGCCGTTGGCCAACCCTGCTCGGAAACCAGCGAATTAAACGTCTCGTTGTCGCTAAGGATGATGACTTCACTCGAGTCGAATAGATCAAGAATTCCATTTTGTCTATGCATCTCACATCTCCTCCACTAGTGAGGGAGGCTTTCGCCTCCCTCACATTCAGCACTCAGATGGACGTCTCGTCATGCGCAGGCGACCAGGAAAGCGGCGGCCAACTAAACCCCGAGGCGTCCAGAGCATCACTGTTTTGATTTTTCATGTTTTCAGTCTCCAGTTGATTTTCTTGATTAAGCCAGGCACAGAACCAGATCAGCGCCCGACGGAAACCAACGTAATTCTCTATAGAGAACTTTCCAACTATCCGATCGAACAGGAAGGAGGCGAAACAAAAAATCTCAACAGCCCGCCAGCTATAGATATCAACAAGGAACAATAAACCCATGATATTGGAAGACACTTGAAAGTACTGACAGGAGGTTTCCTCCATAAGCCCCGGATTATTGGAGAGTCCTGAGGGGATTTCACTCTGGTGTGATAACGCTCATTCGTGCTGATGTCCGATGGCCCGTTATTCCATGAGTGACTCGGACTCGCTTCGTGCCAGGGCGTGTGGAGAGCATGAATAGCAGCGTTATCCGGCTGCCAGTATCTGCCGGCTCCGCCCCTGGCAATGGCCGCCATGGATGGATAGCCAGGCCCAAAGCGCACCGCTCCGTCCGCTCAGGGGGGAGTACTCAGGATCGTCGGATGAGGCCAGCAGGCGGATATCGAAATGGCCATCCGATTGCCACCCCGCTATAGTGCTGCCTGCAACGCCTGGCCTATTCCTGCAGGCACTCAGGAAGCGACTGGTCCTTCCAACCTCGCTCAGCCCATCCCCTGCTCGTACACCGCCAGGTGCACGAAGGCCGCCTGCAGCAGCGGCAGGTCCAGCCCGGCCGCCTGGCCGCGGCCGAGCAGGTCGCCGATGATCTGCTCGGCTTCCACCGGGCGGCCGCCGACCAGGTCGCGGTACATCGACGAGGTCTGCGGCGAGCCGTGCAGGGTCAGCTGCCGGCGCGCCTCGGCGAGGAAGGCATCGCGCGGTTCCAGGCCCACCGCGCGGACCACCGCCACCACCTCGTCCAGCAGGCGGTTGACGAAGGCCTCGCCCTGGGGCGCGGCGACCACCGAGCCGACGTTGCCGCGCATCAGGCAAGTGATGCCGCCCAGGGCGGCCAGCAGCACCCACTTCTCCCACATCTCGCGGTGGATGTCGGGGCTCAGGCGGGCGTCGAAGCCGGCGTCCTGCAGCAGTGCGTCCAGGCGCAGGATGCGCTCGCTGCGGGCGCCGTCCATCTCGCCGTAGGAGAGCTCGTTGAGGGTGCCGTACTGGACGATGCGGCCGCGCTCGTCCAGGGTGCTGGCGATCTTGCACACGCCGCCCAGCAGCGGCCCGCGGCCGAAGTGATCGACGATGGCGTCGACCTGGTGCATGCCGTTGAGCACCGGCAGGATCATCGTGCCCGGCCCCACCGCCGGGGCGATGTCGCGCAGCGCCGCCTCCAGGGCGTAGGCCTTCACCGTCAGCAGGATGAGGTCGTAGGGCCCGTCCAGGTGCTCGGCGCCGACCAGTTGCGGCGTCAGCACGAAATCGCCATGGGGGCTGAACACCTGCAGCCCTTCCTGCTGCAACTGGTGCGCCCGCCCGGCGCGCACCAGGAAGGTCACGTCGCGCCCGGCCCGGGCCAGGCACGCGCCGAAGAAACCACCCGTGGAACCCGCCCCGACCACCAGAATGCGCATGGCCCACCCTCCTCGGCTGCCCGGCGCGATGGCGCCGGCTCATTGCCTGTATATAGACGCAGTGCCGGGAAAATGCATGACCTAGCCCGCCCGCCGGCGGTACAGGCTGCGCGCGAGGGCGTCGAGGGCGAAGCCCAGGGCGCCGATCAGCAGGACCATGGCCATCAGTTCCGAGTAGGCCAGGCGGTCACGGGTGTCGAGGATGTAGTAGCCCAGCCCGGCGCTGACGCCGAGCATCTCGCAGGGCACCAGGACGATCCAGAGGATGCCGATGGCCAGGCGCACGCCGGTCAGCACGTGGCCGAGCACGCCGGGCAGGATCACCTTGCGCAGCGTCTCCCAGGGCGTGGCGCTGAGGCTGCGGGAGAGCTGCAGCCAGCGCGGGTCGAGCTGGCGCACGCCGGCGGCGGTGTTGAGCAGGATCGGCCAGACCGCGGCGAAGGCCAGCAGGAAGTAGATCGGCTGGTCGCCCACGCCCATCAGCATCACCGCGATGGGCATCCACGACAGCGGCGAGATCATCCGCAGGAACTGGAAGGCCGGCGTGGTGGCCGCCTCCAGATTGCGCGAGGCGCCCACCAGCAGGCCCAGGGGCACGCCCACCGCCAGCGCCAGGAGCAGGCCGAGGAGCACGCGCCTGAGGCTCACCAGCACGTGCTGGTACAGCTCCGCGCGGCCCAGCAGCTCGCCCAGGCTGGCCAGGGTGGCCTGGGGCGAGAACAGCTGCCCCAGGCCGTCGCCGCCGAACAGGCGCACGCCGCTCCACCACAGGCCCAGCAGCGCCAGCAGCCCGGCCAGGCCCAGCAGCCAGTGGCGGCGGCCAGAGAGTGCCGGCGCCGTCACGTGGTGATCTCCTCGCTGCGCGCGAAGCCCTCGGGCAGGCCGAAGGCGCCGAGGCCACCGACCTGGGCCAGAGCGTTGCGCACGAAGCGGTCGTCCACCAGATCCTGCGCGGTGTGCGCCGGGTCCAGCGCGGCGAGGAAGCCCTTGTCGCCCTGGATCAGGGTGTCCTTCAGGCGCCTGACCAGTTCCTCGGTGTAGCTGGGGAACGGGTACGGCTGGAAGTCGATGCGCTCCTCGTGCCAGTCGGCATGGCGGATGGCGCCGTCGGCCAGGTACTTCTCGCGCTCGCCGGGTGCCGGGGCCAGCACCCGGCCGAGCACTTCCGGCGCGTGCGGGGTGTAGCGGTTGGCGCCGTCCTTGGACAGCAGCTTCGCCGCCTCGGCGCGGTTGTCGCGGGTCCACAGCTGGGCCTTGACGATGGCGTTGACCACCTTCTGCGACCACTCCGGGCGGCCGTTCAGGTCGTGCTCGTGCATGAACACCACGCAGCAGGCGTGGTTGCGCCAGACGTCGCCGGTGAAGCGCTGGATGCGCCCGACCTTGAGGTTCTCCGCCAGGGCGTTGAACGGCTCGGCGACGATGTAGCCGGCGATGCGCCCGCTGGCCAGGGCCGGCGGCATGTCCGAGGGCGGCAGCACCACCAGGTTGACCTCGTTGGCCGCCAGCGCCGCGTCGGCCGGCTTGCTCACCGCCGCCAGGCCGTTGTCGCGCAGCAGTTGCTGCAGCACCACGTTGTGGATCGAGTACCAGAACGGGATGGCCAGGGTGCGCCCGCCCAGCTGCTTCACCTCGGTCACGTCCGGCGCCACGGTCAGGCCGGAGCCGCCGACGTGGTTCCAGGCCACCACCT
The DNA here is from genome assembly GCF_030268185.1 of Pseudomonas sp. NBRC 100443. NCBI lineage: Bacteria > Pseudomonadati > Pseudomonadota > Gammaproteobacteria > Pseudomonadales > Pseudomonadaceae > Pseudomonas > Pseudomonas sp. NBRC 100443. The sequence continues at coordinate 380,160 of NZ_BSQE01000002.1, forward strand.
TGGCCGGCACCTTGCTGCCGTAGCGGGCCCAGACGGTCATCGGCGACAGCAGGTGGATGACGTTGACCTGCCCGGAGATGAACGCCTCGATCACCTGCGCCCAGCTGCGCAGCAGCACCGGGCGCTCGGCCTTGATGCCCTCGGCCTCGAACAGGCCGTTGGCGTGGGCCACCAGCAGCGGCGTGGCGTCGGTGATCGGCAGGTAGCCGATGCGCACCGGGGCGTCCGGCTCGGCGGCGGCGCGGGCGCGCAGGCTGGTCAGCAGCGGCAGCGCGCCGGCCGCGGAGAGCAGCGCAGCGAGTTTGAGAATGTCACGTCGAGAATGAGTGGGATCGTCCAGGCACATGGGCAGCCTCCGGCGCAGGGTGGGAATTCGCGTGGGATCGGCTCGCCCGCCGTAGGGTTTTGAGGATCTCGACCCGCAGCGCGCCCAGTTCCTCGACCAGCTCCGCACGGGGTTGCGGCAGGTCGATGCGCCATTCGCCCAACGTCCGCGCCGGGGTGTCGCCCAGTAGCAGGATGCGTTCGGAGAGCAGCAGGGCCTCGTCGATGTCGTGGGTGATGAGCACGGCGGCGGTGCGCCGTTCGTGGATCACCTGCAGCAGCAGTTGCTGCATGTCGGCGCGGGTCACTTCGTCCAGCGCGCCGAAGGGTTCGTCCAGCAGCAGCACCTGCGGCTGGCGCGCCAGGCAGCGGGCCAGCGCGGCGCGCTGGGCCATGCCGCCGGAAAGTTGCGCCGGCAGGTAGCCGCGCGCGTGTTGCAGGCCGACCGCGGCGATCGCCTGGTCGACGCGCTGGTGCAGCGTAGCCTTGTCCAGCTTCGGCTGGCGGGCGAAGTCCAGGCCGAAGGCGACGTTCTTCTCCAGGCTCAGCCAGGGCAGCAGGCTCGGGTCCTGGAAGGCCACGGCGACGCGCGGGTGCGGGCCATCGATGGCCTCGCCGAGCAGGCGCACGCTGCCCGCCGCCGGCTTCTGCAACCCGGCCAGCACGCGCAGCAGGCTGGACTTGCCGACGCCGCTGGGGCCGAGGATGGACACCACCTCCCCCGGCGCCAGGCTCAGCTCGAAGCCTTCCAGCACGCTGCGCCAGCCCTTGCCCTCGGGGTAGCCCAGGGCGACGCCGGCGGCCTGCAGCAGCACCTCGCTCATGCCCGCGCCTCCTGGCGCTGCAGCTCAGTGCGCAACTGCACCAGGCTGGGCGTGACGATGGGCACGAAGGCCGACTCGCGCCAGCGCCGGGCGAAGGCCGCGCCGTGGCGGCTGAGGTAGGCCTTGCCGCCGCTGGCCTGCAGCTCCAGCTGCACCGCCGCGGCGGCGCCTTCGGCCAGGCCGATGCGGATGCGGAACAGCCGCGCCGGCTCGGCGCTGAACTCACCGCTGGACAGGCCCGCGCGCAGGCGCTCGACCAGGCCGTCCAGTTCGCCGCGCAGGCGCTCCTCTTCCTCGCGCAGCACCGAGCGGCTGCCGCCCAGGTGCTCGCGCACCGCTTCCAGGGCCCGGCGCGCGAGGCCGATGGTCATGGCGCACTGCAGGCCGAGGAAGGCCGGGCGCACCTGCGGCAGGTAGCGCCGGGCGTCGTCGTGCAGCAGCCACTCGCGGGGCAGCGCCACGCCGTCGAAATCCAGGGCGGCGGTGTTGCTCGACTGCAGGCCGAGCAGTTGCAGGTCGTCGGAGCGCGCAAGGCCGGCGCTGGCCGATGGGATGGCCGCCACCAGCGGCGCCGCGCCCTCGCGCTCGATGGCCGCGGCCACCACGAAGTGGCCCTTGCGCAGGTTGGTCACCCAGGGCAGGCGGCCGTCCAGGGTCCAGCCGTCGTCGGCCGGGGTGGCCCGCACCTGCAGGCTCTCGATGCCGGAGAGGAACTTCATGGCGTTGGACAACCCGGTGGCACCGGCCAGGCGGCCATCCAGCAGCTCGCCGAGCAGGCGCTCGCCCAGCGCCTGGTTGGGGCTCTGCAGCAGGTATTCGATGAAGGCGCGCTGGCCCCAGAAGACGAAGGCGGCGGTCAGCGAATGGCCGGCCACCGCGGCGATGGCCTCCACCGCATCGAGCAGGCTGCCGCCGGCGCCGCCGCGCGCCTCGGGCACGCCGATGCCGAACAGCCCGGCGCTGGCGAGTTTCGGCAGCACCGACTGCGGGTCGGCATGGCCGAGGTCGAGGGCCTCGGCCTGGGCGTCGAGCCAGTGGCTCAGGGTCGAATCGAGCATGGTCGCTCTCCTTTTGGCGGGCGGCCGCGGGGCCGCCGCCCGGTCATGCGCAACTCAGGCCTTTTCCCAGCGGTACTTGCCCAGCTCGGGGTTCAGCGGCGTTTGCGCCAGTACGTTGGCGAAGTTGCAGAGGGTCGCCAGGCTGATGCCCAGCAGCACTTCCAAGGCATTGCCGTCGCTGAAGCCGGCGGCGCGGAAGGCCGCGAGCCCCGCGTCGCTGACCGCGCCACGGCTGGCGATGGCCTCGCGGGCGAAGGCGGCCAGGGCTTCCAGACGCGGCTCCGGCAGTTCGCGTTGTTCGCGCAGGGCGGCTATCACTTCCTCAGGCAGCCTGGCCTTGTTGGCCGCCACCGCGGTGTGCCCGGCCACGCAGAAGTCGCAGCCGTGGGTGGTGGCGGCGATCAGCTGCACCACCTCGCGCTCGGCCAGGCCCAGCTCGGCCTTGCCGTTGAGGCCGGAGACGGTGACGTAGGTCTCCAGCGCGGCCGGGGCGTTGGCCAGCACGCCGAGCAGGTTGGGAATGAAGCCGGAGTTCTTCAGCGCGTTCTGCAGGAACGGCTTTGCCGCTTCCGGGGCGCTGTCGAGGGTCTGGATGGGCAGGCGGGACATGGGTTCGACTCCGTGTGCGGTAGGTGTCGAAAAAGTCTGTTGGTAATAAGAAAACCGTTCAATATTCTAAAGTCGCTATCACTTGCTCCTGAGTCTTTTCATTAGATGATTTCGTCGAGCCCCCTTGTCGATTGGTTATTAGACAGCCTGGAGCTGGATGCCAGCCTGTTCCACGTGGGCCGCTACTGCGGCGGCTGGCACGCCTCCACCCAGGGCCTGGCGCGGGCCAGCTTCCACCTGGTGGTGCAGGGCCATTGCTGGCTGCACCTAGAGGGCGAGGCGCCGGTGCGCCTGGAGGGCGGCGATGCCGTGTTCCTGCTGCGCGACCTGCCCTACCGGCTGTCCGACGCCGCCAGCGCCGAGGCCGCCGCCTGCCAGCCGCGCCAGGCCATGACCGCCCTGGAGCTGCAGGCCGAGGACGGCGTCGGCCTGGTCTGCGGCTTCTTCCACTTCCACTCCGGGCTCTCGGCGCTGATCATCGAGGCGCTGCCCGCCTACCTGGTGCTGCGCGCCGAGGAACCCTCGCAACGCGCCGCGCGCAGCCTGTTCGAACTGATCCTGGAGGAATGCGCGCGCCAGCCGGCGCCCTCGCAGCAGTTGCTGGAACGCCTGAGCCACCTGCTGTTCCTCTACGTGCTGCGCCAGCAGGTGCTGGACAACCCCGGCCTCGGCGGCCTGGTGGCCCTGGCCCGGCAGCCGCAGTTCGCCAGCCTGCTGGAAAGGATGATCGAGCAACCGCAACTGCCCTGGACGCTGGAGGACATGGCCGCCTGCGCCGGGCTGTCGCGTTCGGCCTTCTTCAAGCGCTTCAACGAGACCTGCGGGCAATCCCCCGGCCAGGTGCTGCTGGCCCTGCGCATGGGCCAGGCCTGCCGCCTGCTCAAGGCCGACCAGAGCGTGGCCGAGGTGGCCGCGGCGGTCGGCTACCAGTCGGTGGCGGCCTTCACCCGCGCCTTCCACAAGAGCACCGGGCAGCAGCCGGGGGCGTACCGGCGCGGCCACGATCAGGACAGCCGGCGCTGAGGCGCCTGCGCCAGCGGCGCCAGCGCGTCCTGCATGGTGCGCAACTTCAGGCAGGTTTCCCGGTACTCGGCCTGCGGCTCGGAGGCCGCGACTATTCCGCAGCCGGCGAACAGGTGCGCCGTGTCGCCGCGCACCAGGGCCGAGCGCAGCGCCACGCAGAATTCGGCGTCACCCGCGGCGTCCAACCAGCCCACCGGCGCGGCGTACCAGCCGCGCTCCATGCCCTCGTGGCGGCGGATGTGTTCCAGCGCCGCCTCCCGCGGCAGGCCACCCACCGCCGGCGTGGGATGCAGGGCCGCGACCAGGTCGAGGACGTCCACGCCCGGGCGCAGCTGCCCACGCACCGGCGTCAGCAGGTGCTGCACCCGCGCCAGGCGGTGCAGGCGCGGCTGCGCCTCGATGTGCAGGCGCTCGCAATAGGGCGACAGCGCCTCGCGCAGGCATTCGACCACCAGCGCATGTTCGTGGCGGTCCTTGGCGCTGTTGAGCAACGCGGCGCCCAGGCGGGCGTCCTCCTGGGGCGTGGCGCCACGCGCCAGGGTGCCGGCCAGGGCCACGGTGTCCAGCTCGCCCGCGGCGACTCGCAGCAGGCGCTCCGGGGTCGCCCCGAGGAAACAGCTGCCGCCGCGGTCGAAGGCGAACAGGCAGGCCGAAGGGCCGGCCTGGGCCAGGCGCTCCAGGACCTGCCCGCAGGGGAAGCCGCCCGCCGCGTGCAGACGCACTTCGCGGGCCAGCACCACCTTGCGCAGCTCGCCCTGGACGATGCGCGCCACCGCCGCCGCCACCCGCGCCTGCCAGTCCCCGGCGTCCAGCGCCTCGCTCGACTCAGCCTCCTCCAGCGCTGCCGGGCAGCGCGGGCGGTGGAGGTAGCGCGCCAGCAAGGTGCTCCAGTCGGCGCGCAGCTCACGGACGGCGGCGTCGACGTCGGCGCCCGGCTCCAGCCAGCGGCTGAACGCCAGGAAAGAGCGCCCGGCCCGGCGCAGGTAGAGGATGCGCGGCAGCACCAGCGAGGTGCTGGCGAAGGCGCGCCAGTGCGGCGCAGCCGGCGCCCGGGCGTCGAAGGCGAAGCCGCCGCACAGGCGCGGCGGGCAGGCGCCGCGCCAGCTCGTGCGCGCCAGCAGCTCGCGCCAGGCCTCGGCGCTGGCGGCGAAGCGCCCGGCCGGCGGCGGGCTGATCTCCTGGGTGCAACCGAAGCCGGCCATCGCTTCGGCGCCCTCCCCGGCCCGCCACAGCAGGCTCTGGCCGAACACCTGGCGGTTGGCGGCGAACAGCCGGACGGGGTCGAGTTCCGCGCAGGCCGTGCTGCTCACCGCCAGCACCGGGCGGCCCTGCTCGCGGGCCTGGCTCGCGGCCGCGCTGAAGCTCGCCCGCAGTTCGTCGAACGGCTCCGTGCTCATGCCTGCCCGTCCTCCTGCTGCCCGTGCCGATGGCGCCAGTGGCGCACCTGCTGGTCGATGTTCCACTGGATGATCTGCGCATACAGCGGGCCGATGAAGGCCGGGTCCAGCCCGGCGGCGCTGGCCCAGGCGCGGCGCTCGGGCAGCATCGCGGCGACCCGCTGCGGCGCGGCGATGCTCGCCTCGTCCGGCTTGAAGCGGGCCGCCGCCTTGACGTAGGCCAGGCGCCGCCCGAGGGCGGCGATGATCTCGCGGTCGAGGCTGTCGATGCCCAGGCGCACGTCGTCGAGGCTGCCGCATTGTTCCGGGGTTTTCATTGCATTCGCTCCTTGCGAGGGTCTCAGGGCCACAGTTGCCAGGCCGGCTCGCGGTAACTGGCGAGCCAGCCGCCGAGGTGGTCGAGCACGACGCGGCGCTGGGCGCGCAGGTAGAAATGGCCGCCGGCGAAATGCCGCACATCCAGCCCACAGCGGCTGGCGGCGGCCCAGGCCAGGGCCTCGTCATCGTTCACTTCGTCGTCGTCCTCCCCCAGCAGCAGCGAGACAGGGCAATCCAGCGGCTCGACGCGCTCGCGCCGGTAGCGCTCGATCAGCCGGTAGTCCGCCCGCAATGCCGGCAGGAACAGCTCGCGCACGGCCGGCTCGTCCAGTGCCCAGGGCAGGCCGTCGGACTGCCGGCGCACGTCCGCCAGCAGCGCCGCGTCCGCCTGCCGGTGCAGGCTGCCGCCACGCTGGCGATGGGGCGGCGGGTGCGCGGAGACGAACAGGTGCAGGGGCGCCCGCCCGCGCCCCTGCAGGGCCAGGGCGACCTCGTAGGCCACGGCTGCCCCCATGCTGTGGCCGAACAACGCCAGCGGACGCTCGTCGAGGCCGGCGCAGGCCTCGGCGATGCAGGCGGCCATAGCCTCCAGGCTGGCCGCCGGCGCCTCGCCGTAGCGCTCTTCCCGCCCCGGGTACTGGACGGCCAGCAGTTCCACGTCCGGCTCCAGGTGCTTGCGCCAGTCGCGGAAGAAGCTCGCGCTGCCGCCGGCATGGGGCAGGCACAGCAGGCGGAAGCCGGGGCTCAGCAATCCAGAAAAGCGGCGCAGCCAGGGACTTTCCGGCATCCCTCTCACAATGCGCCCTCCACTGCCTGGCCGCGCTCCGCGGCGGCCTCGCCCAGGCCCAGGCGCAGCTCGGGCAGCCAGGCCTGCAAGCGCTCCAGGCAGCTACTTGGCGGCAATACCTCGGCGGCGAAATGCAGCCCGGGAGGCAATCGCTCCAGGCACTCCACGGCGAAGGCCGCCATGGCCGCCGTCAGGCGCGAGCCGTCACCAGCGCGCAACCAGGCGCTGCGCTGCACCTCGCGCCCGCCGCTGCAGCCGCTCAGCTCCACGGCCAGCAACTGGTAGGGCGTGCGCCCGGCGGCGTCCAGGCGGCTGGCGGCGACCAGTTCGGCAACCCTCCCGGCCCTGTCGCTTTCCGCCGCTCCGCGCCCCTGGATGCGCCGCAGGCAGGCCAGCAACTGGCCGTCCTCGAACAGATTGAAGGCACTGCCGCGGGCCACGCCCAGCGAGGCGAACAGCCGCTGCCCCTCCGCGCCCAGGTAGGCCGTGGCCAGCAAGTCGCGGTTGCCGCTCCATGGGCGCCGCAACGCCTCGACGGGCGCACCGCTCCAGGCCACTGCGCGCCCGTCGCACCAGGCCTGGCGGGCCCGCCCGAAACCGTAGGCCGGGTCGAGGCTGAGCAGGAAGTCCTCGGCGGCGCTGGCGGAAAGCGCCCCCAGGCCGCCGGCGTAGCAGCGCATCTCGTCGATGCGTTGCAGGCCGGCGGCCAGGTAGCGCGGCAGCAGCCCGGACAGCCCCGGCAACATGCCGGCCGAGAGCAGCACACGACGGCCCTCGGGTACCTGGCCTTCGAGGCGCTGCCAGAGCAGGTCGTCGCCGCCGACGTCCAGGTAGTCGGCGCCTGCCGCCAGGGCCGCCCGCGCCACGCGGTCGAGCACCCGGTAGCTGGGGCCGGCGCAGTTGACCACCAGGCGGCAGCCGGCGACGAAACCGCGCAGCGCGCCTTCGTCGTTCAGGTCCAGGGGCTGCGCCTGCACGGCCCCCGGTTCCCCGGCCAGGCGCTGCAATGCCTGCGGGTCGCGCCCGCCGATGCGCAGCCGGTGGCCCGGCCGCAACAGCCGGACGACCTCGCGGCCAACGCTGCCGCTGGCGCCCAGCAGGCCTATGGGTGCGTCATTCATGCCGGTGTCTCCTGCCGTTGGCCGCAGGCCCGCGCCACCGCCTGGACGTGGGGCGCCTGCATGCAGCTGAAGTGGTCGCCGGGCACGTCGACCACCTGCAGGCGGCCCAGGCACAGCTCGCGCCAGTAGGCGCTCATGTCGCGATGCATGCCCGGCAACACCTGGACCTCGCCGGTCTGGCGGACGAACAGCATGTCGCCGTCGTAGGGCGTGGCCTGGTGCAACGCCACCGCCGCCAGGCTATGGCGCAACACGCGCAGCTGCTCGCCGAGCCAGTCCAGGTCGCTGAGTTGCGAGCCGGCATGGCGCATGGCCAGGGCGATGGCCTGCAGGCGCTGCCCGGGCGAGCGCGCGGCCAGCCGGCGCATGGCCGCCAGGGCGTCGCGGGTCTGCGGGCGCTCCTCCAGTTCCTGCCATACGCCCCGCGTCACCCGCCCCGGGGTGCGCTGCAGGGCCTCGGCGATGGCCTGCTCCAGGCCGGCTTCGTCCAGCGGGTAGCCCAAGGCGCGTGGGTCGGCCTGCATCACCCGGGCGAACACGTATTCAGCCAGCAGGTCGTCCTCGATCAGGAACGGCACGCGGTAGCTGCTGATCACCGTCAGCGCCTCGACCGCCACGCCCCGCGCCTTCAGGCAGCTCGCCAGCTCGCTGGCCAGCAGGCCGCCCAGGCAGTAGCCGACGATGCTCAGGCTACGCAGCCCGGCGGCTTGCAGGGTGTCGGCATAGCTTTCGGCCAGTCGGCGGATGGCCTGCTCGGGCTCCAGCGCCAGGTAGCCGGCCACGTCGGCCAGCACCAGCCCGTCGGCGCCGCCTTCCAGGGCGCCGAACAGCGCGCGGTAGGGCGCCAGGGTGCCGCTGCCGTCGTGGACGAAGATGCGCTTGTGGCCTGCCGCCTGTTCGCGGATCGAGACCAGCGGCGAACCCGGCCGCAGCTCGTCGCGGGCGCGGACGAAATCGGCCAGCGCGGCCACCGTCGGCTGGTTGATCAACTGGCGCAGCAACTGGTCCCACTGCACGCTGCGCAATGCCGGCAGCCGTTCGCGCAGGCGGCCGACCACCTGGGCCACCAGCAGCGAATCGCCGCCCAGCTCGAAGAAGCCCTGCTCGCGGCCTACCGCCGGCACCCGCAGGGTTTCCTGCCAGACCTCGGCGATGGCGCGCTCCAGCTCGTCCCGCGGCGGTTCACCGCTGGCGGCGGACTGCTCGGCGCCGCGGGTGCGCAGCGAGGCCAGGGCCTGGCGGTCGACCTTGCCGTTGGCGGTCAGCGGCAGTTCGTCGAGCACCAGCAGCTCCGCCGGCAGCATGTACTGCGGCAGGCGCAGGGCCAGGTGCTCGCGCAGCGCCGCCGGCTCTAGGCGCTGGCGGTCGGCCTTGAAGCGGGCGATGAACAGGTGCTGGCCGATGCAGGACATGGCCTCCCCGGCCTCCGGCAGGCAGAGCGGCGCTTCGGCCCCGGCCTCGGCCAGCAGGGCCTGCCATTGCTCGCGGCGCAGAAAGGTGGTGTCCAGCTCGCGGCGCAGGTCCTCGAACTCGGTGAGACCTTCCTTGAACTCCATCGACGCCATGATCTGGTAGGTGTCGCGGGTGGCCTCGATGAACACCAGCCAGCCGCCCGGCGCCAGCATGCGCCGCAGGCGCGCCAGCACCCGGCCGGCATCGCGGGCGTTGTGCAGCACGTTGGCGCAGAGGATCACGTCCAGCGAGTTGTCGGCGATGCCCTGGCGCCAGGGCTCCTGGTTGAGGTCGAACAGGCCGTAGCGCACCCAGGGATAGTCGGCGAAGCGTTCGCGGGCCTCGTTGAGGAAATACTGCGAGAGGTCGGTGAACTGGTAGTCCACCGGCAGCCCCGCCAGCGCCGGGATCAGGTCGCAGCTGGTGCCGCCGACGCCGGCGCCTATCTCCAGCAGGCGCAGCGGCCGTTCGGCGTCGAAGTCGGCGGCGATGCGGCGCAGCGCGGCGCACACCGCGCGGTTCAGGTACTGGCTGATGAGGTTGCGCCGGTAGGCGCCGTCGGCCACCTCGGTGCGCCCTTCGGGGAACAGCAGGTGCAGCGGGTCCAGCCGGTCGCTCATCAGCTCGGGCAGGCGCTCCTGGCTCTCGCGCAGGTAGCGCAGCACCTCGGCCCCCAGCCCACCTTCGGCTCCAGCTCGTCGATGCGGGCCCAGGCCTGGCGCAACGCGTCCTCGCGGACCTGCAGGCGGCAGTAGCCGCCACGGGCCTCGTCGAAGGCCAGCAGGCCCTCCTCCACCAGGGCGCGCAGCCAGCGGCGGATCAGCCGGCGGTTGCGCGGGGCGACCTCGCAGGCTTGGCAGATGTCGTCCAGGGAGTGCCCACGGCCGTCGTCGTCGAACAGCCCCGGCCGCTTCAACGCGGCGGCCATGGCCAGCAGCGCGGCGCGCTCGACCTGCTCCGACATCTCGCGGATATGCCCTGGGTCCAGCCCGGCGCCGACGCCCTGCCCGGCCGCCCGCGCCTGCCCGGCCAGGTCCCCGGGCCAGGCCGCCGGTGTCGTTGCGGGCGCGGCGCAGAGGAAGGCCACCAGGCGCCGCTCCAGGGCCTCCTCGCCCTGGGCCACCACCACCGCGGACTGCACGCCCGGGTAGTCGAGCAAGGCGCTCTCGACCTCGGCCAGTTCTATGCGGTGGCCGCGCACCTTCACCTGGAAGTCCTCGCGGCCGAGGAACTCGATGCTGCCATCCGCCAGGTAGCGCCCCAGGTCGCCGGTGCGGTACAGGCGCTCGCCGCTGACGGGGTGGCGGATGAAACGCTCCACGGTCTTCTGCGCATCGCCCAGGTAGCCCAGGGCCAGGCCCTCGCCGGCGATGTAGAGTTCGCCGGCCACGCCGTCCGGGCGGTCGCGCAGGCGCTCGTCGAGCACATGGAAGCGCTGGTTGGCCAGCGGCCGGCCGTAGGGAACGCTGCGCCAGTGCGGCGGCACCTCGTCCAGTGGCTGGATGATCGACCAGATCGCCGCCTCGGTGGCGCCGCCCAGGCCCACCAGGCGCAGGCGCGGCAGCGACGCGGCGCTCTCCGCCGCCAGGTTGAGCGGAATCCAGTCGCCGGAGAGCAGCGCCAGGCGCAGGCGCTGCGGCGCCGCACCGGGCTCCGAGCGCAGGTAGTGCAGGAGCATCTGCAGTTGCGCCGGCACCGAGTTCCACAGGGTCACGCCCTGCTCGCGGGCGCAGGCCGCCCAGTGGGAGGGATCGCCGCGCCGTTGCGCGTCGGGCAGCACCAGGGTGGCGCCGGCGGCCAGCGCGCCGAAGATGTCGTAGACCGACAGGTCGAAGCCCAGGCTGGCCAGGCCCAGGATGCGGTCGTCGGCGTCGACCTGGAAGCGCTCGTTGATGTCCGCCAGGGTGTTCAATGCCGCCTGGTGGCTGATCATCACGCCCTTGGGGACGCCAGTGGAGCCGGAGGTGTAGATGACGTACGCCAGCTCCCCCGGCTGCGCGGGCGAGGCCGGCAGCGGCGCGCCGGCATAAGGCTGCAGGCGGTCCACGGCGAGCGCCTGGACGATCCGCGCCGGCCAGGCCAGGCGGCCCTCCAGCGCCGAATGGGTGGCCACCCGCCACACCCCGGCATTCTCCAGGATCAGCTCGCGGCGCGCCTCGGGCTGGCTGGTGTCCAGCGGCAGGTAGGCGGCGCCGGCCCGCAGGATGCCGAGCACGGCGATGATCTGCTCGATGCCCTTGTCCATGCACACCGCGACGCGCTCGCCGCGCTGGCAGCCGGCGTCGAGCAAGGCGGCGGCGACGGCCTCGGCGCGCGCGGCCAGTTCGGCGAAGTCCAGGCTCCGCCCGCCCTGCACCAGGGCCGTATGCCGGGGCGCCAGGCGCGCCCGGGCGAACACCGGCTCGTGCAGCAGGCCCTCGGGCAGTGGCGCATCGGTCTGGTTGGCCAGTTCGCGCGCCAGGCGCTGGGTGGCGGGCAGCTCCAGGCAGTCGTCCAGCGCCCAGGCCGAGGGTTCGCGCGCCAGGCGCAGCAGCAGCGCGCAGAAGGCATCGAACATGGCGCGCAGCACGGGCTCGGCAAAGGCGCCTTCGCGGTAGTCCCAGTTCAGCCACAGGCCGCCGTCGCGCTCGGAGACCTGGCAGTCGATCAGCACCTGGGGCGTCTGGCTGATGCCATGGACCAGCTCGGCGCCGGGCATGAACGGGCCGCGGCCGGCTTCGCCGCCGGCGCCCAGCGTGCTGGTGAAGGCGTAGGGTAGCAGCGCGGCGTCGCGCCCCCGGCGGCGCGCCAACTCGCGCAGCACCTCGATGCCGGAGAACAAGCGGTGGTCCATGTCCTCCCACAGGCGCGCCTGCAGTTGCGCGGCGCGCTCGGCGAAGCTGCCGGCCTGGCGGGTGTCCAACTGCAGCACCTCCACCGAGCTGAAGTCGCCCACCAGGCGCTCCACCTGGGGATGCAGCGCCAGGCGATTGAGCAACGTCAGGCTCAGGCAGAAGTCGCCGCGCCGGCTCCAGCGCCCCAGGGTTTCCGCATAGGCGGCGAGCACCGCGGCGGAGACGCCGATGCCGGCGCCGGCGGCGTTGAGGCCGAGGGCGCGGTAGTCGCGCTCGTCCACCTGCAGGGCCAGGCGGCGGAAGCGCGCCCCCGGCTGCGCGTCGGCCAGGGGCAGCTCGGGCGCGCCGGGCAGGCCGTCGATGCGGGCCAGCCAGTAGTCGCGGTCGCGGCCGTAGCGCGGCCCTTCGCGCAGGCGGCGCTCGGCCAGGACGTAGTCGCGGAAGCTGATCCGCGCCGGCTCCGCCAGGGTGCCGCCGTGGTACAGCTGGTGCAGTTCGCCGAGCAGCATGCGCACGCTCTGGTAGTCGCACACCAGCAGGTCCACCGACAGGTGCAGGAAGTCGCCGGCGGCGCCGTGGCTGACGCACAGCTCCACCAGCGGCCAGCAGTCCGGGCCGGCGCGGCGCAGCTCCATGCGTTCGCGCAGTTCGGCCAGGCGGCGCCCTTCGGCATCCAGCCTGTGCTCCGCCAGCCGGTAGTAAGGCACCTCGGCCAGGATGCGCTGGTGGCCCTCGGCGCTGACCACGGCGCGGAGCATGGGATGGCGTTCGATCAGTTGGTTCCAGGCCCGTTCCAGGCGCGCGACCTCGAGGCCGGGGAAGGCGAACTCCAGGTAGCCGTGGCAGGCGACGCCGCCGTGGGCGAAGGCCGTGCTGCGGCCGAGCAGGTAGGCGGCCTGCACGTCGGTCAGCGGGAAGGGCTCGCCCTGCTCCGCCGGATCGCCCTGCAAGGCCTGCTCGCGTTCCGCCGCCAGGGCGCGCAGCAATTCGTCGCGGGCCTGGCGCAGGCGCTGCAGCAGCGCCTCGTCCAGGGCCCCGGCCGGGGCCCGGTAACGCAGCAGGCCATTCTCTTCCCATAGCTCGACGCCCAGCATGTCGAGCTCGTTGCGCAATGCGTGGATATTCATAGTGCCCCTTCCTCCAGTGGGTTGGCGCCCGCCCGCCGCTGCGCCTGCCGGGCCGCCACCAGGGCGGCCTGGGCGGCGACGCTGGCGGCGCCGAAAAAGTCCTTGAGTGTCAGTTCCACGCCGAAGCCACTGGCCAGGCGCTCGATCAGGCGGGTGGCCAGCAGGCTATTGCCGCCCAGGGCGAAGAAGCCCTGGTGGCGGCCCACCCGCGGTACCTCCAGCAGCGCCTGCCAGTGCCGGGCGACCGCGCTTTCCAGTTCGCCCAGCGGTTCCTCGTCCGGCGCCAGGGCGCTGCCCTGGAGCTGCTCCTGCAGCAGCCAGGCCAGGGCCTTGCGGTCCACCTTGCCGTTGCCGCTCAGGGGCAGCCGGGGCAAGGCGAGCATGCGTTCGGGCAGCATGTGGGGCGGCAGCCAGTCAGCGGCCCAGCCGCGCAGCTGCTCTTCCGCGGGTGTCTCGCGGCCGCCGGCCGGCACCACCGCGGCGACCAGGCTGGCCCGGGCGCCGGGCAGCACCAACGCAACGGCGCGCGCCAGCGCCGGGTGGCGTTCGAGCACCGCCTCGACTTCGGCGAGTTCCACCCGGTGGCCGCGCAGCTTCACCTGCTGGTCCAGGCGGCCGAGGAATTCCAGAGTGCCGTCGGGCCAGTAGCGGCCCAGGTCGCCGGTGCGGTACCAACGTTCGCCGCCCTGCTCGACGAAGCGCTGGCGGGTCAGCGCCGCTTGCCCGCGATAGCCCAGGGCGACGCCGGCGCCGCCGATCCACAGCTCGCCGGGGACCCAGTCCGGGCAGTCCCGGCCGAGGCCGTCGACCACCCGGTAGCGCTGGTTTTCCAGCGGCCGCCCGTAGGGGATCGAACGCCACTGCGGCGGCACCTCCGCGACTTCCTGGGCATTCGACCAGATCGCCGCCTCGGTGGCCCCGCCCAGGGCCACGAAGCGGCAGCCGGGGGCGACCTGGCGCAGACGCGGCGGCAGGTCCAGGCCGATCCAGTCGCCGGAGACCAGGGCCAGGCGCAGGCCGCCCAGGCCGAGGCCGCCGCGGTTGCGCAGCAGCAGCATGTCGAGCAATGCCGGCACCGAGTTCCACAGGGTGACGCCGTGCCGGCGCAACAGTTGCAGCCAGTGCGTCGGTTCCTTGCGCAGGGCCTCGGCCGGCAGGACCAGGGTGCCGCCGACGCCGAGCACGGCGAAAAGGTCGAATACCGAGAGGTCGAAATCCAGCGCCGAAACTCCGAGCAGGCGGTCGCTGGCCGCCAACCGGTAGCGCCGGCGCAGCGCATCCAGGGTGTTCTGCGCGGCGCCGTGGGCCACTTCGACGCCCTTGGGCTCGCCGCTGCTGCCGGAGGTGAAGATCACATAGGCGACAGCCGAGGGTTCCACCGGCAAGGGCTTGGCCAGGGGCTCGTAGGCCTGGCTGGCAGCCAGCTCGCGCACCACCGTGCCGGCTGGCCAGGCGTCCTCCCCGGCCCGCTCGGCGTCGGTCAGCATCAGGCACACGCCGGCCTGGCGCAGGATGGCCGCGCGCCGCGCCGGCGGCTGTTCGATCCCCACCGGGACGTAGCACGCGCCGGCGGCAAGCGCGCCCAGCACGGCGATCACCTGGCCCGCCCCCTTGGGCAGCGTGATGGCCACGCCGTCGCCGGCCGCCACGCCCCATTCGCGCAGCGCCGCGGCCAGGCGCAGGGCGGCCTCGGCCAGTTCGGCGTAGCTGTACTGGCGTTCCTGCTCGTCGTGGGCCACCAGGGCCAGGTTATGGGGGTTGTTCCGCGCCTGGGCGAAGAAGCCCTGGTGCAGCACGCCGGGCTCTAGGTCCGCCCGGGTGTCGTTGACCTGGTAGCGCACCTGCGCTTGCGCCGCCGGCAGTTCCAGCGACACGGGTTGGCCCCAGTCCTGCTCGGCCAAACCTTCGAGCAGGCGCTCATAGGCGGCGAACATGGCTTCCAGCAGGCCGTCGGGAAACAGCCCCTCGACCGCATCCCAGTTCAGCAACAGGCCCTCTTCCAATGGGTAGGTCTGGTGGTCGAGCCAGACCTGGGGCGTCTGCGACAGCGCCCAGCCGGGACGGCCAAGGGTTTCGCGGCAACGCGCGTCCACCAGCGGCTCGCCGAGGTTGCAGGCGAACACCACGGGGGCGCCCAGGCCTTCGCCGTCCTGGCGCTGGGCCAGCTCGCGCAGCACCTCCATGCCCGACCAGGCCGCGTGGCCCAGGTCCCGGTGCAGTTGCGCCTGCAGGGCGGCGGCCTGCCCGGCGAAGCTGCCCGCGCGGGAAAGGTCCACCTCCAGCAGCACCAGGTTGGAGAAGTCCGCGACCATGTGCGCCACGCCGCTGTCCAGCGGCTGGCGGTCGAACAACGGCAGGTTGAGGAGAAAACGCTGGCTGGCGCTCCAGCGCGCCAGGACCTGGGCGTAGGCGCAGGCCAGCACGCTGGCCAGTGTCAGGCCGTGCGCCCGGGCACGGGCTTCCAGGCGCGCCAGGCGCGGCTTCCGCAGCAGGAACTGGAGGTGGCGGAAGCGCGGCCGGCCCAGTGACTCGGGGGCCTGGGCCAGGGGCAGTTGCGGCGGGCCGGGCAGCGTGTCCAGGCGCGCACGCCAGTATTCGCGCGCACTGGCCAGCTGCGGCCGGCGCAGCTCGCGCTGGGCCGCCAGGTAGGCTGGGAAGTCCATGCCCAGCGTCGGCAGCGTCTCGCCCTCGCCCCGGTAGAAGGCTGCCAGGTCGCGCAGCAGGATGGCGAAGCTGAGCACGTCGGCGACCAGCAGGTCCAGGTTCAGGTGCAGCCGGCTGCGGCCATCGGGCAGCAGGCTCAGTTGCAGGTCGAAGACCTGCCCGCTGGCGACGTCAAGGCAGCGGTGCGCCAGCGCTTCGCGCAGTTGCGCCAGGCGCGCTTCGCGCTCGGCCCGCTCGAGGCGGCGCAGGTCATGCACGCGCAGGCCGGCCCAGGCCGGTTCGCCGCGGATGCGCTGGCGCCCGTCGGCGAGGAACTGCGCACGCAGCATGGCGTGCCGCTGGCACAGCGCGCGTACCGCGGCTTCCAGGCGCGGCGGGTCGAGCTCGCCGGCGTCCAGTTCCTGGTACAGCTGGCAGGCCACCCCGCCAAGGCTGCGCTGCTCGTCGCGGCCCAGCCAGTAGGCCTGCTGCAGGGCTGTCAGTTCGAACCCCTCGCCCGTCTCGGGCACAACCGGCGACGGCCCGGCCACCTCGCCGGCGCGCTCGGCGAACAGGCGCAGCCAGGCTTGCAGGGTCGGCCGCTCCATCAGTTCGGCAACGCCGACGCGCACGCCGTGGCGGGCCAGCAGCGTGGGCAGGCGCATGAGGTTGATGGAGTCCAGGCCCTGTTCGATCAGCGACAGTTCGGCGTCGATGTCGGCGGCGTCGCAGCCCAGGGCCGGCGCGAGCCAGTCGCGCAGGCTGTGTGGATCGGTGCCGGCGAGGCAATCGCCGGGGCGCGCCCGGGGTGAATGAGCGCATGCCAGTGCTGGGTCATCGTTCATGGTGGGCAATCCTTGCGGAAGCTGGGTGGATGGGGCCACGCAGGCGCCAGCGGTTGACCGCTTCGCGCTCGTGGAACAGCTCTCGGTAACGGCCCGGCTGGGCCAGAAGCTGACGGTGGGTGCCGCGCTGCACCAGGCGGCCCTGGTCGAGCACGAGGATCTGCGCGGCGTGTTCGGCGAGGCTCGGCCGATGGGTGGCCAGCAGCAGCGTGTGGCGGCCGGCGAGGCCGAGCAGCAGGCGGTTGATGCGCGCCTCGCTGGCCGGGTCCAGGGCCGCGGTGGGTTCGTCCAGCAGCAGCACGGGGGCGCCCTTGAGCAGCAGGCGGGCCAGGGCCAGGCGCTGCCGCTCGCCGCCGGACAGGCCGGCCCCGGCCTCGCCCAGGGGGCCATGCCAGCCCTCGGCCAGGCGTGCCGCGAGGCTGTCCAGGCCGCAGGCGCGGGCCATCGCCAGCAGGGTCGCATCGCTGGCCGCGGGGTCGCCCAGGCGCAGGTTGTCCAGCAGGCTGCCGGGCAGGACCCCGCAGTCCTGGGGCAGCAACGCCAGGTAGCGATCGCGCTCGGCGGCGGCCACCTCGCGCAGGTCGACGCCGCCCAGCAGCACCCTGCCCGCATCCGGGTCGGCGCAACGCGCCAGCAGGCGCAGCAGGCTCGACTTGCCAGCCCCGGAGGCGCCCACCAACAGGTTGAGCGAGCAGGGCGCCAGGTCGAGTTCGATGCCGTCCAGCACCCGCCGTTCCTGGCGCACCAGGCCCAGGCCGTGGGCCTGCAGACGCGGGTCGGCGGGCAGCCGCGGCCGGGTGGGCTCGGGCAACGGCGGCACCTGCAGCACCTGGCGCAACTGGCGCAGGCCGTGGCGCGTCTGGCGCAAGGTGGCGCCCAGGTTCACCAGCGTGCCCATGGGCTCCACCAGGCAGGTCGCCAGCAGCCCCAGGGCGAGGAACTCGGTGGCCGCCAGCTGCCCGCCGAGCACCGCGTGCAGCCCGCCCAGCAACAAAAGCGTGTACAGCGCCTGCAACGCGCCGGCCAGGCCCAGCGCGGCCGGGAAGGTGCGCCAATGGACGCGACGCTGGGCGCGGCGCTGTTCCTCCAGGGCCTGTTCGAGCAGGGCGAAGCCGGCCTCGGTGCGCCCGCTGACGCGCAGCAACGCCTGCTGGCGAACGAACTCCAGGACCCGCGCCGCCGCCTCGGTGCCCGCCCGCTCGCCACCCTCCTCGGCCTCGCCGCCCCAGCGCACGCCCCAGCGGTAGAACAGCCACAGCGGCAGCGCCGCGGCCAATCCTGTCAGGGCCAGGCGCGGCATCTGCAAGGCCAGCACGCCGAGCAGCGCGAGCGGCGTCAGCACCGCGTTGAGCAGCGGCTGCAACAGGTGCGCCGGGACGCTCATCACCTGCAGGACGTTGTAGGTGACCAGGCGGTTGAGCTCGGCGGCGCGGCGCTCGGCGAACCACTCCAGGGGCAGCCGCGCCAGGTGCTGCCCGAGGCGCCGGTTCAGCCCGCGGGCGGCTTCGGCGCCGGCGCGGTAGCCGAGCAACTGGGCATGCCGGCGCAGCCACAGGCAGAGCATGGCCAGCCCGGCGAAGGCCGGCGGCCAGTGCCACGCCGGCGCGTCGCCGAACAGCTCGCCGAAGGCCAGCGGCAGCAAGCCCAGGGCCAGCCCCTGGGCGCCAGCCGCGGCGGTCATGGCCAGCACCGCCAGGCGCAGGCGCCGGGCCTGGGCCGGCTGCAGGCAGCGCAGCAGTTCGACGATCATGCGCCGCCCCCCTGCTCCGCCGCCCACAGCCGGGCGTAGGTCCCGCCCTGCTGCAGCAGCGCCTCGTGGCGCCCCCGCTCAAGCACCCGGCCGCCACCGAGCACGACGATCTGCTCGGCGTCGCACAGGCTGGCCAGGCGATGCGCGATCACCAGCAGCGTGCGCCCGGCCGCCAGCACCGACAGGGCCTGCTGGATGGCCGCCTCGGACTCCGGGTCGGCCGCGGCGGTGGCTTCGTCCAGCACCAGGATGGGGGCATCGGCCAGCAGCGCGCGGGCGATGGCCAGGCGCTGCCGCTCGCCGCCGGACAACGCCTGGCTGCCGTCCAGCACGGTGGCGTAGCCCTGGGGCAATTGTTCGATGCGCGCGTCGATCTGCGCGGCCCGCGCCGCGGCCCTGACCTCGTCGAGGGTGGCCTCGGGCCGCGCCAGGCGCAGGTTGTCCAGCACGCTGGCGCGCAGCAGGCGGACTTCCTGGAAAACGAAGGCGACCTGCCGGTACAGGGTGGCGGCATCCATCTCGCGCAGGTCCACACCGCCGATGCGGATGGCGCCGCCGCTGACGTCGGCGAAGCGCGGCAGCAGGCTGGCCAGCGTCGACTTGCCGGCGCCGGACTCGCCCACCAGGGCGGTCAGCGTGCCCGGCGCCAGCACCAGGTCGATGCCGTCCAGGGCCAGGCTGCCGTCGGCGCGCCTCAGGCTCACCGCATCAAAGCGCACTTCGCTGCCCTGGGGCTGGCGCGGCCGCGCCGGTTGCGGCAAGGGCGTGGTGGCCAGCAATTCGCCAATGCGCCGCGCGGCCTCGCGGCCCTGGACGATGGCGTCGCCGCCGTGCCCCAGCGCCGCCACGGGCGCGGCCAGCGCCGGGCCGAGCAAGGCGAAGGGCAGCAGCTGTACCGGTTGCAGTTCGCCGGCCAGCACCAGGCCGCTGCCGGCCAGCAGCACCAGGGCGATCATCAGCAGCGGCGAGAGCAGTACCTCGACGCTGGCGCCCAGCCCGGCCCAGCGTCCGACCCAGGCGGAGAAGAAGCGGGCGAAGTCTTCCACGGCGGCGAAGAAGGCGCCCTGCACCTGCCCGGAACGGCCGAAGGACTTGACCATGGCGATGCCCTGGACGAAGCCCAGGGTCGCCTGGGACAGGCCGCCGATGGCGGCCCCCAGGGCCTGGCGGTCGGCACGGTAGGCGGCCGAGCGCAGCGCGGCGAGGCGCCACAGCGCCAGCAGCGGCGGCAGCAACACCACCAGGGTCATGCGCCAGTCCTTCAGCGCCAGGTAGGCCAGGCAGGCAGCCGGCGCCACCAGCGCCGCGGCCAGGTTGTTGGGCAGGTGCGCCACCAAGTGATGCAGGGCGCCGACGTCGTCCACCAGCACCCGGTTCAGCCGCGCCAGATTGCGCCCGGCGTACCAACCCAGGGGCAGGCGCCCGAGATGGGCGGCCAGGCGGCGGCGCAGGTGCAGTTGCAGGTCGCTGTCGGCCAGGTGGGTCATGTGCAGCGCGCAGCTCAGGCCCAGCAGGCGCAGCAGCAGCGCGGCGGCGCCGACCAGGGCCAGGAGCGGCGCCCGGCCGTCATCGAGGTGCCCGGCGAGCAGCGCCGGCGCCAGTTCGGCCAGGGCCACGAAGGGCAGGATGCCGGCCAGCGCCGACACGGCCTGCAACGCCACCGCCAGCAGCAGGCGGCCGCGCACGGGGCGCAGCAGCGCCGCCAGGGAGAAGCCCGCCTCAGCCACGCGCGCTCGCCTCCCGCTGGGTGAAGTACTGCCGCTGGAGGGTCTCGCGCAGGTGCCGGCGGCTGACCTTGCCGACGCCGGTCTGCGGGAAGGCCTCGAGGAACTCGAAGCGGTCCGGCAGCTTGAACGCCGCCAGCCCGCAGCCGCGCAGGTAGGCCTTGAGTTCAGCGGCGGCGGCCGCCGAGCGGCGGATCACGAAGGCGCAGCTGCGTTCGCCGAGGAAACCGTCGGGCATCGCCACCAGCGCCGCGTCCAGCACCGCGGGGTGCGCCAGCAGCAGGTTCTCCACCTCCTCCGCGGCGATCTTCTCGCCGCCGCGGTTGATCAGGTCCTTGTCGCGCCCTTCCACCACCAGGTAGCCATCGGCGGTCAGCGCCACGCGATCGCCGGAGCGGTAGAAGCCGTCGGCCGTGAAGCACTCGGCGTCCTGCCCGGGGTTCCGGTAGTAGCCGCGGATGGTGTAGGGCCCGCGGGTCAGCAGCAGGCCCACCTGCCCGGGCGGCAGGTCGTTGCCCTGCTCGTCCACCACCCGCACCTCGTCCGCCGGCGACAACGGCCGGCCCTGGGTGCGCAGCAGGTGCTCGGCGTCGTCGTCCGGGCGGGTGTAGCAGATCAGCCCTTCGGCCATGCCGAACACCTGCTGCAGGCGGCAGCCCAGGGTCGGCCCGACGCGCCGCGCCGCCGCCTCGCTCAGCCGCGCGCCGCCCACCTGCAGCAGCAGGCCGGGCAGGCCGCGCCCGCGAAGCTCGGCGGCCTCCATCCACACCAGGGCCAGCGGCGGCACCAGGGCGGTATGGCTCACGCCCTCGGCCTCGACCAGCGGGAAGCAGCATTCCGGCGTCGGCTGCGCGGCGGTCACCACCCGCCCGCCGCTGTACAGGGTGCCCATGAACCCCGGGCAGCACATGGGGAAGTTGTGCGCCATGGGCAGCGCCGCCAAGTAGGTGCTGTCCGGCCCCAGGCCGCACAGCTCGGCGCTGGCGCGCAGGTTGTAGAGGTATTCCCGGTGCCGCCGCGGAATCAGCTTGGGCACGCCGGTGGAGCCGCCGGACAGCTGGAAGCAGGCCACCGCCTCCGGCGCCGGCTCGGGCAACGCCAGGGGCTCGGCGCGGTAGAGGTCGGCCAGGGCGACGAACTCCTGCGCCTCGCCGGCCACCAGCACGTGGCGCAGCTGCGGCTGCTCCGCCTGCAGCCGCCGGGCCAGCGCGCGGAAGTCGAAGTCAGCGGCGCGGTCGGCGCAGATGTAGGCGCGGGCCCCGGCGAAGCGGCAGAAGCTGGAAAGCTCCAGCTCGCGGTGCGCCGGCAGGGCGAAGATCGGCCGCGCGCCAAGGCGGTACAGGGCGAAGCAGGCCTCGACGAAGGCGATGCCGTTGGGCAATTGCAGCAGCACGTTGTCCCCGGCGCGCAGGCCCAGGCCGTGCAGGCCGGCGGCCAGGCGGTCGACCCGCGCGTCCAGCTCGCGGTAGCTCAGGCGCCGCTCCCCTTCCACCAGTGCTTCGCGTTCGGCGAAACGCCGGGCGGCCTCGCGCAGCAGGCCGGAGAAGGTCTCCTCGCGCCAGTAGCCGGCATCCCGGTAGCGCTGGACATAGGCCTCGGGCCAATCGGGGCAGTCGATGCGGTCGTCGCGGGTGGTCATCTTGCTTCCTCGCTGGTTGCGGGCATGAGCGGGCCTGCGGCCTTGCGGGGAAGGCCGTACAGGGCGTCTGCGGGGTATGGGTGGCGGCAAGGCGTGCCGCTTCGGTGCGCCGGGCGCACCCGGGCAATGCTGCGGGGAGGTCCCTCTCCGATTGTTGCGAGTGATTATCAATATCCCGGCGATCCGCCAGCGGCAAGGACCGCCGCCTTCGATCCCGCGCCTTTTTCTTTGGATCGTGGAACCCGCGCCCACCGCCAGGGCGCGCGCAGGGCCCGCGGGGCGGGACATGACGGCCTGGACCGGCACAAACAATAATAATTCTCATTCATGGATCGACTTCGCCGTGCTAGCCTGAGGCCTCCATCCGCCAGGCAAGGAGAGAAGGATGTCCAGCAGCAAGGCCATGCAGCGCAGCGTGCCCAGCGACTTCACCCTGAGCGTGCCCGGCTGCGGCGCCACCCCGGCGGGCGAGGCCGCGGCGGACATCACCCTGTCCGCCGGCACCGTGGTGGTCCAGACCCAGGGCTGGATGCAGGAGCCGCTATGGAAGGGCCTGAAGCTGATCCTGGTGCTCAGCGGCCGCCTCGACTGCCGCGTCGAGGGCCTGCCCCCGGTGGAGATCCGCGGCCCCACCCTGTGCGCGGTGGCCAACCAGGGCGAGTTCTGCGGCGACCACCTGTTCGCCAGCGGCGTGCCGGTGCGCTACACCACGGTGCAGCTGGATTTCCCGGCGATCCGCAGTGTCGGCCTGGAGCCCGAGCGGCTGTTCCGCCAGCGCCACGACGGCGGGCCGGTGCTGTTCTGCCGCCCGGCCTCGCGCTCGCTGCTGGCCCTGGCCCGGCAGATCGCCACCTGCCCGCTGCACGGCCCTTCCCGCGCCTTCTACCTCGGCGGCAAGGCGCTGGAGATGACCGCCCTGGGCCTGGAGGACCTGCTCGCCGACCAGCCCCCGGGCAGCGCCGCCGAGGCGCGCCTGAACTCCGCCGACCTGGAGCGGGTGCAGGCTGCCCGCGAGCTGCTGTGCCGCGACCTGCAGCATTCGCCGCCGCTGGCCACGCTGGCGCGCCAGGTGGGGCTGAACGCGCGCAAGCTCACCGAAGGCTTCCGCCAGCTGTTCGGCAGCAGCGTCTATGCCTACCTGCAGGAGGTCCGCCTGAGCGAGGCCTACCGCCTGCTGGCCAGCGGCGAGAGCAACGTCTCCAGCGCCGCCTACCGCGTCGGCTACAGCCCGGCGCACTTCTCCATCGCTTTCCGCAAGCGCTTCGGGGTGTCGCCCCGGGAGCTGCGCTGAGCCCGTGGCGGAGCGCAGGTTCCGCGGTTTTTCCCGATCGAAAGAAATGGTCGCGCAATCCAATGTTTTCCCCCGGCGCCATGAATGCTTGTTGAGATAAGTTCGCATTCGCATTTTTGAACCCCTCTCAGCATGGAGCGAAACATGGCAACCGGCCCCGGGCAGACCAGCCCCCTACACTTCCCTTCCCACCTGCTGCCGCGCGGCCTGCGCCTGGCCGGGGCGATACACGCCCTGGCCCTGGGCATCGGCCTGGCGAGCCTGCCGGGCCAGGCCCAGGCCGCGGACGACGAGCGCCAGGAGCAGGACGTGCTGTCGCTGGACAGCAGCACCGTGCTCGGCGCCGGCGAGAGCCCGGTGGGCTCGGTGCCCGGCGTGGTGGCCCAGCGCAGCCTCAGCGGCACCAAGACCGACACGCCGATCCGCGAGGTGCCGCAGGCCCTGTCGGTGGTCACGCGCAAGGAGATGGACGAACAGAAGGCGCAATCGGTGGCCGAGGCGCTGCGCTACACCGCCGGCGTGCAGGACACCACCGGCGCCGCCTCGCAGCGCTTCGACTCGATCAGGATCCGCGGCTTCGATGTCTCCAGCACCGGCATGCTGCGCGACGGCTTGCGCGGCACCACCACCCAGGCCTGGCCGAAGGTCGAGCCCTACGGCCTGGAGCGGGTCGAGGTGCTCAAGGGCCCGGCCTCGGTGCTCTACGGGCAGAACGCCCCCGGCGGGGTGGTCAACCAGGTCAGCAAGCGCCCGCTGGACCAGCCCTTCCACGAGGTGGAAGTGGTCGGCGGCAACCACGACCGACGCCAGGGCCAGTTCGACTTCAGCGGCCCGCTGGACGACGAAGGCAAGTTCCTCTACCGGCTCACCGGCCTGGGCCGCGACAGCGACACCCAGACCGACCATATCGTCGACCGCAAGACCTTCGTCGCCCCGGCCTTCACCTGGCGCCCCAACGAGGACACCGACCTGACCGTGCTGGCCGAGTACGCCGAGGACGAGTTCGGCGCGCCAAGGGTGTTCGTGCCGCTACGCGGCAGCCTGCTGTCCAACCCCAACGGCAAGATCAAGCACAACCAGTTCCTCGACGAGCCGGGGCTGGACAACCACCGCACCCAGTACGCCCTCGGCTACCTGCTGGACCACCGCCTGAACGACGTCTGGAGCCTGCACTCCAGCGCGCGCTACAGCCACGTCAACCTGCTCACCAATACCGCCAGCGGCATGGGCCTGGCCGCGGACCAGCGCACCCTGATGCGCAGCGCCTACCGCTTCCGCATCATCGGCGACGTCTATGCCCTGGACAACAACGCCCAGGCGCGCTGGAACATCGGCGACACCGAGATGACCTCGCTGCTGGGCCTGGACTACCGGCGCACCCGCGAGGACTACTACCTGCGCGCCGGCAAGGCCGCCTCCATCGACATCTTCAACCCGGTGTACGGCCAGGGCTTCGGCCCCATCGACCGGCCCATGGCGCAGACCCAGCAACGCGCCGACCAGGTCGGCGTCTACGCCCAGCAACAGTTCACCTTCGACAAGCACTGGGTGCTCAGCCTCGGCGGCCGCCAGGACAGCTCCAGCGCGCGCACCGACAATCGCCTGGCGGACAGCGGCAGCAAGCAGCGCGACGAGAAGTTCACCTACCGCGCCGGCCTGGTCTACCTGGCGGACAACGGCCTGGCGCCCTATATCAGCTACTCCACCTCGTTCAACCCCTCTCTGGGCACCGATTTCTACGGCAACGCCTACAAGCCGCTGACTGCCAAGCAGTCGGAGGTCGGCGTGAAGTACCAGCCCAAGGGCTACGACGGCTTCGTCACCCTGGCCGCCTACGAACTGACCCAGGAGAACGTGCTGACCACCGACCCCAACAACAACCTCAACCAGGTGCAGACCGGCGAGGTACGGGTGCGCGGCCTGGAACTGGAGGGCAAGGCCAGCCTGGCCCGGGGCCTGGACCTGATCGGCAGCGCCACCTACAACGACGCCGAGGTGACCAGGAGCAACAACCCCGTGGAGAAGGGCCACCGGCCGACCAACACGCCGCGCAAGATGGCCTCGCTGTGGCTGGACTACACCCAGCCCGACGGCCCCCTCGCCGGCCTGGGTTTCGGCGCCGGGGTGCGCTACCTCGGGCGCACCGAGGCGGACGCGGCCAATACCATCACGGTGCCCTCCTACACCCTGCTGGACGCCGCCGTGCACTACGAGCTGGGCCAGCTGTTCCGCGAAGCCAAGGGGCTGCGCCTGTCGCTCAACGCCAGCAACCTGACCGACAAGCACTACTACAACGGCTGCAGCGCGAGCAGTTGCACCATCGGCGAGGACCGCAGCCTGATCGCCAGCCTGAGCTACCGCTGGTAGGCCGCCGATGACCTGTCGGGTTGCATCGACCAGGGCCGGCCGGCGTCGCGCCTGGCTGGCCCTGCACCGCTGGCTGGCGCTGCTGGTCGGCCTGCCGCTGGCGCTGCTGGGCGCCAGCGGCGCGCTGCTGGAGCTGCGCGGGCCCATCCTGCACTGGGAGCTGGGCGCCGCCGCGCTCAGCGCCAAGCCCCATGCCGCCGACGCCGTCGCCCTGGACGACGCGGCACTGCGCGAACGCGCCCGGCAAGCCTACCCGCGCTTCGCCCGCATCCTCGGCAGCGCGGCGCCACGCCAGGGCTTCCTGACCAGCGACAACGCCCTGGTCTTCGGCACCCTGGGCGACCGCGCGGGCACCGCGGTGGCCATGCTCGACCCTTACGACGGCGAGCCACGGGCCTTCTTCGTCTTCGACGACCTGTGGCTGGCCAAGGTGGTCGCGCTGCACCGCAGCCTGTTGCTGCCGCCGCCACTCGGCTTGCCGTTGCTGGCGGCGTGTGGCGCGGCGCTCTGCCTGTCGCTGCTCAGCGGCCTGTACCTGTGGTGGCCGGGCCGCCGCAACTGGTGGGCCGCGGCCAGCCTGCGGCGCGGCAGCCAGGGCACGCGACGACTGCGGGAATGGCACAACCTGTGCGCCAGTTGGCTGTACCTGCCGCTGCTGCTGATCGCCCTGACCGGCACCTGGCTGGCGCTGCCGCCCGGGCTCGCCGGCGCCGCGCCAGCCAAGGCGCTGCTTTCGGCCCTGCACGGACGGCTGGGCCTCGGCGCCGCGGGCATGGCCGCCGCCTTTCTCGCCGGGCTGGCCCTGCCCGCGCTCTACATCACCGGCCTGCTGCTGTGGTGGCGCCGCCGCCCGGCCCGCCAGGCCCTCCCCTCCACGCAAGGAAACCCGTCCCATGACTAGCCTCCTGAAACAGGCCTGCCGCGGCCTGCTGCTGTTCCTCCTGTGCGCACCGGCGCTGGCCGCGCCGCTCACCGACCTCGCCGGGCGCAAGGTCGAGGTGCCGGCCCAGGTCAAGCGCGTGCTGCTTGGCGAAGGCCGCATGATCTACTCGCTGTCGCTGCTCGAAGGCGCCGATCCCTTCGCCCGGGTCGCCGGCTGGCAGGGGGACTTCCGCGGCCTCGACGTGCAGGGCTACGCGGCCTACCGGGCGCGCTTCCCGCAGGCCGACCAGGTGCCCCTGGTGGGCGGCACCTCGGCCGACACCTTCAGCGTCGAGAAGGCCCTGGCCGTTCACCCGGACCTGGTGCTGCTGGCGCTCAGCGGCGGCCACGGCCCGGGGCCGGGCAGCGAGGCGCTGCGCCAGCTGGAAGCGGCCGGGGTGGCGGTGCTGTTCGTCGACTTCAGCGAGCACCCGCTGCTCAACACCGTGCCCAGCATGCGCCTGCTCGGCGAGGCCCTGAGGCGCCAGCAGCGCGCCGCCGAGTTCATCGACTTCTACCAGCAGGCCATCGAGGCGGTGCGCGAGCCATTGGCCAGCGCCGAGGCGCGCGGCGAACTGGAGCGCCCGAGGCTGTTCGTCGACATGCTCGCCGGCCTGCAGGACTGCTGCGGCTCGCCCGGGCGCGGCAACTTCGGCGAGCTGATCGAGCTGGCCGGCGGGCAGAACATCGGCGCCGGGCGCATCCCCGGCGCCATCGGCACCCTCAACCCCGAATACATCCTCGCCAGCGACCCGCAGCAATACGTGGCCACCGGCGTCTTCGGCGCCGGCCGCGGCGGCGTCACCCTGGGCTACACGGCCACCCCGCAGCAGGCCCGCGACAGCCTGGCGCAGATCGCCCGACGGGCGCCGCTGAACGAACTGCGCGCGGTGCGCGAAGGCCACGTGCACGCCATGTGGCACATCTTCTACGACTCGCCGGAACACCTGGTCGCCGTCCAGGCCCTGGCCAAGTGGCTGCACCCGGAACTGTTCGCCGACCTCGACCCCGAACGCACCCGCGCCGAGCTGTACCGGCGCTTCATGCCGATCCCCGCCAGCGGCGTGTTCACCGTCAGCCTGCAGCCATGAGCCTGCCGCTTGCCCACGAAGGCGCCGCGGCCGGCTACCGGCGCCGCTTCGCCCGGCGCCGCCTGGCGCTGCTGCTCCTGGGCCTGGCGCTGCTCGCCAGCCTGGCCCTGGACATCGCCAGCGGCCCCTCGGCGCTGCCGCTGTCGCGCCTGCTGCAGATTCTCTGGGCGCCGGAGTCGGTGCCCAGGGTGGAAACGGTGATCGTCTGGTCGGTGCGCCTGCCCTACGCGCTCATGGCGGTGCTGGTCGGCGCCGGCCTGGCGCTGGCCGGCGCGGAGATGCAGACGGTGCTCGACAACCCGCTGGCCAGCCCCTTCACCCTGGGCGTGTCGGCGGCGGCCTCGTTCGGCGCGGCCCTGGCCATCGTTCTGCAAATGGGCATTCCGGGCGTGCCGGCGCAGTACCTGATCTCCGCCAACGCCTTCGTCTTCGCCCTCGCCTCGGTGGCCCTGCTCTATGCCCTGGCGCGCTGGCGCGGCTTCGGCGTGGAGAGCCTGGTGCTGTTCGGCATTGCGCTGGTGTTCGCCTTCAACGCCCTGGTGGCGCTGCTGCAGTTCGTCGCCAGCCAGGACAGCCTGCAGCAGCTGGTGTTCTGGACCCTCGGCAGCCTGGCCCGGGCCAGTTGGGAGAAGCTCGCCGCCATGGCCCTGGCGCTGCTGCTGTGCCTGCCCTTCGCCCTGCGCCAGAGCTGGGCGCTGACCGCCCTGAGCCTGGGCGAGGAGCGCGCCCGCAGCTTCGGCGTGGACGTCGGCCGCCTGCGCCTGTTCAGCCTGCTGCGCATCAGCCTGCTGGCGGCGCTGGCGGTGTCCTTCGTCGGCACCATCGGCTTCATCGGCCTGGTGGCGCCGCATATCGCGCGCCTGCTGGTGGGCGAGGACCATCGCCTGTTCATCCCCGCCAGCGCCCTGGCCGGCGCGCTGATCCTGTCGTTGTCCTCGGTGGCCAGCAAGACCCTGGTGCCGGGCGTGCTGGTGCCGGTGGGCATAGTCACGGCGCTGGTCGGCATTCCCTTCTTCATGGCCATCGTCCTGCGCCAGCGCGGAGGCCTGCGATGAACGCCCCGCGCATCGACGGACTGGGCATCGAACGGCTGAGCATGGGCTACGGCGCCCGGCGCATCCTGCGCGAGCTGGACCTGCCGGCATTGCCGCCGGGCAGCCTGACCGCCCTGATCGGCCCGAACGGCGCCGGCAAGTCCACCCTGCTGCGGGGCATCGCCGGCCTGCAGCCGATCGCCGGGCGGGTGCTGCTGGATGGCGTCGACCTCGGCCGCCTGCCCCTGGCCGAGCGCGCGCGCCAGGTGGTGTACTTGCCGCAGAGCCTGCCGCAGCGCACCCGCCTGTGCGCCTTCGAAGCGGTACTCGCCGCGGCCATGGCCGGGCGCAGCCTGTCGCTGCTGGGCGGAGGCCACCCCGACGCGCAGACCCTGCGCGGCATCGAGCAGGTGCTGGAAGCGCTGGACCTGTCGGCGCTGGCGGACCGTCCCATCGATGCCCTGTCCGGCGGCCAGCGCCAACTGGTCGGCCTGGCCCAGGCGCTGGTGCGCCAGCCGCGGGTGCTGCTGCTCGACGAGCCGACCAGCGCCCTGGACCTGTACCATCAGTGCCAGGTGGCCGAGGCCATAGTCGAAGTCACCCGGGCGCGCGGGCTGATCAGCCTGATGGTGGTGCACGACATCAACCTGGCGCTGGCCTGCGCCGACCAGGTGCTGGTCCTGCACCAGGGCGGCCTGGCCGCCGCCGGGCCGCCCGCCGAGGTGATAGACGCACACCTGCTGCGCGAGGTGTACGGCGTGCATGGCAGCGTCGAACGGGTACGCGGCCGCAACCTGTTGCTGGTCGAGGGCCGCCTGCGGCCCTGATCCCACTTCCCACCAACCCCAGGAGTCCCCCCATGTCCGAAACCCCCGAAGCCGCCCAGGCCTCCGCCGGCACGCCCTTCGACCTGCGCCCGCTGCTGTTCTCCACCATGGCCGGGACCATGGCGATGATGGCCTTCGTCTCGCTGGTCGGGCCCATCGCCCGGCTGCTCGGCCTGCAGGCCTGGCAGGCCGGCGCGGCGGTCACCGTGTCCGGCGTGCTCTGGCTGCTGCTGGCGCGGCCCTGGGGCAATGCCAGCGACCGCGTGGGGCGGCGGCGCATCCTGCTGCTGGGCAGCGCCGGGGTGACCTTGTCCTACGTGCTGCTGGCGGTCTTCGTCGATACCGCGCTGCGCTTGCAGCCTATCGCCGCGCTGTCGTTCCTCGGCCTGCTGCTCGGGCGTGGCGCGGTGGGCGCCTTCTACGCCGCGCTGCCGGCCGCCGGGCAGGCGCTGATCGCCGACAACTACCCGCCGCGCCAGCGTGCCGCCGCCCTGGCCAGCCTGGGCGCGGCCAATGCCGTGGGCATGGTGCTGGGCCCGGCCATCGCCGCCCTGCTCGCCCGGCACAGCCTGAGCCTGCCGCTGTACGCCATGAGTGTGCTGCCGCTGCTGGGGTTCCTGGCGCTGCTCACCCGCCTGCAGCGCCAGGAGCACCACCTGCAGCGCGTCGCGCAGAGCATCCGCCTGGGCGATGCGCGCCTGCGCCGGCCCATGCTGGTGGCCTTCGTCGCCATGTTCTGCGTGGCGGTGGCGCAGATCACCGTCGGCTTCTTCGCCCTCGACCGCCTGGGCCTGGCGCCGGGCGCGGCGGCCCAGGCCGCCGGGGTGGCGCTGACTACCGTGGGCGTGGCGCTGATCCTCGCCCAGTTGCTGGTGCGCCGCCTGGACTGGGCGCCGCAGCGGCTGATCCGCATTGGCGCGCTGGTGGCCGGCATCGGCTTCGCCGGCACCAGCCTGGCGCTGCAGGCCTGGCAGCTGTGGCTGGCCTTCTTCGTCGCTGCGGCGGGCATGGGCTGGGTGTTCCCGGCCTTCTCGGCGCTGGCGGCCAACGCGGTGAACGCCGACGAGCAAGGCTCCACCGCCGGCTCCATGGGCGCGGCCCAGGGCCTGGGCGTGGTGCTCGGGCCGCTGGCCGGCAGCCTGCTCTATGGCGTCGAGCCGCGCCTGCCGTACCTGCTGGTCGGCGCCCTGCTGGTGCTGGTGGCGCTGTGGCCGGAGCCCGCCGCCGACACCGTTCAGGCCGGGTAGCGGCGCGCCAGGAAGTCCAGCAGCAAGGCGTTCACCTCGGCCGGGCGCTCGTTCTGGATCCAGTGGCCGCAGCCTTCCAGGCGGTGCTGTTCGAGGTCCGCCACCACCTCGGGCATGCGCTTGAGGGTATAGGCCTCCAGGCTCGCCACCGGGTCGCGGTCGCCCACCAGGAACAGCGTCGGCTGGCCGACCTGGCGGCCGGCCAGGGGCTCGCTGAAGCGCCAGTTGCGCTCGAAGTTGCGGTACCAGTTCAGTGCACCGCGAAAGCCGCGGCCGGCGAAGGTCTCGATGTAATGCGCCAAGTCCGCCTCGCCGCACCAGGCCGGCAGTTGCCGGGGCGTGGGCTGGCCTTCGAACAGGCGGGCGTCGGCGGGTTTGTCCTGGAGGAAGGGGTCGTCGTCGCCGGCATCGCGGAAGAACAGGCGCAGGCTGCGCTCGATGTCGGCGTCCAGTTCGGCCTCGGCCACGCCTGGCTGCTGGAAGTAGAGGATGTAGTTGAAGCGCCCGGCGAAGACCTCGCGGAGGATTTCCGTGGCCGGCCGCTTGGGCCGCCCGGCATAGGGCACCGACAGCGTGGCCAGGGCCGCCACCCGCTCCGGGGCGAGCAGCGCCAGGTGCCAGGCCACCAGGGCGCCCCAGTCGTGCCCGACCACCGCCGCGCGGCCCTGGCCGAGGGCGTCCATGGCGCCGAGGACGTCGCCGCACAGGCTCTGCAGGTCGTAGGCCTCGATGGGCTCGGGGGCGTCGCTGCGGCCGTAGCCGCGCATCTCCGGCACGTGCACGCGGTAGCCGGCCTGCACCAGCGCCGGAATCTGCGCGCGCCAGGAGTGCCAGCATTCGGGGAAACCGTGCAACAGCCAGACCGGGCGGCCATCGGCGGGGCCGGCGATGTGCACGCACAGGTGGATGCCGTTGACCGGCAGCAGGCGTCGCTCGATGGGGGGCATGGCGAATCTCCGGGGTTTTGTCGGGACGCTAGCAGCAGGGGTGTGACGACGTCATTTTCATTCGCTGGACGAATAGCGGGGCTTTTGTAGGGCGCATAACGCCTACGGCGTTATCCGCCGTTTGGCCTTGATTCCCGGCGGCGCCGGGGTTGACCTGGGCGTTGGCTATGACCCCGGCGTATCGGCGTATAACCGCGAACGGTTATACGCCCTACATGCATATATCCATATGCAAATCCGGTCTTTCACACCCGGATTCTTATTCCTCTATAGTCGCCCCACAACTCGTCATAACAAGTCATAGCCATGACCGAACTGCTCCCCCTCTCCCCCGTCCCGCTGTACAGCCAGCTCAAGGAGCTGCTGCGCACGCGCATCCTCGACGGCAGCTACCCGCCGCTCAGCCGCATGCCCTCCGAGGCCGAGCTGGGCAAGGCCCATGGCGTCAGCCGCATTACCGTGCGCCAGGCCCTGGGCGACCTGCAGAAGGAAGGCCTGATCTTCAAGATCCACGGCAAGGGCACCTTCGTCGCCCGGCCCAAGGCGTTCCAGAACGTCAGCACCCTGCAGGGCCTGGCCGAGTCCATGGGCGAGCGCGGCTACGAGGTGATCAACCGCCTACGCAGCTTCCGCTTCGTGCCGGCCGACGCCCAGGTGGCCGCGCGCCTGCAGGTGGCCGAGGGCGACAGCGTGGCGCAGATCAAGCGAGCGCGCCTGGTCAACCGCGAGCTGGTGTCGCTGGAGGTCACCTACCTGCCCGAGGCCGTCGGCCGCCGGCTGGAGAAGGCCGACCTGGTGAGCCGCGACATCTTCCTGATCCTCGAGAACGATTGCGGCCTGCCCCTGGGCCATGCCGACCTGGCCATCGACGCCATCCTCGCCGACGCCGAGCTGGCCGCCGCCCTGGAGGTGGAGGAAGGCTCGCCGGTGATGCGCATCGAGCGCCTCACCCACGGCGCCGACGGCCAGCCGCTGGACTACGAACACCTCTATTACCGCGGCGACGCCTTCCAGTACCGCCTGCGCATCGACCGTCACAAGGGCCCCCGAGCATGAGCCACAGCGACCTCCCCGAAGACAAGCAAAGCGCCTACGACATCGTCGTCATCGGCGGCGGCACCGCCGGCCCCATGGCGGCGATCAAGGCCAAGGAAGCCAACCGCGAGCTGCGCGTGCTGCTGGTGGACAAGGCCAACGTCAAGCGCAGCGGCGCCATCAGCATGGGCATGGACGGCCTGAACAACGCCGTCATCCCCGGCCACGCCACGCCCGAGCAGTACACCAAGGAAATCACCGTGGCCAACGACGGCATCGTCAACCAGGCCGCCGTCTACGCCTACGCCACCCACAGTTTCGAGACCATCGAGCAGCTCGACCGCTGGGGCGTGAAGTTCGAGAAGGACGAGGTGGGCGACTACGCGGTGAAGAAGGTCCACCACATGGGCGCCTACGTGCTGCCGATGCCCGAGGGCCACGACATCAAGAAGGTGCTCTACCGCCAGCTCAAGCGCGCGCGGGTGGAGATCACCAACCGCCTGGTAGCCACCCGGCTGCTCACCGACGCCGAGGGCGCGGTCAACGGCGTGCTCGGCTTCGACTGCCGCACCGCGCAGTTCCAGGTGATCCGCGCCAAGGCGGTGATCCTCGCCTGCGGCGCCGCCGGGCGCCTGGGCCTGCCCGCCTCCGGCTACCTGATGGGCACCTACGAGAACCCGACCAACGCCGGCGACGGCTACGCCATGGCCTACCACGCCGGCGCGGAGCTTTCGAACCTGGAATGCTTCCAGATCAACCCGCTGATCAAGGACTACAACGGCCCTGCCTGCGCCTACGTCACCGGGCCACTGGGCGGCTACACCGCCAACTCCAAGGGCGAGCGCTTCATCGAGTGCGACTACTGGAGCGGGCAGATGATGTGGGAATTCCACCAGGAGCTGGAGGGCGGCAACGGCCCGGTGTTCCTCAAGCTGGACCACCTGGCCGAGGAGACCATCCAGACCATCGAGGAAATCCTCCACGGCAACGAGCGCCCCAGCCGCGGCCAGTTCCACGCCAACCGCGGCACCGACTACCGCAGCCAGATGGTGGAGATGCACATCTCCGAGATCGGCTTCTGCTCCGGCCACTCGGCCTCGGGCGTGTGGGTCAACGAGAAGGCCGAGACCAGCGTCAAGGGGCTGTACGCCGCCGGCGACATGGCCGCGGTGCCGCACAACTACATGCTCGGCGCCTTCACCTACGGCTGGTTCGCCGGGCAGAACGCCGCGCAGTACGTGGCCGAGCGGGACTTCAGCGAAGTCGACCAGGCCCAGGTGGAGCGCGAGCGCGAACGCGTCTTCGCCCCGCTCAGGCGCGAGCACGGCCTGCCGCCGGCCCAGGTGGAGTACAAGCTGCGGCGCATGGTCAACGACTACCTGCAGCCGCCGAAGGTGACGAAGAAGATGGAGATTGGCCTGCAGCGCTTCGCCGAGATCGGCCGCGACCTGGAGCAGCTCAAGGCGAACAACCCCCACGAGCTGATGCGCGCCATGGAAGTCAGCGTGATCCGCGACTGCGCCGAGATGGCCGCCCGCGCCTCGCTGTTCCGCACCGAGAGCCGCTGGGGCCTGTACCACCACCGCGTGGACTATCCGCAGCGCAACGATGCCGAGTGGTTCTGCCATGCGCACCTGAAGAAGGACGAGAGAGGCGAGATGACCAGTTTCAAGAAGCCGGTGGAGCCGTACCTGATCGCCCTGGACGACGAGGAGCAGAAGGCCTATGAGCGGTTGCGGGTGAAGAACGAGGCGGCCTAGGAGCCCTAGAGCCCCTCTCCCCCCGCCCTCTCCCGCAAGCGGGAGAGGGAGCTGTTCGTGCAGCGGGAACCCGCAGATTTCAGGATGACGCCAAGTTACCAAGCACCTCCGAACGGCCCCCTCTCCCTTCAGGGCGGGGCGCGCAGCCGAGGGCTGGGGAGAGGGTGGTGAGCCGCCGCCTCCCCCGAACCACCAGACCACCGGCACCAAGACCGGCCAGCAACACCACGAGGAACCGTGCCATGCCCCACCAACCCCAGGAAATCTTCTTCCGCTCCAGCGCCCCGGTCACCGTGGACGAGGACAAGTGCATCGCCGACAAGGGCTGCACCGTCTGCGTGGAGGTCTGCCCGATGGACCTGCTGGCGATCAACCCGGCCACCCAGAAGGCCTACATGGCCTTCGACGAATGCTGGTACTGCATGCCCTGCGAGAAGGACTGCCCGACCGGCGCGGTGAAGGTGGAGATTCCCTACCTGCTGCGTTGAGCTGCCGCTCAACCCGGGTATCACTGCGCTCAACCCAGGCTACGGGTGTTCCGTAGGATGGGTGGAGCGCAGCGATACCCATCGACGCTACCGGACACGCCACCGGACGCCTGATGCAACGCCCCCTCGTTTCCCACCGCACACCGGCGGCGGAGACGATTCCAACACTCATGATTCGAGGGGAACACCCATGACCTTGCGCACCACCCTGGCCGGCCTCGCGCTGGCCATCGCCAGCCTTTCTGCCCATGCCGAGACCCTCCGCGTGGCCATCGGCACCCAGGACACCACCATCAACTGCGCCGCCGGCGGCCTGCTGGTCCGCGAGCTGAACCTGCTGCCCAAGTACCTGCCCCACGACGGCAAGTACAAGGACGCGCAGTACGACATCCAGTGGAAGAACTTCACCAGCGGCGCGCCGCTGACCAACGAGATGGTCGCCGGCAAGCTGGACTTCGGTGCCATGGCCGACTTTCCCGGCTCGCTCAACGGCGTGGCCCACGAGGCGGCTGGCAAGCGCAGCCTGTTCATCAGCGTGCTCTCCGGCAGCATCGAGGGCAGCGGCAACGGCATCGTGGTGCCGGCCTCGTCCCAGGTGCAGTCGCTGGCCGAACTCAAGGGCCAGACCATCTCCGTGCCCTTCGCCTCCACCGCCCACGGCCTGCTGCTGCGCGCCATCGCCGCCCAGGGCTGGGACCCGGAGAAGGACGTGACCATCATCGCGCAGCCGCCGGAAGTCGCCGGCTCCGCGCTGCAGGCCAACAAGATCGCCGCCCATGCCGACTTCGTGCCCTTCGCCGAGCTGTTCGAGAGCCGCGGCATCGCCCGCAAGATCTACGACGGCTCGCAGGCCAAGGCGCCGACCTTCCACGGCGCCCTGGTGGAGGCGGACTACGCGCAGAAATACCCGGAGATCGTCGAGGCCTACCTGCGCGCCACCTACGAGGCCAACCAGCTGCTGGCCGCGGAACCGGAGAAGTACAGCGAGCTGATCGAGAAGGTCGCCGGCATCCC
Source organism: Pseudomonas sp. NBRC 100443 (assembly GCF_030268185.1). Taxonomy (NCBI): domain Bacteria; kingdom Pseudomonadati; phylum Pseudomonadota; class Gammaproteobacteria; order Pseudomonadales; family Pseudomonadaceae; genus Pseudomonas; species Pseudomonas sp. NBRC 100443. Next base: position 415,657 of record NZ_BSQE01000002.1, read on the forward strand.
CGCCGAGGTGAACTACCTGTTCCACGGCCCGCTCGGCCTGCAGACCCGCGACCTGACCTGGAAGCCGGAGTACCGCCAGGCCGTGACCACCGCCATCGACACCCTGAAGCTGCTGAAGAAGGCCGACCGCGGCCTGAACGTCGAGCAGTTCGTCGACGACCGCTACATCCGCGCCGCCTTCAAGGCCGCCGGCGCCGACTACGACGCCGCGCTGAAAAACTATGCCCAGCAGCCGCTAACGGCCACGGACGCGTTGACCGGCAAGGCCATCGCCGACCCGCGCCACGTGGCGCAGGTGTGGGTGCGCGGCGAACCCAGGGTGCGCAGCTACGCCTCGGCCCGGGAAGCCCTGGGCGAAGCGGCCAAGCTCAAGCAGCAAGGCAAGGACATCCGCGCCGTTTACGCCCAGGCCAGCGACAGCGGCATCAAGCTGCTGGCCAGCCAGGCCTGGTTCGTCCAGGGCAAGGACGGCGCGCTGGACGCCTTCCTGCTCAAGGAGCAGGCCGAGCGCTACGCGCAGAGCAACGGCGGCGAAGTGCGCGACTTCGCCGGTGCCAGCCAGCAGGCCGTCGCCAGCCGCTGACGTCCACGCCCGGCGCCGCGCGCGCCGGGCCCTTGCGGAGCCAAGAAGATGAACCTCACTACCCTGTCCCGCTGGAGCCTGCGCCTGGCCTCGCTGCTGGCCTGCCTGGCGCTCTGGCAGCTGGCCAGCGCCCGGCACCTGAACCTCGGCCTGGTCACCTTCGCCAACGTCCCCGGCCCCGGCGAGGTGCTGGACGCCGCCGTGCAACTGGCGCAGTCCAGCAAGCTCGGCCGGCACCTGGGCGCGAGCCTGGCGCGGGTGCTCGCCGGCTACCTGCTGGCGGCCGTGGCCGGCGTGCTCCTGGGCCTGGCCATCGGCCGCGGCCGCTGGGCCCGCGACGGCCTGCTGCCGCCGCTGGAAGTGCTGCGGCCGATCCCGGCGGTGGCCTGGATACCGCTGGCGATCCTGATGTTCCCCAGCGCCGAGCTGTCGATGATCTTCATCACCTTCACCGGCGCGCTGTTCCCCATCCTGCTCAACACCATCCATGGCGTCGAGGCGGTGGACCCGCGCCTGCTCGCCTCGGCCCGCAGCCTCGGCGCCAACCGCCTGGCGCTGCTGCGCGAAGTGGTGCTGCCCGGCGCCCTGCCGAGCATCGTCACCGGCCTTGCCATCGGCATGGGCACCTCGTGGTTCTGCCTGGTGACCGCCGAGATGATCTCCGGGCAATGGGGCATCGGCTACTACACCTGGGAGTCCTACACCTTGCAGAACTACCCCGACATCGTCGTCGGCATGCTGCTCATCGGCGTGCTCGGCATGGCCAGCAGCCTGCTGGTACGCCAGCTCGGCGCCCTGGCCACGCCCTGGCAGCGCCAGGCCGGAGGCAAGCCATGAGCCTGCCCGAACAATTGCCCGCCGGGCACGTGCGCGTCGAGGGTCTGTCGATCCACCTGGGCAGCGGCCGCGACGCCTTCGAAGCGGTGCACTCGCTGAGCTTCGCCATCGAGCCGGGCGAATTCGTCTGCGTGCTCGGCCCCTCCGGCTGCGGCAAGTCCACCCTGCTCGGCGCCCTGGCCGGCCACCTGCGCCCCAGCGGCGGGCGCCTGGAAGTGGACGGCCAGCCGGTGGGCGGCCCCTCGCCGCAGCGCGGCATGGTGTTCCAGCAGCACACCCTGCTGCCCTGGCGGCGGGTGCGCGACAACGTCGCCTTCGGCCTGAAGATGCGCGGCGTGCCGCGCGCCGAACGCCACGCCCGGGCCGAGGAAATGCTCCAGCTGGTGGGCCTCTCCGGCTTCGCCAATCGCTGGCCGTCGCAGCTTTCCGGCGGCATGCAGCAGCGCGTGGAGATCGCCCGGGTGCTGATCAACCAGCCGCGCCTGCTGCTGATGGACGAACCCTTCGGCGCCCTCGACGCGCAGACGCGGATGATGATGCAGGAGCTGCTGCTGGACATCTGGACGCGCCTGCGCACCAGCGTGCTGTTCATCACCCACGACATCGACGAGGCGCTGTTCCTCGCCGACCGCATCCTGGTGATGAGCCCGCGGCCGGGGCGCATCCTCGAGGAAATCCACCTGGACTTCCCGCGCCCGCGCCACGCCGAGCTGCTGACCAGCGCCGGCTTCGCCCGCCTCAAACGCCACTGCCTGGAACTGCTGCGCCACGAGGACGGCCGCCAACTGCCGCGCCTGACGCCCCTGGGCCTGCCCGACAACGACCCGACAAGAGCGCGATTCGCCATATGACCCCGTTCACGACCGACAACCCCGACATCCTCGACCTGCAACCGCGTCTGCAGCACGCCGACCCCGGCGTGCGCCGCATCGCCCTGATCGAACTGGCCGACCTGGAGGAGCCCGAGGCCCTGCCCTGGCTGGCCCGGGCGCTGACCATTGATCCGGCCGCCGCCGTGCGCGCCGAAGCCGCGCGCCTGCTGGAAGCCTGGGAGGAACCCGAAGTGGTCCAGGCCCTGTGCCAGGCCCTGGCCGACAGCGACGAAAGCGTGCGCGAAGCCGCCGCGCAAAGCCTCAGCGAACTGAAGACCGCCGAGGCCGGGCGCCTGCTGCTGCCCTGGGCGGCGCACGCCGACACCTTCGTGCGCCGCAGCGCATTGCGCGCCCTGCGCGAACTGCGCCTGGAAGAAAGCGTGACCCCGGCCCTGGCCGCCCTGGACGATGCCGACGCCGGCGTGCGCCGCGAGGCGGTGGGCATCCTCGGCTGGCTCAAGCGCATCGAGGCCCTGCCGCGCCTGGCCGCCCTGGCCAGCGACGATGCCGACAGCGAGGTGCGCCGCGCCGCCGCCGGCGCCCTCGGCCTGGCCAGCGATGCCAGCGTGCTGCCGGCGCTGGGCGCGGCATTGCGCGACAAGGCCTGGAAGGTCCGCGAGGAAGCCGCCGCCACCCTCGGCAAGCTGGGCCTGCAAGAGGCCGGCGAGGCGTTGCTGCAAGCGCTGGAAGACGACTTCTGGCAGGTGCGCCTGCGCGCCGCGCGGGCCCTCGGCAACCTCCGTTACCAGGCCGCCCGCGAAGCCTTGCAGGGCCTGCTCGGCCACGCCATCAGCAACCTGCGCAAGGAAGCCGCCCTGGCCCTGGGCGAGCTGGGCGACATCCGCGCCCTGCCCGCTCTCCAGGCAGCCCAGGCCGACGGCGACCCGGAAGTGCGCAAGGCCGTGCGCATCGCCCTCACCCAACTGGGCGCGCCGGCATGAACGCGCCCCGCGCCCTGCACCGTTCCAGCAACGAGCGCGAGCTGCGCATCGACTGGGGCGACGGCGAAGTGCAGCGCATCGCCTTCGCCCGCCTGCGCGGCGCCTGCCCCTGCTCGCAGTGCCGCGCGGCGCGCCTGCAGGGGCGCATCACGCTGGTCGGCGCCGAAGTCGGGCTGCGCGCCGTGAACCCCCAGGGCTACGGCGTACAGTTGGTGTTCGACGACGGCCACGAGCGCGGCATCTATCCCTGGAGCTACCTGCGCGAACTGGGTTGAGCCGCTACCACTCGCCGATGCGCACCAGCTTGCCGCCTTCCGGCTCGCCATAGCGGAAGGCCTGGCCGCGCAGGTCGATCTCCTCGTTGCTGATGGTGGTGCGCCGCTTCAGGCCGCGCAGCCAGTCGAACAGGTAGCGCTGGTGCTGCTCGCGCACGTCCGCGTAGGCCGGCTCGGCGCCCAGGTCGCGCAGCTCGCCCGGGTCCGCCTGCAGGTCGAACAGCTGCGGACGGAAGCCGTCGTAGGCCAGGTACTTCCAGCGCTCGCTGCGCACCATGTACATGCGGCAGGCGTCGATGGGCCGGCCCAGGCGCTCGCGGGCCGGGGCCTGGAAGGCGTAGTCGTATTCGGCGATGGCGTAGTCGCGCCAGTCCGCCGGCCGTTGCCCATGCAGCAGCGGCTGCAGCGAACGGCCCTCGACGCGGTGCGCCGCCAGCGGTACCGCGAAGGCGTCGAGCAGGGTCGGCAGCACGTCGATGGATTGCACCAGGGCCTGCTCCACCGTGCCGCGGCTGGCGTCGGCTGCCGCGCGCGGGTCGCGGATCAGCAGCGGAACGCCCACCGCCGGTTCCAGCAGGAACTCCTTCTCGCCCAGGCCGTGGTCGCCCAGGTAGTCGCCATGGTCGCTGGTGAAGACGATCAGGGTGTCGTCCCAGCGGCCGCTGGACTGCATGTGCTCGAACAGCCGGCCGAGCTGATCGTCGATCTGCCTGATGAGCCCCATGTAGGTGGGGATCACGGTGTTGCGCACCTCCTCGCGGGAGAAGTTCAGGCTCTCCTGGTGCTGCTGGAAGGCCTTGTACACCGGGTGTTCGCTCTCCTCCCCCGGCGCCGCGCGCAGGGCCGGCAGCACCTGCCCGGGGCCGTACAGCGCGTGGTACGGCGCGGGCGCGATATAGGGCCAGTGCGGCTTGATGTACGACAGGTGCAGGCACCAGGGCCTGTCGCCCTGCTCGCGCATGAAGTCGATGGCGCGGCTGGTGGCGTAGACCGTTTCGCTGTGCGGCTCCGGCAGGCGCGTGGGCAGCCCGGCGTTGCGCATCTGCCAGCCGCTGAGCACCTCGCCGTTGGCGCCTTCGGCGGCGTTGGCCCAGTCGTGCCAGGGGTTGTCGCCGGCATAGCCGAGGCCGCGCAGGTAATGGGTGTAGGGCGCGCTTTCGCGCTTGTCGGCGAACAGCTCGCCGTCGGGGTAGATGCCGTCGTTGCGGTCATAGGGCTCGAAGCCGGCCTCGGCCAGTTGCTGGCCGCGCTCGCTTTGCGGGTCCACCCCGAGCGCCTGCATGCCTTCGAGATTGGCGGTGGCGTGGGTCTTGCCCACCAGCGCGGTGCGGATGCCGGCCGGGCGCAGGTAGTCGCCGAGGGTCAGCTCCTCCAACGGCAGCGGCACGGCGTTCCAGCTCACCTGGTGGCTGCTGACGTAGCGCCCGGTGTACGAGGACATGCGCGACGGCCCGCAGATGGTGCCCTGGGTATAGGCCCGGGCGAAACGCACGCCCTCGGCGGCCAGGCGATCGATGTTCGGCGTGTGCAGGTGCGGGTGGCCGTAGCAGGACAGGTAATCGCGACGCAGCTGGTCGCACATGATGTAGAGGACGTTGCGGATGGGCTGGGGCTGGCTCATGGGACGTTCGGGGATGACGGATGGAGCGGTCATTTCGCGGGGCGCGGGGGCGTTCTGGCAAACGCATTTGCAGCAAGATTTGCATGCGTGGAATGCATGGGGTGGGGTTGGTGTAGGAGCGAGCTTGCTCGCGAATGGAGTTCACCGGGAGTTGTGGGGATTGGGGTTGAGAGCGCCCTCTCCCTAGCCCTCTCCCTGAAGGGAGAGGGGACCGTTCGGCGCGGTTTGGTTTTCCTGAGTTAGCCGGCAACACCGAAGGTCTCCATTTGAAACCTTCCTGTTCTCGGCACGGACTAGCCCCCTCTCCCTTCAGGGAGAGGGCTGGGGAGAGGGGGCGGAGTAAACCCAATACGCCATAGCCGCCGGTGAACTCTATTCGCGAGCAAGCTCGCTCCTACGAAAAGACGAAAAGCCCTAAACCGTCTCCTCATCGATCCGCCGCAACTCCCCGATCATCGCCTCCGCCAGCGGCGACAGGCTGTACCCCGCGCGGTGCACGATGCCGTAGCGGGTATGCAGCTCCTCCAGGTCCTCCGGCAGCTCCGCCACCGTCAGCGCCACCAGCGCCTCGCCGGCGCCCTGCCCCGGGCCGCTGGCGATGCCGATGGCGTTGGAGGCCAGCACCACGGCGTTCAGGCCGTGGCCGTTCTCGCATTCGATGTCCGGGCGGAAGTCGGGGCGGCCGCTGAGGTCCACCAGCACCTTGCGGATGTTCGGCGGGCTGAGGTTGGTGGCGATGGGGTAGCTCAGCAGCTGCGCCGCGCTCACCTGCCCCTGGCCGGCCAGCGGGTGGCCGGGGCGGCAGCAGAAGTGCCACTTGCGCGGCTTCAGGCGCAGGGTGCGGTACTCGGGATTGGCCTCGAAATGGCGGGTGTCGGCGACGAAGAATTCGAAGTCCTCGGCCTGCAGGCGCTTGCCCAGTACCTGCCAGTGCTCCACCTGGAAGGCCACCCGCGCCTTGGGGTAGCGCCCGTTGAACGCGGCGATAGCCCGCGGCACCAGCCAGGCCGCCGGCGCGGGGCCCGCGCCGAAGCGCAGTTCGCCCGCCTCCAGGCCATTGAACAGGGCGATCTCGTTGGCCAGCTTGTGCGCGCCGCTGACCAGCCGGCGCGCGTGCTCCAGGACGATCAGGCCCTGCTTGGTGGGGTTGAGTTCCTTGCTCGCGCGGTCCACCAGGCGGCAGCCGGCGCTGTGTTCCAGGGCCTGGATGCTGCGGCTGAAGGCCGATTGCGACAGGCACACGGCGTCGGCCGCGGCGACGAAGCTGCGGTGCTCGGCAAGGGCGATGAAATGGCGGAGCTGGCGAAGGTCTATATGCATTTTCTACATAAAAAATATTGGGCAAATGCAATTGTCCGAAGGTGGACGGCCTTCTTATAAAGGCAATCTCTTATTCCGTAAATAAATCGAAATACATAAATAAAGATCGATACGGAATAAAAAGATTGCAGGCCAAACCGGTCCTGCGCGACACGACCTCTTCTCCAGGACCTTTCCATGCACCACCGAGATTCCGCGCCCCGTTTCCGCCGCCGGCTGTTGCCGCTGTCCATCCTGCTGGCCACCGGCGGCCTGGCCATGGGCGCCCTGCACGCCGAGGAAGCCACCCCGCAGGAGGCCGCCGCCCAGGCCCAGGGCGAGGCCAGCACCCTGGGCACCGTCACCGTGACCTCGCGGCGCCGCGAGGAGAACTCCCAGGACGTGCCCACCGCCATGAGCGTGCTCGGCGGCGAGACCCTGGAAAGCCAGCGCATCTACCGCGTGCAAGACCTGCAGCAGCTGGTGCCCAGCACCAACGTCGCCTACGTCCACGCGCGGCAGTCCAGCGTGTCCATCCGCGGCCTGGGCAACAACCCGGCCAGCGACGGCCTGGAAGGCAGCGTCGGGCTGTACCTGGACAACGTCTACCTGGGCCGCCCCGGCATGGCCTCCTTCGACCTGCTGGACATCGAGCAGCTGGAAGTGCTGCGCGGGCCCCAGGGCACGCTGTTCGGCAAGAACACCACCGCCGGGGTGATCAACATCTCCACCCGCCTGCCCAGCTTCACCCCCGAGCGCAGCGTCGAGGTGTCCGGCGGCGAGGACGGCTACTTCCAGGGCAAGGCCACGGTCTCCGGGCCGCTCACCGACGAGCTGGCCGGGCGCTTCTCGGCCTACCGCACCCGCGACGACGGCTACGTGAAGAACGTCTTCGACGGCAACACCCTCAACGGCGGCGCCCGCCAGGGCTTCCGCGGCCAGCTGCTGTACAAGCCCGACGAGGACTTCAGCCTGCGCTGGATCGGCGACTACAACGAGGAGAACTCCAGCAACGGCATCCTCACCCTGTTCAGCACCGGGCCGACCCTCAACGGCGTCAACCGCTACGAGCAGCGCGCCCGCGCCGCCGGCGCCACGCTGGTGTACGGCGACGACCGCAAGGTCAACTTCGACGCCGCCCAGCGCGTCACCGTGTTCCAGGGCGGCACTTCGCTGGAGGCCAACTGGAAGCTGGCCAACGATTTCTCGCTGACCTCCATCAGTTCCTACCGCTGGTGGGACTTCACCCCGCGCAACGACGACGGCCTGAACGTGGCGGCGGCCTACAACGCCGGCGTCTCGGTGCGCGACAAGCAGTGGTCGCAGGAACTGCGCCTGGCCTCGCCCACCGGCGGCTTCTTCGACTACGTGCTGGGCGCCTACTACTTCGGCCAGGACCTGGACAACCACTCCTTCAACCTCTACGGCCCCCAGGCGGACATCTGGAACGGCACCGCCAGCGGCGCGCTGGCCAACGTCACCAGCCTGGGCGACGGCCACATCGACACCGACAGCTACGCGCTGTTCGCCCAGGGCACCTGGCACCTGACCGACAGGCTCGACTTCACCGCAGGCATCCGCGGCACCTACGAGGAGAAATCCGCCTCGGTCAGCCGCGATGCGCCCCTCGGCGGGGCCGCCGTCAGCGGCGCGGCTCTGGCCGCGCGCAACGGCCGAGCCGGCGCCTACGACTCCGGCGACCTCTCGGTGTACAGCTTCTCGCCCTCGGGCCTGCTCAGCCTGAACTACCACTTCAACGACAACCTGATGGGCTACGCCTCGCTGTCCCACGGCGAGAAGTCCGGCGGGGTGAACCTGACCGTGGCCAGCGCCCCCACCGCCGGCGCCGACTCCCTGCTGGTGGGCAGCGAGCGGGCCAACGACGCCGAGCTGGGGATCAAGAGCACGCTGTTCGACCACCGCCTGATCCTCAACGCCAACCTGTTCGCCACCGTGGTCCACGGCTACCAGGCCAACGCCTACGACGAGGCCACCCGCACCTCCTACCTGACCAACGCCGGCGACGTGCGCTCGCGCGGGGTGGAGTTCGAGGCCACCGCCCTGCCCGTCCGCGGGCTGACGCTGAACCTCAACGGCTCGTACAACGACGTGCGCTACCTGTCGTACAAGAACGCGCCCTGCCCGCCGGAAGTCTCCTTCCAGAGCGGCGCGCCGGCCTCCTGCGACCTCAGCGGGCACCAGGTGGTGGGCGCCTCCAAGTACATCTTCAACGCCAACGGCGAATACAAGTGGCGCCTGGAAGACAACCTGGAGCCCTACGTCACCGCCAGCTACGCCTTCCGCTCCAAGGCCGTGGGCACCATCGACGACTCCGACTACGGGCAAATCCCCAGCTACGCCATCGTCAACACCGCCCTGGGCCTGCGCGGCGACTACGGCGACGGCCGCTGGGACCTGTCGCTGTGGCTGAAGAACGCCTTCGACAAGACCTACTACACCAGCCTGTGGAACTCGGCCAACGGCGGCTACGCCGGCGTGCTGGGCACCCCGCGCACCCTGGGCGTGACCGCCCGCTACGACTTCTGACCCGAGGACCACTGCCATGAAGCATGCCCGCGCCACCGCCCTGCTCGCTCTCTCCGCCCCGCTGCTGGCCGCCGCCGTCAGCGCCGCGCCCAGCGTCTACCCCACCGGGGTGACGCGCTACGACCCGCAGAAGGCCTTCAATCAGTACGTGATCTTCAGCGGCGCCGACAACAGGACGCACCTGATCGACATGAACGGCAACGAGGTGAAACGCTGGGACCGCCCCGGCTTCCCCTCGGCCATCCTCGAGCCGAAACTCGCCAATGGCGAGCGCGGCCACGTGCTGCTGCAGACCGCCGACCTGGCCGAGCCGGGCAAGCTCGCCTCCGCCGGCAACGGCCTGCGCAACCAGGCCGTGGGCGAGCTGGACTGGGCCGGCAAGACCGTCTGGCAATGGGGCGACCAGGCCCCCGGCGGCGCCTCCCGCCAGCACCACGACCTACGCCGGCTGGCCAACGGCAACACCCTGGTGCTGGCCAACCGCGTGCATGCGGTGAAGGGCTTCCAGGTGCCGGAAGTGATCGACGACGTGATCTACGAAGTCACCCCGCAAGGCCAGGTGGCCTGGCGCTGGACCGCCTCCGAGCACCTGCACGAGTTCGGCTTCGGCGCTGAGCAGCTCAAGCTGGTGCACGCGACCAAGAACCCGGACTACCTGCACATCAACAACCTGGCGCCGCTGGGCCCGAACCGCTGGCACGCCGCCGGCGACCAGCGCTTCGCCCCGGACAACCTGCTGTTCGATTCGCGCAACGCCAACTTCATCGCCATCATCGACAAGGCCAGCGGCAAGGTGGTCTGGCGCCTGGGCCCGAACCTGCCGCCGATCGACCCGCGCAACGCGCAGAAGCTACCGCGCCCGGTGGACCAGATCAGCGGCCAGCACGACGCGCACATCATCCCCGAGGGCCTGCCCGGCGCCGGCAACCTGCTGGTGTTCGACAACCAGGGCGACGCCGGCTACCCCTCGGTGCAGCGCGGGGTGATCTCCGGCTCGCGGGTGCTGGAGATCGATCCGCAGAAGAAGCAGATCGTCTGGCAGTACACCGCGGAAAGCTCGAAGCAGCCGGGCTGGGCCTTCTTCAGCTCGTTCATCAGCAGCGCCCGGCGCCTGCCCAACGGCAACACCCTGATCGACGAGGGGCAGAACGGCCGCTTCTTCCAGGTCACCCCGGGCGGCGAGATCGTCTGGGAATACGTCAGCCCCTACTTCGGCAAGGCGCCGCTGGGCGACGCGGTAAGCAACTGGGTATACCGCGCCCTGCCGGTGGACTACAGCTGGGTACCGGAAGGCACCCCGCGCGAGGAAAAGGCCGTGCAGGCCGCGGTGCCGGGCGCGCAGCCGGTGACCGCGGCGCGCTGAACCGTCCATCGCCACCTGTAGGAGCGCGCCCTGCGCGCGATTCGCGGGCAGGGCCCGCTTACAAGGGGAATCCTGTGGCGTCACGGAACACCCCGTAGGATGGCGTTGAGCGAAGCGATACCCATCACCACGACCGCATGGGTTTCGCAAGCTCAACCCATCCTACAAAAGCACCTCGGCGCGGCTCGCTTACGCCGTTCTACCTTTCACCCCCGGCTCGCCACGCGGTACTGCTCCGGCGTGGTGCCGGCCTGGCGGCGGAACATGGCGATGAAGGCCGAGGCGCTGCTGTAGCCCAGGTCGAAGGCGATTTCCTGCACCCCGCGCCCGGCTTCCAGCGCCTCGATGGCGGCGAGGAAGCGCAGGCGCTGGCGCCATTCGCCGAAGCTCATGCCCAGCTCGCGCTGGCACATGCGCGCCAGGGTGCGCTCGGTGCTGTGCACCTGCCTGGCCCAGTCGGCCAGGGAACGGTTGTCGCCGGGCTCGGCCTGCAGCGCGGCGAGCAGTTCGCCCAGCAGCGCGCTCTGGGCGAACGGCAGGTAGTCCTCGTGGTGCGGCGAGGCCTGCAACTGGTCCAGCACCACCTGGGCCAGGCGCTTGTCGGCCGCGCTCTCGGGGATGTTCACCCCGCGCGCGGCGAAGTCCGAAAGGATGGCCTTGAGGATGTCGCCGATCTGCAGCGTGCAGGGCGCGGCCGGCAGTTGCCGGGACAGCTCGGCGCTGACGTACAGCGAGCGGTAGACGATCGCCTCGCGGTTGTAGCAGCCGTGCTCCACGCCCGGCGGCACCCACACCGCGTACTGCGGCGGCGAGAGGAAGCGCTGGCCGCCGACGTCCAGCTGCATCACCCCGTGGGAGGCGTAGTTGAGCTGGCCCCAGGGGTGGCTGTGGGGCGCCGAGCGGCTGTCGGCGCCGAACTCGTCGTAGCGGAAGTACAGCGGCGCCGGCAGGGCCGCATGGTCCGGCAGCGGCAGGGGGATGTATTTCTTCGTGGGCATGTCCGGATGGCGTGGCGAGTTGTCCGGAATGAAGTATAAGCGCCATTCCGGACGGCGGGACAATGGCGCCCGTCCGTCACAGATGTCCGCTGCAATGACCTATTTCTTCCCGCTCTTCGCCGTGCTCGTCTGGGGCGGCAACACCGTGGTCAACAAGCTCGCCGTGGGCCGCATCGCCCCGGCCGAGATCGGTTTCTTCCGCTGGCTGGCGGTGGCCGTGCTGCTCAGCCCCTTGGTGCTGCGCCCGTTGCTGGCGCGGCGCGCACAGATCGCCCCGCTGCTGCCGAAAATCGTGGTGCTCGGCCTGCTGGGCATGGCCGTGTACCAGAGCCTGGCCTACTACGCCGCGTCCCTGACCAGCGCCACCAACATGGGCATCATCCTCGCGCTGATGCCGCTGATGTCCCTGGGCCTTGCCAGCACCCTGCTCGGCCAGCGGCTCAACGCCGGCGGCGTGCTCGGTTCGCTGCTATCGCTGCTGGGCGTGCTGCTGGTGATCGCCCACGGCGACCTGGCCAGCCTGCTGCACCAGGGCATCGGCCTGGGCGACGGCATGATGCTGGTGGCTACCCTGGCCTACGGCCTCTACGGCGTGCTGCTGAAGAAGTGGCAGATCCGCCTGCCGGGGCTGCAGCTGCTGTACCTGCAGGTACTGGTGGCGGTGCTGGCGATGCTGCCGATGTACCTGCTCTCGCCGCACCACGGCCTGGACGCCGGCAACCTGCCGCTGGTGGCCTACGCCGGCCTCTTGGCCTCCATCGCCGCGCCGCTGGCGTGGATGCGCGGGGTGCAGGAGATGGGCCCGAACCGCATGGCGCTGTTCTTCAACCTGCTGCCGCTGGTTACCGCGGCCATCGCTGCCGTGCTGCTGGACGAGCGCCTGGGCGTGCACCACCTGTACGGCGGCGCGCTGACTCTTGCCGGGGTGCTTCTTGCAGAACGTTGGCGGCCTCGGCCGGCGGCGGGTCTGGCTGCCGACTGAGGCCTGTCGCGGATGAATCCGCTCCTCCAAGGGAATGGCGCAGCCGGCAAATATGGCACCCGTAGGATGGGTTGAGCGAAGCGATACCCATCACCGCGACTGACGACGAACCGACAGGGAGCGTAGGGCGTATAACCGTTCGCGGTTATCCGCCGCTACACCGAACGCATCCTCTGCGTCAGGGCTCAGCAGGGCATTTCGACGACCCATCTCCAGGTCGACACCGAGCAGACGGTCGACCGAGGTCAAACGGCGGATAACGCCGTAGGCGTTATGCGCCCTACGCCCGACTCAACTCTTCAACCAGCGTGGCCACCAGTTGCGCCGCCGGCAGCTCGCGGGCCAGGGGCGCGCCCTGGCCAGCCCATTGCACGGCGAAGTCGGGATTGCCCTTGGCCGCGGCGACCAGGGCCTTGGTGGCGTCGTAGACCATGGGGTAGTCCGGCAGCGCCGGGGCGTCGGCGCGCTGCAGGTCGCTGAACAGGCGGTTGGGCAGGCCGCGCGCCGGGCGCCCGGAGATGGCCGCGGTCACTTCGGTGTGCCAGGCCCGCTCGCTTTGCAGCGCCGCGCGGTAGGCGGCGTTGGCCGAGGATTCCGGGCAGGCGACGAAGGCCGTGCCCATCTGCACCGCCTGCGCGCCCAGGGCGAAGGCGGCGCGGATGCCGCGGCCGTCCATGATGCCGCCGGCGGCGATCACCGGCACCTTCAGCGCCGGCGCCAGGCTGCCGACCAGGGCCAGGGTGCCGATGCGCTCATCGTGCTCGCGCTCGAAGATGCCGCGGTGCCCGCCCGCCTCGTAGCCCTGGGCAACCACCGCGTGCAGCCCGGCGGCCTCGACGGCGCGGGCCTCCGCCAGGTTGGTGGCGCAGCCGAGCAGGACGATGCCGGCGGCCTTCAGCCGGTCGATCCAGCCCTGCGTGGGCAGGCCGAAGTGGAAGCTGACCACCGCCGGGCGCTCTTCCAGCAGCACCTCCAGCATCTGCGGATCGTCGACGAAGCTGCGGTAGATCTCCCGCAGCGCCGCCGGCGGCTCGCCGCCCAGTTCCTCGAACAGCGGCCGCAGGTGTTCCACCCAGGCGGCCTCGCGGGCGGCGTCGGCCTGCCCCGGGCGGTGGCAGAACAGGTTGAAGTTCACCGGCCTCGCCGTCAGCGCGCGCACCTGGGCGATCAGCTCGCGGGCCTGCGCCGGGCTGCTCGCGCCCAGGCCGATGGAGCCCAGCGCGCCGGCCTCGGACACGGCGGCGGCCAGCGCCGGGGTGGAGACCCCGACCATGGGCGCCTGGATGATGGGGTGTTCGATGCCGAGCAGTTGGCGAAGGGGCATGGCGGTGATCTCCTGGGGTGATCGATGGTTGACTTAAAATCTCATACGGAGAATATTCTGCGCAATACATTCTCCAACAGAGATCATCGATGGACCTGTCCAGCCTGGAAATCTTCCGCTGCGTCGCCGAGGAGCAGAGCGTGACCCGCGCCGCCGCGCGCCTGCAGCGGGTGCAGTCGAACGTCACCACGCGCATCCGCCAGCTAGAGGAAGACCTGGGCGTGGCGCTGTTCCTGCGCGACGGCAAGCGCATGGCGCTGACCGACCAGGGCCGCGAGTTCCTCGCCTACGCCGAGAAGCTCCTGGCCCTGGCCGCCGAGGCGCGGCAGTCGCTGCACCCCCGCGAGGCCAGCGGCAGCCTGCGCCTGGGCAGCATGGAGAGCACCGCCGCCAGCCGCCTGCCCGGCCCGCTGGCGGCCTACCACCGCGCCTGCCCGCAGGTGCAACTGGAAGTCAGCACCGGCACCAGCCAGGCGCTGGTGGACGGCGTGCTGTCGCGGCGCCTGGATTGCGCACTGGTGGCCCACCCGGATGCGCTGCGCGCCGAACCCGGCTTCGAGGCGGTCCTGGAGCGCGGCCTGCTGGGCCAGGCGGTGTTCCGCGAGGAACTGCTGCTGGCCCTGCCCGGCGACCACCCGCCGGTGCGCGGGCCGGGCGACGTGCAGGTGCGCACCCTGGCCGGCTTCGCCCGCGGCTGCACCTACCGGCAGATCGCCGAGGACTGGCTGAACGCCGAGGGCCCGCGCGTGCAGGTACAGGAAGTGGGCTCCTACCACGGCATCCTGGCCTGCGTCGCCGCCGGCGCCTGCGTGGGCATCCTGCCGCGCTCGCTGCTCGACCTGCAGCGCGAGCCGCCGGCGCTGCGACTGCTGCCGATCATGAGCGTGGACATCCTCCTGGTCTGGCGCGAAGGCTACGCCACCGGCGCCTTCGAACGTTTCCGCGAAACCCTGGGGGCCGCCTCGTGAAGCAACGCAGCGAACTCGCCCTGGCGCTGAGCGCCGCGCTCATCCTGGCCATCGGCATGGGCTTCGGCCGTTTCGCCTTCACCGGGCTCTACCCGCTGATGGTCGGCGAAGGCGTGCTCAGCGTGAACGGCGGCTCGCTGGCCGCCTCGGCCAACTATGCCGGCTACCTGCTGGGGGCGCTGGCCCTGGCGCGCTGCCCGGAACGCCTGGCGGCGAGCCTGTGCCGCGTGGCCCTGGCGGGCACCCTGCTGGGGCTGGCGGCCATGGCGGTGCCGGCGCCGGCCTGGTTCGCTATCGGCGTGCGCCTGCTGGCCGGGGTGCTCAGCGCGGTGGCGCTGGTAGGCGCCTCGGTGTGGCTGCTGCACGTGATGCAACGCCACGGCGGCGCGCCGCTGATGTTCTCCGGGGTGGGCCTGGGCATCCTGATTTCCGCCGAGCTGATCGCCGGCGGCCATGGCGCGGGCCTGGGCAGCCCGGCGATCTGGCTGCTGCTGGCCGGCGCCGGGAGCGTTCTCGCCCTGCTGGCCTGGCCGGCGCTGAGCCGCCCCGCGCCCGCACCCGTCAAGACGGCGCCGCACGTAGCGCCCGCCGTGCCCATGGCGCCGGCGAGCCTTCTGCTGATCTACGGCCTGGCCGGCTTCGGCTACATCATCACCGCCACCTACCTGCCGCTGCTGATGCGCGGCGGCGCGCTGTCGCCGCTGCAGGCCTGGGCGGTGTTCGGCCTGGCGGCGGCGCCGTCGTGCTTCTTCTGGCACTGGCTGCACGGGCGCCTGGGCACGCGCCGGGCGCTGGCGGCAAACCTGCTGGTGCAGGCGCTGGGCGTGATCCTGCCGGTGCTGCAGCACAGCGCCCCGGCCTACCTAGCCAGCGCCCTGCTGGTGGGCGGCACCTTCATGGGCACGCCGACCATCGCCCTGCCCGCCGCGCGCCTGGCGGCGGCGAAGGTGCGATTCAACATGCTGGCGGCCATGACCGCGGTGTACGGCGTGGGGCAGATCGTCGGGCCGCTGGCCTCCAGCGCGCTCTACCACCTGGACGGCAGCTTCAGCCCGGCGCTGCTGGCGGCCGGCGCCGCCCTGCTGCTGGGGGCGGCCTGTACCTGGCAGCCGGCGCGGGCCGCCGCAAGCTGCCCGCGCTGAGCCTCAGGCGTCGCCCTGGCGCTGGCGCTTGCGGTGCTCGGCGACCTTGTGGCGGTTGCCGCACAGGGCCATGCTGCACCAGCGTCGGCGGTGCGACTTGGTGCGGTCGTAGAACCATAGGGTGCAGTCCGGGTGCTCGCACACGCGGACCAGATCGAAATCCCCCTCGGCAAGCAATTGCGCGCCCTGCTCCGCCAGCGGCGCCAGCAGCCATTCGGCGCCGGGCTTCACGGCCTGGTAGCGCAGCCGCGCGCCCTGCCCGTCCCAGTCCAGCTGCGGGTAGCTCGCGACCTTGCGCAGGAAGGCGTTGAAGCGCGCCGGGTCGGCCGGCTCGCCGCGCTTGCGCTTGCCCACCAGCTCGCGCAGGGTCTCGCGCAATTCGATGGCGGCGGCCAGCAGCTCGCCCTCGGCGAACTCCGCGCCCTCCGCCGGCAAGCCCAGCAGGCGCAGCCAGTGCTGTACGTCGGCGTCGCTGTGCCAGGCATCGGAGACCGACAGGGCCGCGGCATCGGCGCGGCTCAGGCTGTTGAGCAAGTCCAGCACCGGGTGGTCGGCGAGGATGTAGGGCGGCTGGGGGGTGGTTTCGCGCATGCTCGCTCCGGAATCGGGGTGTCGAGCCCATGGTAACCCTCGTCCAGGCGTTTTCAAGTTACAGCGTCAGGCGACTGGCGAGCCGCGCCAGCCTGGCCAAGACTGTTCAGTCCCCTTCCCCTGATCAGGAGCCCTGCCATGTCCATCGACAATGTGCTGTACCGCGCCTACGCCGAAGCCACCGGTGGCCGCGAGGGCCGCGCCATTTCCTCCGACGGCGTGCTCGACGTGGAGCTGACCACGCCCAAGGAACTGGGCGGCAACGGCGCCCGCGGCACCAACCCGGAGCAACTGTTCGCCGCCGGCTACTCGGCGTGCTTCCTCGGCGCCATGAAGTTCGTCGCCGCCCGCGACAAGCTGGCGATTCCCAAGGACCCGTCCATCGAAGGCGTGGTCGGCATCGGCCCGGTGCCCACCGGCTTCGCCATCGAGGTGGAGCTGCGCATCTCCCTGCCCGGCCTGCCGCGCGACCAGGCGCAGACCCTGGTGGACCGCGCGCACATCGTCTGCCCGTACTCCAACGCCACCCGCGGCAACATCGACGTCACTCTGACCATCCTCGACTGAGCCCCGTCCCGGCTGCGGCGCCCGCCGCAGCCGCCTTTCCCCGTCCCTGCCAAGGCCTATTCCGGATGCCGGGCTGCGTCTGCCCGGACGAATGGCGCAGTAACTCTTTAAACAACCATTGACAGGTTACAAGGCGAGCGCAGAATACAGCCTTGAGTAACCATATAAATACACTTAAAGAGTTACAGAGGTGACCGCCATGTTCGCCCGACTGCTGCACCGACTCTTCCCGCGCCCTGCCGAAAAAGACCTGGACCGCTGGGCCGACGACCTCGCCGCCGAACGCCGCTGGCGCGCCAGCCGGGGCGGTCGGAGCCCGTCCAGCACAGGGCGTACAACCAACGGCTCAGGCGAAATCCGATGCTCGGATCGGCGAAGTGGCGATAGCCAAAGCAGTTCTGTATGTCGGCGGCATGTATCCAGCGTCGATGATCGCTGTAGCGTTGGAGGCAGTCAGGATCGGTGATTGCCAGTTGGCGGCAAAGCATCTGAAGGACTTCGGCGGGGATCTCAGCAGGCTTGTCCGGCAGAACACCCATGAAGTGGACCGTAGTCAGCAGGGCGGCATAGCCCAGACGGTGGTGACTGCCCCGCAGCCTCTGGATGAATTCGCTGTCTTCATCCTTCAGGTGGAAGTAGCGTTCCAACTCTTCGCGACTGGGGACGTCGACATAGCGACCAAAGCTTTCGCGCTGCTCTTGCGTCAGAAAGCCGACCGGCATCGATCACAGAGCCTCGATAGTGAAACGGGCAGGCGCGACGATCCGGGGACGTCCAATCTGCCCCCGTTGCAGCAGGCAGGCAGGGGCATGCTCGCCTTGTCTGTGCATGATCCCTACTTCTTTTCTGCGGCTAAACGAATAGCTTCCAGCCTGCGAAAGTCTGGCTCTGAGCGGCCATCTGTCACAACGCTCCCATCGGGATAAATAAACGAACTGTAGAGTCCTTTCTTATGTACTTTGGGTTGTTGTGAGTACATAACAAATCTGGAATGCAGAACCGGCTCAAAGTACACCGCGCGAGCCTGAGGAGCTTTATACATCCTGTAGGTGTTACTTTCGCCGGCCAAGTTTATTGTTTTCCTATGTCCTCCAATGAATGCTTCGCTGATCCAGGGGTAATAGCTTTCCTTGATCGTTAAATCGCCATCAACAGGTATCGGGAGGCCAGAGCTTCGCGAGGGGCTTCTATCGTCAAACATCACCACCCCTCCAACGCCGCTGCCGAAGCTAACATTCTCCCCAAAGCGTTCCGGCTCCCGGTAAGAAACGCCAAAGGTCACATTGCTCAGCCGCCACTGACAGGCGCCACCACCATCCTTGGGTACTCTGGCTTCATAGATATCGCTCTGCCCCTGGCGTGTGGGTTCGATCTCCATGTTTTGGTATCCGTCACGCTGGTAGGGGTCGCCGTAGGCGCTGTGGTCTGTGAACGTGCACAGGGTTGAGCGGTACATAACCTCCATCGTCCACGCTTTCAACTCCGGGGGAACCTTGATCCGAACGGTGACCTGCTCACTGTTCGCGGGCGGCGCCAGGCTTCGATCCTTGGTGCAACCGGTCAGGCTGGTAAGCATGGCAAGCAGCGCGATGGAAATGCGCTGTGGTATGCGGGCTTGCTTGTACTTAGCCATGGGTCATCTCCACATAGAGATTGTCTTGGCCACAGCCTCGAAACGCTCCAAGGCGTCTCGGCCGCCCTCGATCTGCCGAGTGCAGGCCAGGGTGGTGCCAAGCAAGCTCTGCAAGTTGAGGAATAGGCGATCACGGACCCGTTCGTCCTTGGGCATCAGCTCTTCGTATTCGATCATCTGGTTTTCGAGCTTGCGGCGATCTTCCTGGCGTTCCTGCATCCGAGAGGGGTTGATGGACTCCACCAACTGGCCATAGAGGTACGGTTGATACTTGCCCATGAAGTGATTACGCAAGCCCAGCAGGTTGCCCGGCTTGGCATTGCGGCCATTGGAAAAGTAGCGCTCTCGACTTTCAGGTGTGAGGGAGGTGATGTAGCGCTGTTGCACGGCAAGGGCCTGCTCATCTTGTATCGGCATGATCCCTATTTTTTTCTGCAGCTAAACGGATGGCTTCTAATTTTTGAAATCTCGGCTCGTAGTCTCCATTTTCCAAAATACTCCCGTCTGGATAAGTGAACTTGGTGACAGCCTCTTTTGTCTTGATTTTTGGCCCTGCCGAGTACACGATATAGGTTGAATGCAAAATCGGCTCAAAGTATATCTCGCGAGCCTCAGGGGCCTTATACATCCAGTAGGTTCTACCTTTTCCAGTCAAGTATATTCTTTTCCTGTGCCCACCGATGAACTCCTCATCGATCCAAGGGTAATAGCTTTCCTTGATAGTTAAATCGCCATCAACATGTATCGGGAAGCCATTGCTTCGCGATGGGGTTCTATCGTCAAACATCACCACCACCCCACCGCCAGCACCGTAGACAACATTCTCACCAAAGCGCTCGGGCTCTCGGTAGGAAACGCCAAAGGTCACATTGCTCAGCCGCCATTGACAGGCGCCACCGCCATCCTTGGGCAATTTGACTTCATAGATATCGCTCTGCCCCTGGCGTGTGGGTTCGATTTCCATGTGCTGGTAACCATCGCGCTGGTAGGGGTCGCCGTAGGCGCTGTGGTCGGTGAACGTACACAGGGTTGAGCGGTACATAACGTCTATGGTTCTCGCTTTCAATTCTGCGGGAACCTTGATCCGGACAGTGACCTGCTCACTGTTCGCGGGCGGCGCCAGGCTTCGATCCTTGGTGCAACCGGTCAGGCTGGCAATCATGGCGAGCAGAGCGACAGAAATGCGCCATGGTATGCGCGCTTGCTTGTACTCAGACATGGATCATCTCCACATAGAGATGGTCTTCGGCCACAGCTTCGAAACGCTCCAAGGCGTCTCGGCCGCCCTCGATCTGCCGGGTACATTCCAGGGTCAAGCCAACTTCTTGAGGCAGTGCCTGGACCTGTCACGTACGCCTCGGGTCAGGGATGGGTACACGAACCCGCCTTGTATTGTGGTCGATGTGCCTTTCAGCGAGCGTTACACTATTGCCAAACCGCTGGACACCACAAAGGGAGAGCCCCCCGAAGGCGACACACAGTTGTTTTATGCAATTAATGCTTCGCAAGTGCTGGTGGGGTGGCGTGGTACTGAAATGAATTTCCCTTTCGCTGACTTGGCCGCGGATGTCACCTTCCGCCCGGTCAAACCGGAGGTGCAGGCCAATTGCGAGCCAAAGGTACCCTGTGCCGACCTGACACCCAGAGGGAATGTGCACCTGGGGTTTCGCGATGCCTATGATGTCGCTCGAAGGAAATTTGCTGAGGATTTGGGAGATAGAGTTGAAGTTGCAGCTCGTCGCCGTGATCTATTCATCTGCGGGCATAGCCTCGGCGGCGCGCTAGGACTTATCCATGCGGCCTCCCTGAAAGACCTTAACCCGCTGCTGTACACCTACGGCATGCCGCGCACCTTCACCCTGCAAGCGGTGGCCTGCCTGGATGACATGTGGCACTTCCGCCATGTCAACGATACCGATCTGATTCCCGAAGTACCGCCAGAAGCCGACCTGGAAAACTCGCTGTATAAGCTCTATGGCCCGCTAGGGACCACCCTAGGTACTACTTGGTCCGTTGCACAGCTTATGGCTGACCTGGTTATTAGGGGAAAGGATCCTTTCTACCATCATGGTGAAATCGTCGCCTTCCATCGCACGGAGCAGCATATGCGTATTCGCGGCTCCGAAAATCAGTTCTACAAAATGCGGGAGGGGCCGGGGGCTCCCTACTATACCGTTATTAGTCGACCGCTACCCGCCAAGGCCAAGCTATTTCTGGTGCCTGCGCTCAGCAAAGAGGATGACGAGAAAGCCCGTGCCGCGCAGGAGCGCTACACCGCCTCGCTCTCGCCGGATCACAAAGATAAATATTTCCCGAAAGGGCGAAATGTCAAGCGCGGCAACTTGCTGGGAATACATAATCACTTCATGGGAAAGTACCAGCCTTACATCTATGGCCAATTGGTTGAATCAATAAATCCATCTCGGATGCAAGAGCGCCAGAATGATCGGCGCAAGCTCAACGATCAGATGGTCAAATACGCAGAACTCATACCTGAGGATGAATTGGTCCGTGATCGCCTGTTCCTCGAATTACAGAGTTTGGTTGGCTTGACCCTGGAATGTACCCGGCAGATCGAGGGCGGCCGAGACGCCTTGGAGCGTTTCGAAGCTGTGGCCGAAGACAATCTCTATGTGGAGATCACCCATGGCTAAGTACAAGCAAGCCCGCATACCACAGCGCATCTCTATCGCGCTGCTTGCCCTGCTTACCAGCCTGACCGGTTGCGCCAAGGATCGAAGCCTGGCGCCACCCGCGGACAGTGAGCAGGTCACTGTCCAGATCAAGGTTCCCGCAGAATTGAAAGCGAGAACCATAGACGTTATGTACCGCTCAACCCTGTGTACGTTCACCGACCACAGCGCCTACGGCGACCCCTACCAGCGCGATGGTTACCAGCACATGGAAATCGAACCCACACGCCAGGGGCAAAGCGATATCTATGAAGCCAAATTACCCAAGGATGGCGGCGGCGCCTGTCAGTGGCGGCTGAGCAATGTGACCTTTGGTGTTACCTATCGGGAGCCGGAGCACTTTGGTGAAAATGTTTTCTACGGTGCTGGCGGCGGGGTGGTAGTAATATTTGACGACAAGCGGCCCTCACGAAGCTATGGCTTTCCAATTCATGTTAGCGGGGATCTAAGAATTGAGGAGAACTATTACCCTTGGATCGATGAGAAATTCATCGGTGGCTACAAAAAAGACATCAGCCTATTAGGAGAGGGATATTATTTTTATCGTATGTATAAAGCACTTGACGCACGCCTAGTAACATTCGAGCCAATCTTGCACTCTAGATTCTTGGTGTATTCAGTTGGTCCCAAAGAGAAAAAGAAAGGGAATTTCTTAATATTCAAGTATCCCGACGGGAGTGTTGAAGAAGTTTCTCGCGCCAGACCGGACTTTCGTAGGCTGGAAGCTATTCGTTTAGCCGCAGAAAAGAAGTAGGGATCATGCCGAAACAAGACAAGGGCGAAATAATGCCCGAAGACAAATGGGCCCGTGATCGCCTATGTCTCAAGCTCATGGCTGAATACAGGCAAACCCGCACACCACAGCGCATCTCCGCTGTTCTGATCGTCATGTTTGCCAGCCTGACCGGTTGCGCCAAGGATCGAAGCCTCGCTCCGCCCGCGAACAGCGAGCAGATCACTGTCCGAGTCAAGGTTCCCGCGGAATTGAAAGCGAAAACCATGGAGGTTCAGTACCGCTCGACGCTCTGCACGTTCACCGGCCATAGCGCCTACGGCGACCCCTACCAGCGCGATGGTTACCAGCACATGGAAATCGAACCCACACGCCAGGGGCAGAGCGATATCTATGAAGCCAAATTGCCCAAGGATGGCGGTGGAGCCTGCCAATGGCGGCTGAGCAATGTGACCTTTGGCGTTTCCTATCGAGAGCCGGAGCGCTTTGGTGAGAATGTTGTCTACGGTGCTGGCGGCGGGGTGGTGGTGATCTTTGATGACAACGCCTCCCCGCGTGGGGGAGCAAATATAAAAGTTGATGGCGACTTAAGGATTGAGGAGAACTATTACCCTTGGATCGATGAGGAATTCATCGGTGGCTACAAGAAAGACATCAGCCTATTAGGAGAGGGATATTATTTTTATCGTATGTATAAAGCACTTGACGCACGCCTAGTAACATTCGAGCCAATCTTGCACTCAAGATTCTTGGTGTATTCAGTTGGTCCCAAAGAGAAAAGGAAAGGGAATTTCGTAACATTCAAGTATCCCGACGGGAGTGTTGAAGAAGTTTCTCGCGCCAGACCGGATTTTCGTAGGTTGGAAGCTATTCGTTCAGCCGCAGAAAAGAAGTAGGTCTCATACCACGCCAGAAACCGCGAGCTTAAGTGCACGTTCTATTCCATTGACCCCAACCCTGCGCGCGATTCGCAGGCAGGGCCTGCTCCTACAGGCACGGTGTTTCCCCGTCTACGGCTACAACCACCAGCGCAACAGGAAGAACACCCCCATGCTCAGCAGCACGCTGAGCAGCGTGTTGCGCGTCCACAGCACCAGCCCCACCGCCACCAGCGAGCCCAGCAGGTAGGGGTTGTCCAGGCGCAGGTTCAGTTGGTGTTCGGGCAGGAACACGATGGGCCCGCAGATGGCCGTGAGCATCCCCGGCACGGCGAAGCCGAGGAACTGCCGGACGTTGCTGCCCAGGCGGATGGGCAGGCGCGGCTCGAGGAACACGTAGCGGTTGAAGAAGACGATCAGCCCCATGCCGATGATCACGGCCCACACCATCATGCCGACCTCCCGCCGAACTTGTTGCAGACAAAGCCCGCGGTCATGCCCGCCAGGCCCGCGAGCACCAGGGCCGAGCCCAGTTGCCAGTAGCTGAACAGCACCGAGCAGAACAGCGACACCGCCACGCAGACCACCGTCGGCACGCTGCGCACCACCGGCGCGATCAGCGCCACGAAGGTGGCGGCCACGGAGAAGTCCAGGCCCAGGTGCTCCAGGCCCGGGATGCTGCTGCCCAGCAGCACGCCGGCCAGGGTGAAGAGGTTCCAGGCCACGTAGAAGGTCAGGCCCACGCCCAGGGCGTACCAGCGGTTGAAGGTCTCGCGGTCGTGCTGGCTGGTCAGGGCGAAGAACTCGTCGGTGAGCAGGAAGCCCAGGCCCAGGCGCCAGCGCCCGGGCAGTCCGGCGATCACCGGGCGCATGCTCATGCCGTAGAGCAGGTGCTGCGAGGTCAGCAGCAGCGTGGTGATCATGATCGAGAAGAACCCGGCGCCGCCCTTGAGCATGCCGATGGCCACCAGTTGCGCGGCGCCGGCGAAGACGATGGCCGACAGGCCCTGGCCGTGCAGCGGCGAGAGGCCGGCCTCGATGGCCAGCGAGCCGGCCAGCAGGCCCCAGGGCAGCACCGCGATGGACAGCGGCAGGATGGCGATGGCGCCCTTGAGGAAGGCGCGGGAGGGAAGCAGTTGTTCTGACATGGATGACGCTTTCGAGGCAGTAAGGCGCCCAGCTTGGCAGAAACCTTCGTCGCCCGCCTTGAACGTTCTTGCGCACTTGCCAGTGGCGCATTGGAAAGTGTTAGGCACTTTCCGCCTGGAGTAGATGAATTTTCCGACTGACCGTTCGTAGGCCGATACCTAGGATGGCTACAGCTCCCACTACCTCCTTGCGGTCCCTGTCGTGCGTATCTTCCTGCTGTCGTTGTTCTGCCTGTTTCCCCTGGCCACATCGGCCGACCTGCTGGACGCGCCGACCTGGCGCAGCTACCAGGCGCAGGAAGGCGCCCTGACGCAGTTCTTCCGCCCCGGCGCGCAGCCCGGCCTGAAGCCCGGCGCCCCGGACGGCGACATGCACCGCCTGCTGCAGAGCGCGCAGGAACTGGTGGGCACGCCGTACCGCTGGGGAGGTACCTCGGCGAAAACCGGCTTCGATTGCAGCGGCCTGCTGGTCTACCTGTTCCGCAAGGAGATCGGCCTGGAACTGCCGCGCACCACCCGTTCGATGATCCGCCAGAAGCACCGCCAGGTGCCGCGCCACGCGCTCAAGCCGGGGGATGCGGTGTTCTTCAGCCACAATGGCGGCGCGCGGGTCAGCCATGTCGGGCTGTACCTGGGCGACGACCGCTTCATTCACGCGCCGCGCAGCGGCAAGTCGGTGCGCATCGATTCGTTGAGCAACAATTATTGGGATCGTAATTTCACCACGGCGCGGCGGTTCAGGCACTGAAGGCACGCCCACGCCATTCCCCCGTCCGCGATGTGCATCGGACTCGCACCGGGGGCGGATCGCGGATAAATCCGCTCCTACAAGGTGCAGGGGAAACCGCCATCTGCACGGCTGAAGGCATTCACTTGTAGGAGCGGACCTTGTCCGCGATAACCGGACATATCGGCGCGATTCGCGGATGAGATCCGCTCCTACGCCGCCCCACCTGCGCTGTTCCATGTAGGAGCGCGCCCTGCGCGCGAATCGCGGGCAGGGCCCGCTCCTACAGGTCCGGCGCGGGTCCGCACCGGGATAGATCATACGTTGCAGGCGAACACGGCTTTTCGTAGGAGCGGTTCGGCGCAGGTCAATCGGCCTTGGCCGCCTTCTCGCCTTCGGTGGCGATCTGGCCGGCGTCCCAGCCGCCGCCCATGGCGGCTATCAGTTGCACGCTGGCCACCAGGCGGTTGCCGTAGAGGCTCAGGACGTTGCGCTCGTTGGACAGCGCGGTGGTCTGGGTGGTGACCACGCTGTTGTAGTCCACGGTGCCGGCCTTGTACTGGTTGCTGGTCAGGCGCAGGGCTTCGCGGGCGGCGTCCAGGGCTTCGTTCTGCGCCCCGCCCTCCTCTTCCAGCACCTTGAGCTGGACCATGTAGTCCTCCACTTCGCGCATGCCATCGAGCACGGTCTGGCGGTAGCTGGCCACGGTCTGGTCGTAGCTGGCCTCGGCCTGTTCCACCTGGGAGGAAATCAGGCCGCCGTCGAACAGCGTCATGGCGAACTGCGGGCCGATGGACCAGTAGCGGTTGGGCGTCTCGATCCAGTCGTGGAAACTGCCGCTGCGGTAGCCGCCGGCGGCGCTGAGGGTCAGGTCCGGGTACCAGGCGGCCTTGGCCACGCCGATCTTGGCGTTGGCCGAGATCACCTGGCGCTCGGCGGCGGCGATGTCCGGGCGCCGCTCCAGCAGCTGCGAGGGTACCAGCGCCGGGATCGCCGGCAGCTTCGGCACCTGGCCGGTGGCGGCCAGGCCGAAGTTGGCCGGGGCCTGGCCCACCAGCACGGCGATGGCGTGCTCCAGCTGCGCGCGCTGGTACTTGAGGTCGATGGCCTGGGCCTCGGTGCTCTTGAGCTGGGTGCGCGCCTGGGCCACGTCGGCCTTGGTGACGATGCCGGCGTTGTACTGGTTGGTGGTCAGCTTGAGCGCGCGCTCGTAGGCCTCGACCGTGTCGTTGAGCAGCTTGATCTGCTGGTCCATGACGCGCAGCTGCAGGTAGTTCTGCGCCAGTTGCGACTGCAGCGACAGGCGCGAGGCAGCCAGGTCCGCGGCGCTGGCGTCGCGGCTGGCGGTGTCGGCTTCCAGCTGGCGGCGCAGCTTGCCCCACAGGTCCAGTTCCCAGCTCACGCCCAGGCTCGCGCTGTAGCTGTTGCTGATGCCGCCGCTGCCGCCACTGCTGACCGTGGAGCCATCGGGCAGGCGCACGCTGCCGCTGCCACTGCCGCCCTGGCCGGAGCGGGTCTTGCCGACGTCGGCGCTGATGGTCGGGAAGAAGGAAGCGCGCGAGCCCTTCACCAGGGCCGCGGCCTGGCGGTAGGAGGCCTCGGACTGCGCCAGGGTCTGGTTGGCCTTGAGCAGGCGCTGCTGCAGGTCGTCCAGCACCGGGTCGGCGTACAGCGTCCACCACTGGCCGTGGCCCGCCAGGTCGGCCGGCTGCGCCTGGCGCCAGCCCTCGCCTTCCTTGAAGGCAGCCGGCACGCTCAGCTCGGGGCGCTTGTAGTCGGGGCCGACCGCGCAGCCGGCGAGCGCCGCGCACAGCGCCAGGGCGAGCAGGCTGCGGGATGGGTTCGGGCGGTTCATAGCGGAGTCTCCAGGGCGCCATCGGTGCGCACGCCGCGCTTCTGGTTGACCCAGTGGCGCAGGCGGTCGAGGTAGAGGTAGACCACGGGGGTGGTGTAGAGGGTGAGCAGTTGGCTGCCGATCAGGCCGCCGACGATGGTCATGCCCAGCGGGCGGCGCAGCGCGGCGTCGCCGCCGATGCCGAAGATCAGCGGCAGCGCGCCGAGGATGGCGGCCAGGGTGGTCATCATGATCGGCCGGAAGCGCTTCATGCAGGCTTCGAGGATGGCTTCGCGCGGCGACAGGCCGAGGGTGCGTTCGGCGTCCAGGGCGAAGTCGATCATCATGATGGCGTTCTTCTTGACGATGCCGATCAGCAGGATCACCCCGATCAGCGCGATCAGCGACAGCTCGGTGCGGAACAGCATCAGCGTCAGCAGCGCGCCCACCCCAGCCGAGGGCAGCGTGGAGAGGATGGTCAGCGGGTGCACGTAGCTTTCGTAGAGGATGCCCAGGACGATGTAGACCGCCACCAGCGCCAGCAGGATCAGCCAGGGCATGTCGTTCTGGGTGTCCTGCACGGCGCCGGCGTTGCCTTCGAAGCTGGCCTGGATCTCCAGCGGCAGGTGCAGCGGCTCCAGGGCCGCCATCACCGCGTCGCGGGCCGGGCCGATGAGCGCGCCGGGAGCCAGGTTGAAGGAGAAGGTGGTAGCGGCGAACTGCCCCTGGTGGTTGACCGCCAGTGGCGCGCGGCTGGGCTCCACGTGGGTGAAGGCCGACAGCGGCACCTGCTGGCCGTCGGCGCCGATCACGTAGACCTGGCGCAGCTCTTCGGGGGTCTGCTGGAACGGCTGGTCCACCTCCATCACCACGTGGTACTGGTTCAGCGGGTTGAAGATGGTCGACACCTGGCGCTGGCCGTAGGCGTTGTTCAGCACCGCGTCCACCGCCGCCACGTCGATGCCGAGGCTGGCCGCACGGTCGCGGTCGATCACCAGGCGGCTCTGCACGCCCTTGTCCTGGGCGTCGCTGTTGACGTCCACCAGTTGCGGGACCTTGTTCAGCACCGCCTCGACCTTCGGCGCCCAGTCGCGCAGCAGGGTGAGGTCGTCGCTGCGCAGGGTGAACTCGTACTGCGCGTTGCTCTGCCGGCCGCCGATGCGCACGTCCTGGCCGGCGGTGAGGTAGAGGTTGGCGCCGGGGATTTCCGCCAGCTTCTTGCGCAGCCGCGCGACTATGGCCTCGGCGGAGTCGCGCTCGTTGATGGGCTTGAGGGTGACGAAGAAGGAGCCGGTGTTGCTCGACTGCCACCTGCCGCCGCCGACGAAGCCGACCACGTTCTCCACCCCCGGGTCCCGGGAGAGGATGTTGCGGAACTCCGCCATCTTCTTGTCCAGGGCCTGGAAGGAAATGCTCTGGTCGGCCACCGCGAAGCCGCGCAGGCGCCCGGAGTCCTGCTGCGGCAGGAAGCCCTTGGGCACGATGGCGAACAGGTAGAGGTTCAGCGCGATGCAGCCGAACATGATCACCACCATCAGCCGCGAGTGCTCCAGCGCCCAGGCGAGGCTGGCGCGGTAGCGCAGCATGAAGGCGACGAAGTAGCGGTTGCTCTGCCGCGCCACCGAGGCCTTCTGCGGCCGCTCGGCGCGGCGCAGCAGGCGCGCGCAGAGCATGGGCGTGAGCGTCAGGGAAACCACCAGCGAAACCAGGATGGCCGCCGCCAGGGTCACCGAGAACTCGCGGAACAGCCGCCCGGTGATGCCGCCCATGAGCAGCAGCGGGATGAACACCGCCACCAGCGAGAGGGTCATCGACAGCACCGTGAAGCTCACCTCGCGGGCGCCGCGGATGGCCGCCCGGATCGGGTGGTCGCCCTCCTCGATGCGCCGGGCGATGTTTTCCACCACGACGATGGCGTCGTCCACCACGAAGCCGGTGGCGATGATCAGCGCCATCAGCGACAGGTTGTTCAGCGAGAAGCCGCACAGGTACATGACGGCGAAGGTGCCCACCAGCGACACCGGCACCGCCAGGCTGGGGATCAGCGTGGCGCGGCCGTTGCGCAGGAACAGGTAGACCACCAGGATCACCAGCAGCACCGAGATCACCAGGGTCAGCTCGGCCTCCTCCAGGGAGGAGCGGATCGAAGGGCTGCGGTCGTCCATGACGCTGAGCTTGACCTGCGGGCCGAGCACGTCCTGGATGATCGGCAGCTGCGCGTGGATGGCGTCGGTGGCCTCGATGATGTTGGCGCCGGGCTGGCGGGTGACGATCAGCAGCACCGCCGGCAGGTTGTCGGAGAAGCCGGCGTTGCGCACGTCCTCCACCGAGTCGCTGACCTTGGCCACGTCGCGCAGGCGCACCGCGGCGTTGGTCTCGGCGTTGTAGTGGATGATCAGCGGCGCGTACTCGCTGGCCTTGCGCAGTTGGTCGTTGGCGTCCACCTGCCAGTGCCGCTCGCCGAACTCCAGGGCGCCCTTGGGCCCGGTGGCGTTGGTGTTGTCGATGGCGGTGCGCACCGTGTCCAGGGAAATGCCGTAGTGGCTGAGCTGGTCCGGGTTGACGTCCACCCGCACCGCCGGCAGCGAGGAGCCGCCGATGCTCACCTGGCCCACGCCCTTCACCTGGGACAGCTTGGGCGAGACGATGGTCGAGGCCAGGTCGTACATCTGCCCGCGGGTGTAGGTGTCCGAGGTCAGGGTGAGGATCATGATCGGCTGGTCCGACGGGTTCGCCTTGCGGTACGTCGGGTTGTTCGGCATGCCGGTGGGCAGCAGGCTCATGGCCGCGTTGATCGCCGACTGCACCTCGCGGGCGGCGCCGTCGATGTCCTTGGACAGGTCGAACTGGACGATGACGGTGGTGTTGCCCAGGGAACTGGTGGAGGTCATGTCGGTGACCCCGGCGATGCGCCCCAGCGAGCGCTCCAGCGGCGTGGCCACGGTGCTGGCCATGGTCTCCGGGCTGGCGCCGGGCAGCGCCGCCTGCACCACGATGGTCGGGAAATCGACGTTGGGCAGCGGCGCCACCGGCAGCAGGCCGAAGGACAGCGCCCCGGCCAGCAGCAGCGCCAGGGTCAGCAGCAAGGTCGCCACCGGCCGCAGGATAAACGGGCGGGAGATGTTCATCAGCCCTGCTCCAGGCCTTCGTCGGGGCTGTTCACGTCCAGCCCGTGGCGCTTGCGCCAGTTGGCCCAGCGCAGCGCCAGGCGGTCGAAGTAGAGGTAGATCACCGGGGTGGTGAACAGCGTCAGCAGCTGGCTCAGCAGCAGGCCGCCGACCATGGTCACGCCCAGCGGCTGGCGCAGCTCGGCGCCGGCGCCGCCGGCGAGCATCAGCGGCAGCGCGCCCAGCAGCGCGGCCATGGTGGTCATCAGGATCGGCCGGAAGCGCAGCAGGCAGGCCTGGTAGATGGCCTCATGGGGCGGCTTGCCCTCGTTGCGTTCGGCGTCCAGGGCGAAGTCGATCATCATGATCGCGTTCTTCTTGACGATGCCAATCAGCAGGATGATGCCGATGATCGCCACGATGCCGATGTCCTGCCCGGCCAGCATCAGCGCCAGCAGCGCGCCCACGCCGGCCGAGGGCAGCGTGGAGAGGATGGTGATCGGGTGGATGAAGCTCTCGTAGAGGATGCCCAGCACGATGTACATGGTGACGATGGACGCCAGCACCAGCAGCAGGGTGTTGGACAGCGACGCTTCGAAGGCCTCGGCGGCGCCACGGAAGCTGCCTTCCAGGCTGGCCGGCATCTGCATCTGCGCCTCGACGTCGCGGATGGCCTGCACCGCCTCGCCCAGGGCCACGCCCTTGGCCAGGTTGAAGGACAGCGTCGCCGAGGGGAACTGGGCGATGTGGTTGACCGCCAGCAGGGTGTGGCGCTCCTCCACCTTCGCCAGGCTCGACAGGCGCACCTGGGTGCCGTCGCTGGCCGGCACGTAGAGGTTCTCCAGCGACTGCGGGCCGAGCTGGAAGTCCGGCGCCACCTCCAGCACCACGCGGTACTGGGTGGCCTGGGTGAAGATGGTGGAGATCAGCCGCTGGCCGAAGGCGCTGTAGAGCACGCTGTCGATGCTCGACAGGCTCACGCCCAGGCGCGAGGCGGTGTCGCGGTCGATGTCGATGTAGGCCTGCAGGCCCTTGTCCTGCCAGTCGCTGGCCACGTCGGCCAGCTGCGGCAGCTGCTGCAGGCGCTCGACCAGCTTGGGCACCCATTCGGCCAGCACCTCGGGGTCGGCGTCCTGCAGGGTGAACTGGTACTGGGTGCGGGCGATGCGGTCCTCGATGGTGAGGTCCTGCACCGGCTGCAGGTACAGCTTGATGCCGGCGACCTTGTCCAGCTCCGGCTGCAGGCGGCGGATCACTTCGCTGGCGGTGAGGTCGCGCTCGCTGTGGGGCTTGAGGTTGATCAGCATGCGCCCGGTGTTGAGGGTGGCGTTGCTGCCGTCGACGCCGATGAAGGACGACAGGCTCTCCACGTCCGGGTCGGCCAGGACCACCTTGGCCAGTTCCTGCTGGCGGCTGGCCATGGCCTGGAAGGAGATCGACTGCGGCGCCTCGGCGATGCCCTGGATCACCCCGGTGTCCTGCACCGGGAAGAAGCCCTTGGGCATGAACAGGTAGAGCGCGGCGGTCAGCAGCAGGGTGCCGATGGCCACCAGCAGGGTCAGCCCCTGGTGGCGCAGCACCACGCGCAGGGCGGCGGCGTAGCGCTCGATCATGCGTTCGATGAAGCGCCCGGCGGCGCGGGCGAAGCGGCCTTCCTGCTCCGGCTCGATGTGCTTGAGCAGCTTGGCGGCGAGCATCGGCGTGAGGGTCAGGGAGACGAAGCCGGAAATCAGGATGGCCACCGCCAGGGTCACGGCGAACTCGCGGAACAGCCGCCCGGCCACGTCGCCCATGAACAGCAGCGGGATGAGCACGGCGATCAGCGAGAAGGTCAGCGAGATGATGGTGAAGCCGATCTGCCTGGAGCCCTTGAGCGCCGCTTCCAGGGGGCTGTCGCCCTGCTCCAGGTAGCGGGCGATGTTCTCCACCATGACGATGGCGTCGTCCACCACGAAGCCGGTGGCGATGGTCAGCGCCATCAGCGTCAGGTTGTTGATGGAGAAGCCGGCCAGGTACATGACGCCGAAGGTGCCGATCAGCGACAGCGGCACGGCGAAGCTGGGGATCAGGGTGGCCGAGAGGTTGCGCAGGAACAGGAAGGTGACCATCACCACCAGGCACACGGCGAGGAACAGCTCGAACTGCACGTCGGCCACCGAGGCGCGGATGGTGGTGGTGCGGTCGGTGAGCACCGTGACTTCCAGGTTGCCCGGCAGGGTCGCCTGCAGCTGCGGCAGCATCTTCTTGACGCTGTCCACCACCTCGATGACGTTGGCCCCCGGCTGGCGCTGGATGTTCAGCACCACCGCCGGGGTGTCGTTGGCCCAGGCGGCCAGGCGCACGTTCTCGGCATCGTCCTCGACGCTGGCGACGTCGCGCACGCGCAGCGGCGAGCCGTTCTTGTAGGCGATGATCAGGTCGCGGTAGGCGTCGGCGGACTTGAGCTGGTCGTTGGCGTCGAGGGTCGAGGAGCGCGTCGGGCCGTCGAAGCTGCCCTTGGGCCCGTTGAGGTTGTTGCTGGTGATGGTGCTCTGCAGGTCTTCCAGGCTCAGCCCGGCGGCGGCCAGGGCCGCGGGGTTGGCGCGGATGCGCACGGCCGGGCGCTGGCCGCCGCTGATGCTGACCAGGCCGACGCCGGAGATCTGCGAGATTTTCTGCGCCAGGCGCGTATCGACCAGGTCCTGGATCTTCGGCAGCGGCATGTCCGGGGACATCACCGCCAGGGTCAGGATGGGCGCGTCGGCCGGGTTGACCTTGCTGTACACCGGCTGGTTGGGCAGGTCCTTGGGCAGCAGGCTCTGCGCGGTGTTGATCGCCGCCTGCACTTCCTGCTCGGCTACGTCCAGGTCGACCTGCAGGCTGAACTGCAGGGTGATCACCGAGGCGCCGCCGGAGCTGGTGGAGGACATCTCGTTGAGCCCGGGGATCTGCCCCAGCTGGTTCTCCAGCGGCGCGGTGACCGAGGAGGTCATGATGTCCGGGCTGGCGCCGGGATACAGGGTGACCACCTGGATGGTCGGGTAGTCCACCTCCGGCAGCGCCGAGATCGGCAGGAAGCGGTAGGCGATGATGCCCGACAGCAGGATCGCCACCATCAACAGCGTGGTGGCGACCGGCCGCAGGATGAACAGGCGCGACGGGTTCATTCGCTCTTACCGCTGTCCTGGGCCGGGGAGCCCGAGCCGAAGGGTTTCGGCGAGGCCGCCTCGCCCTCCTCGGTGGCGGCGGCGCGGGCCTGTTCGTCGCTGGCGACTATGTGCAGGAGGGTGCCGTCGCGCAGGCGGTCGGTGCCTTCCACCACCACGCGCTGGCCTTCCTTCAGGCCCTCGGTGATGACCACCCGCTCGTTCTCGCTGGTGCCCAGGCTGACCAGCTGGCGCTTGGCCTTGTTCCCGGCGTCGGCGATGTACACGTAGGTGCCGTCGTTGCCGCGCTGCACGGCGTTGGCCGGGATGGTCAGCACGCCATGCAGTGTCTCGGCGAGCAGCCGCACGTTGACGAACTGGTTGGGGAACAGCTTCTGGTCGGCGTTCTCGAAGACGGCCTTGAGCTTGACCGTGCCGGTGGTGGTGTCGATCTGGTTGTCGAGGGTCTTGAGCACGCCGCTGGCGAGGGTCAGGTTCTGGTTGCGGTCCAGCGCCTCCACCGGCACCGGCTGGCTGCCGGACAGCTGGCGGGCGACGGTGCCCAGCTGCTGCTGCGGCAGGCTGAACACCACGGAGATCGGCTTGACCTGGGTGATCACCACCAGCGGCGTGGTGTCGCCGGAGGTGACCAGGTTGCCGACGTCCACCTGGCGCAGGCCGACACGGCCGGAGATGGGCGCGCGCACCTGGGTGAACTCGAGGTTGAGCTTGGCGTCGTCGACCTGGCCCTGGTTGGTGCGCAGGGTGCCTTCGTACTGGCGCACCAGGGCTTCCTGGGTGTCGAGGGTCTGCTTGGCAATGGAGTCCTCGGCATACAGCCCCTTGTAGCGCGCCAGGTCGATCTGCGCGTTCTTCAGCTGCGCCTGGTTCTGCTGCAGGGTGCCCACCGCCTGGTCCAGCGCCGCCTGGAAGGGCCGCGGGTCGATCACCGCGAGGACGTCGCCGGCCTTCACCTGCTGGCCTTCCTGGAACGGAACCTTGACCAGTTGGCCGCTGACCCGCGCCCGCACGTTCACCGTGTTGTAGGCGGTGACGGTGCCCAGCGCGTGGTAGTGCACCGGCAGGTCGCCCTTGGCCACCGGCGCCACGCTGACGGTGATGGCCGTGCCGCCCGCCCCGCCCGGCCCGCGCCCGGCCATGGCCGCCCCGCGAGCGCCGCGCCCGCCGCCGGCCTGGGGCTCCGGCGCCGAGCTGGTCTTGTGCAGCCACATGCTCAGCCCCACCACGGCGGCGAAGACGGCGGCGGTGATCAGCCAGGGGCGCAGCTTGCGGAGTTTCGAGGGCGTTCCATTGCTTGGAGTCATAGCGGTCATCAGGCGGCCAAAGGTTGGGATGATAACGAGGCGCAAGGCAAAGCGCCGCATCCACGACGCGGCGCCCACACTTCTATACCTTCAGGGTCGAACGATAAGCACAGCAAGGCGCCGGGCAAAGTCTCTTTACCCGCTATTTACCTTTGTTTTACCGAGAGTTACGGCGCCTGGGCGAGGTTGCGCCGCAACTGTTGCCACAGCAGCAGGGCCAGGGCTGCTGCTCCCCGCACAACGCCAAAAACGAAGATGCCGCCCGGCCATTGGGCGGGGCGGCATCCGGGGCCTGCGGCAGCCGGGGCTGCGGCGGGCGATCAGCTCAGCGCGGCGACGGCGGCGGCGTAGTCGGGCTCGTCGGCGATCTCACCGACCAGTTGGCTGTGCAGCACCTGGTCGTTCTCGTCCAGCACCACTACGGCACGGGCGGCCAGGCCGGCCAGCGGGCCGCTGGCGATGGCCACGCCGTAGTTGGCCAGGAAGTCGGCGCCACGCATGGTCGACAGGTTGACCACGTTCTCCAGGCCTTCGGCGCCGCAGAAGCGCTTCTGGGCGAACGGCAGGTCGGCGGAGATGCACAGCACCACGGTGTTGGCCAGTTTGCTGGCCTCGACGTTGAACTTGCGCACGGAGGTAGCGCAGGTAGGGGTGTCGACGCTGGGGAAGATGTTCAGCACCTTGCGCTTGCCGGCGAAGTTCTCCAGGGTCACGTCGGCCAGGTCGCCGCCGACCAGCTTGAAGGCCGGGGCCTTTTCGCCTTTCTGCGGCAGTTTGCCGTCGACGTTGATCGGGGAGCCCTTGAGGGTGACTTGAGCCATTGCGGTATTCCTTCTATCGAGGGGATGGCCCCGCCGGAGAGGCCGGCGGGGCCGGGGATTTCGGGGCCGGGCGTCATCCTAGCATGAACTTGTCCGAGTGAATCTGTCGGGAATGACGGGGTAAGGTGAGGCGTATAAGGATGACTCAGGATTCTCCCCCCACTCCGAACAGCCCCCTCTCCCTCCGGGAGAGGGCTGGGGTGAGGGCAACGGACTCCGCCCGCACACCTCTGCCAAACCTCTACTCCGCTCCCCCTCCCTAACCCTCCCCCGCAAGCGGGAGAGGGAACCGTTCGGCATGAAGCGCAATCACCAGGCTCCCTGAGCCACAATGCGCAAACCGCAGGCGAACGGCTCCAGGAAAGCACGGTCGTAGGAGCAACTGTCTTGCGGGCCGCACCGGGGCGCTCTTCGTAGGATGGGTTGAGCTTGCGAAACCCATGCGGTTGCGCTGATGGGTATCGCTTCGCTCAACACCGAAAAGCCATGCTCACTCATGCGACAGGAGCGGACTCTGTCCGCGATCACCCCACCAGCCGCACCGGACCATCCGACGACACAGCCCCATTGCGACGCTATCCTGCAACCACACTCTCAGGAGGCTCCATGCGACTGCTTTATCCCGCCCTGCTCCTCGCCCTCTCCCTCCCCGCTCTCGCCCAGACCGACGGCCCCTGCCAGGTCACCGCCGTCGCCAGCGGCGATCGCCTGACCTGCCGCCTGGCCGAGCGCAGCGTCGATGTGCGTCTGCGCGGCATCGAGGCGCCCAGGGCCGGCGAACCCTATGCCCAGGCTTCCCTGGACAACCTGCGGCGCCTGGCCGAGGGGCGCAGCGCCACCCTGGTGCTGCCGCGCGGGGAAGCCGCCGGCGCGATCAGCGCCGCCGTGTGGGTAGAGCCCGCGGACTGCCCGGGCTGCGGGCATACCCTGGATGTCGGCCGGGCGCAGCTCGCCGTGGGCATGGCGCGCTGGCGGGTGGACGATCCCCAGGGCGAGGAAGAGCGCGCCCAGTACAACTTCGAGGAACAGGAAGCGAAGGCGCGCAAGGTCGGCCTGTGGCGGCCGGCGCGCACGCCCTGAAAGCACGAAGCCCCGGCTCTGCCGGGGCTTCGTCGCTCCACTCGCAGCGGATCAGGCGCTGGCGAAGGTCGAGGCGATCTCGGCGCGGGCGCCCTTGATGGCGTTGGCGCGCGGTTCCTCGCCGTAGGCCAGGCCCTCGGCGCGGATCACTTCGATGTCGGTGATGCCGAGGAAGCCCAGCACCAGCTTCAGGTAGTCCTCGTGGGCGGCGCCGCTCGGCTGGCCGGCGTGCAGGCCGCCGGCGGTGGAGACGATGATCACCTTCTTGCCGCCAGCCAGGCCCTGCGGGCCGTTCTCGGTGTAGCGGAAGGTCTTGCCGGCCACGGCGATGCGGTCGATCCAGGCCTTCAGCTGGCTGGGCACGGTGAAGTTGTACATGGGCGCGCCTATGACGATGGCGTCGGCAGCGAGGAATTCCTCGATGCTGTTCTCGCCCAGGGCGGCTTCGTGCTTCTGCGCGGCGTCGCGCAGTTCCGCCGGGGTGCCGGCAGCGACCAGGCTGGCGGCGGACAGGTGGCTGATGGCGTCGGCGGCCAGGTCACGGTAGGTCACCTGTACGCCCGGCTCGGCGGCGGCCCAGGCCTGGACCACTTCCTGGCTGAGCTGGCGGGAGGCGGAGGCGTCGCCGAGGATGCTGGAATCGATGTGCAGAAGTTTCATGGGGTGGCTCCTGTGAATGGGGGTAGGAAGCGATGGGATGGATGCTACGCATGTAGCCAATGAGCGATAAGTCGGCAAAAATGCGATGAATCGTCCCACCAGCAGGACAATCCCATGCAGGACCTCAACGATCTCTTCTATTTCGCCAAGGTGGTGGAGGCCGGTGGCTTCGCCGCCGCGGGCCGCGAACTGGGGCTGCCGAAGTCGCGGTTGTCGCGGCGCGTCGCCGAGCTGGAGGCGCGCCTGAACGCGCGCCTGCTGCAGCGCACCACGCGCAAGCTGGCGCTCACCGACATCGGCGAGCGCTACTACCGGCACTGCCAGGCGATGCTGGTGGAGGCGGAGATGGCCGACGAGGTGGTCGCCCAGCTCAGCGCCGAGCCCCGCGGGCGGGTGCGCCTGTCCTGCCCAGTGGCGATGGCCGAGACGTCGCTCAACGCCATGCTGCCGGGCTTTCTCGCCAGCTATCCGCAGGTCAACCTGGAGCTGCTGCTGACCAACAGGCGCGTCGACCTGGTCAACGAAGGCGTGGACGTGGCGCTGCGCGTGCGCGCCCCCGGCGACGAGGACCCGTCGCTGGTCACCCGCCGCCTGCGCCCGGCCGCTGCGGTGCTGGTGGCCGCGCCGGAGCTGCTGCGCGGCCACCGGTTGCAGGGCCCGGACGACCTGGCCGGGCTGCCGGTACTGGGCGCCATCGGCAACGACCGCAAGGTGCACCTGCAGTTGCACGGCCCCGGCGGCGCAGTCCGCGAACTGGCCCTGGAAGCGCGCCTGGCGGCGGAAGACTTCAACCTGCGCAAGAACGTGGCGCTGGCCGGCCTGGGCATCACCACCCTGCCCCTCTATTACTGCCTGGAAGAACTGGCCAGCGGCCAACTGGTGCGGGTGCTGCCCGACTGGCAGGAACCGGCGGCCTTTATCCAGGCGGTGTACCCGCACCGGCGCGGGCTGCTGCCGGCGGTGCGGGCGCTGATCGATTACCTGGCCGAGGGCTTCGGCCGCAGCGACGAACCGCTGTAGGGCGGCTCAGAGCGCCGGCAGCACCCGCGCCAGCAGCACGCCACCGAGCAGGCGGTCCAGCCAGAACACCTGGTGCAGCAGCACTATCGCCCAGAACACCAACTGGTAGCTGGGCTTGCGCGTCTTGTGGCGCAGCAGGCGCTGGGCCAGGAAGGCGCCCGGCCAGCCGCCCAGCAGTTCCAGCAGGTGCAGGGTCTGTTCCGGCGTGCGCCAGGCGCCCTGCTCGGCGCTGCGCTTGTCGCGCCAGTAGGCGAAGAAGGCGACCAGGCTGAACAGCGGGTAGGCCGGCAGCCACCAGGGCGCGGCGCCGGCGAGCAGCAGGCGGCCGGCGCCGACCGCAGGCAACAGCAGCAAGGCGGCGAGCCAGCCCAGCGCCCTGCCCCAGCCGTTCGGCCGGGACGGCTCGGCGATCTGCCGGCCGCTGCGGACCTTGGCGCGGGTGGCAGGCGCCGCCGGCTTGCGGCGGATCTCGGGCAGGTCCACGGCCAGCCCGGCCAGGCGCGCATGTTCGGCGCGCGGGCGGCCCTGGCGATCGGAACCTGCGACGAAGCGCACCGCATCGCCGGCCTGGGGCCGGCGGTCGCCGCGGAATGCCGAGATGTGCAGGAAGAATTCCTCGCCGCCGGCGCGCGGGCGGATGAAGCCGAAGCCCTTGTCGTCGTCCCAGCGGCTGATGACGCCGTCCTTTTCCATGTTCATCCGCGCGGCCTCAGGGAGCGGCGCTGCTCCAGTCGATCAGGCTGAACTGCCAGGTCGCCAGGATCAGCAGGCCGAAGCCGATGCGGTACCAGGCGAACATCGCGTAGCTGTGGTTGGCGATGAACTTCAGCAGTCCGCGCACGGCGATCATGGCGAAGATAAAGGAGGTGACGAAGCCCACGGCGAACACCGGCAGGTCGCTGGGCTGGAACAGGTCGCGGTACTTGTAGCCGGAATAGACGGCGGCGCCGACCATGGTCGGCATGGCCAGGAAGAAGGAGAACTCCGTGGCCGCCTTGCGCGACAGGCCGAACAGCAGGCCGCCGATGATGGTGGCGCCGGAGCGCGAGGTGCCGGGGACCAGCGCCAGGCACTGGGCGCAACCGACCTTCAGGGCGTCCTTCCAGGTCATGTCGTCGACGCTCTCGGCGCGGATGCGATGCTCGCGCTTCTCGGCCCAGAGCATGACCACCCCGCCGACCACCAGCGCAGCCGCCACCGTGATGGGGTTGAACAGGTAGTGGTGGATCAGGTCGGCGAAGGCCACGCCCAGCACCACGGCGGGGAAGAAGGCGACCAGCAGGTTGACGGTGAAACGCTGTGCGCGAGGCTGGCTGGGCAGGCCGCAGATGACCTCGAGGATTTTGCCGCGGAACTCCCAGACCACCGCCAGGATGGCGGCCAACTGGATGATGATGTTGAAGGCCTGGGCCCGCTCACCGACG
Source organism: Pseudomonas sp. NBRC 100443 (assembly GCF_030268185.1). NCBI lineage: Bacteria > Pseudomonadati > Pseudomonadota > Gammaproteobacteria > Pseudomonadales > Pseudomonadaceae > Pseudomonas > Pseudomonas sp. NBRC 100443. The sequence goes on from NZ_BSQE01000002.1 coordinate 454,775, forward strand.
AAGCCCAGCAGGTCGGCGACTATGATCTGGTGCCCGGTGCTGGACACCGGCAGGAACTCGGTCAGCCCCTCGACCACACCCAGGACGAACGCCTGAAAGGCACTCCAAAATTCCATACTGCTTCCCCCGAAGGCGCATTTTTTCGTGTTCTTCTATTTTGTTTGCAGCCGTTGAGGCGCCCGATAACGGGCTCGACGAAAGGCTGGGCATGCTACTGCATTGCGATATCGCGAGTCAGTGTGTAACGAAAATTTCTCGCAACGACGCAATCCATCCTCCGGCCACGGCCGCAAGCAAGCGATGGAATGGGACATCCGTCTCTGGCGATCATTCCCTTAACACTCTCATTTCCTTTCCTAAACCCTTGAAATGAAAGTGCACACTCGTACCAAAAGCACGTCAGCCTGGCCATCATGTATCAACCCTGAAACAGCAGGAGGTCCTCCGGCCTCAGGAATGACGCAAATATCGATGGCATCACAGAAAACTGTTTCATCGCTGATACGCACGCATGCAAAGCCCCATTCCAGAGCGCCTTCCCTACTTTTGATGGGGGTGCCACCCCACTCCGCTGTCTCAACGGCGAAACAGATTTCTCTCAGAAGTTTCTATCAGCCTGTCATAACCCCATGAATTTCAAGCGATAAAAAAAAGCGGCACGGCTTCTGCTCTACTCCGGTACTGCTGTTTAGGGCACAGCGCACCAGAAGGGATCGCCACCATGGGGAACATCGACTCAAGGATCGTCGGACTGCTCGCCTCCCTCGCCTGCATGACCGCTGCTGCGCTGCCGCCAACGGTTCAAGCGGGTGACGGCACCATCGTCATCCAGCGCACCGTACAGCCACGGGTCGCCACCCGTCCCACCATGGTGCCCGATCCGAATCCGATCACCGTCAATCCGAACATCTCCCCCCAGATCAACCGCCAGGTCGGCAACGCCGAACTGGACGACGCCGAGTTCGCCCGCGTCACCAGCGGCTCCAGCCTGTCCCAGCGGATTCTCCCGGGCGGCAACCTGGTGGGCATGGACAACGGCGCCAACCGGACGCTGCAGTCCGGCAGCCTGGGTGGCGGCGGCGGCAGTGGCGCCGGCATCTCCAACTCGGTCAATCGCACCGTGCAGCAGGGCCTGTCGCCGCTGCGCATGCTGACGGGAGATCGCTGACATGAAAGCGCACCTGACCCTCCTCGCCCTGCTCTGCTGCTCCAGCGCCTTCGCCGCCGACCCGCAACTGGTGAACAACGCCAGCATCGACAACGCCGGTCGCGGCTACAACGGCGTGGCCAGCGTCAACCAGGCCGCCGGCGACGAGCAGCAACAGGCCAATGGCCGGGCCATCGCCATCGGCACCAGCGGCGGCGCCAGCACCCAGTTCCATCAGACCGTCATCACCACCGCCGACCCGAGCCAGGCCGCCAAGGCCTCGATCACCGGCAACTCATTCTCCAACGGCAGCGGCGCCCTGGGCGTGAACCAGGCCGCCGGCACCGCCAACCAACAGGTCAACGCCATGAGCATCAGCGTCACCGCGGTGCCGCAGAGCGTCGACGACAACGTGCTGTCGCAGCAGAACGTCACGTTGTCACAGAACTCCGGCCCAGCCGGATCCACCACGGGCAGTCGGCAGGTCGTCACCAGCGACCAGGCATTCGCCGGCAGCCGGGGGGTGGTCCAGGTGAGCCAGAGTGCCGGTATCGGCAATCGCATTGCCAATACCTTGAGCATCCGGGTCGCAGACTGACCCACGCCAACAACCAGAAACACTAAGCACACACATGCAAGGAGATGCACCATGAAACCTACAATGGCCCTCAAGCCTCTGGTTTTCGCTGTCACGGCAGTCATGGCTGTAAGTGTTTATGCAGGCAACAACGATCATGACCGTCGCCACGGCCATGACCACGACAACCATCACGGCCAACAACAGCAGTACGATCCGTACAAGGACCCGCGGATCCCGGCCGGCGCCAGCGCTACCGTCATCGATAGCCAGTCCAGCTACAGCAACAACGTCATCAACCAGGGGACCAAGAACACCGCAGGTGTCAGCAATTCCCTGGGCGGCGCTTCGGGTAACGTCGGGGCCAACGTCGCCGCTGGCGACATGAACCAGCAGGCCAATGCCGCCGCGCTGGCTACCGCGGATGAAGAATTCATCTTCGGTTCCGCCAATGCGGCTACCTCGGTAACCCAGACCAACACCACCAACACCGCCTGGAACTTCTCCACCACCAACAACGCCGCTCTGAACAGTTCGGCCAACGGCGCCTCGGGCAACGTCGGCATCAACATCGCCGCCGGCAACTACAACCAACAGAAAAACGACATGGCCGCCGCCGTTTCCGGTGGGCGCCTGGCCGGTGCCAGCAGCGGCGCCAGCCAGACTTCCACTGGCAACAACGTAGCCAACCTGGGTATCGCCACCTTCGATACCAAGACCCTCAAGTCCAGCTTCTACGCTCATGGCACCTACCAGGGCCATGGTTCGGGCGTAGTACTGGATGATCCGGAAAAAGGTGGCCATCACGGCTATGACAACAAAGGCAAGGACCGCGACAAGGTGGACAAGGATCCGCTGTACTTCAGCGAGTCGGGCACCATCGATCTGCGTGGCCAGGCTACCTATCAGGTCCTGGTTCCCAGCGGCTGGAAGGACCCGGTCGTGAACAACGCTTCCATCAACAACTCGCTCAACGGCGTGTCGGGTAACGTAGGTGTGAACGTTGCTGCCGGCGTCGGCAACCAACAGAGCAACTCGCTGTCCATCGCCGCCGGTTGCCAGGCTTGCGTAAGCACTGGCGCAGTCACTGGCTTCTAAGCGACATCGTGCTGTACCTGGAGGCTCCGGCAACGGAGCCTCCCCTTTCTCAGCGCTGGCATAGGCGTCACGATCATGCGCACGCTCGCTTTCCTGCTCCTCGCACTCTGCTCCGGCCTGCTTCAGGCCGCGCAGCTGCCCTTCGCCATACTGCCCGGGGGCATGCTGGCCTATAAGCATGTGGAGAGCATCCGCGAACGTCGCTTCAGCAACCTGGTGGAGCAGAAGACCGACTTCAGCTGCGGAGCCGCCGCCCTGGCCACCATCCTGCGCACCGGCTACAACCTCGACGTCGACGAGGAGTTCGTCATCCGCGGCATGCTGGTCAAGGCCGACCCCCAACTGGTGCGTACCCAGGGCTTCTCCATGCTGGACATGAAGACCTACCTGGAAAGCATCGGCATGCGGGCCCGCGGCTACCGCATCCCGGTCTCCTCCCTGGAGAAGCTGACCATTCCGGTGATCGTGCTGCTGGACGTGCGTGGCTACAAGCATTTCGTCGTGCTGCAGCGCACACACAACGGTTACGTCTACGTGGGCGACCCCGTGCTCGGCCACAAGCGCTACACGGAAGAAGATTTTCTCAAGGGCTGGAACGGCATCATCTTCGCCATCATCGGCCCCGGCTATGACAGGGCCAACGCCCTGATGAGCCCGCCGGAACCGCTGACCGCGAAGAACCGCCTCGATACCTTCCGCCCCGTCAAGGACGCGGAGCTCATGGATTTCGGATTCATCCAGAGCGACTTCCTGTGAGCCAAACGATAACGAGAGGTGGGATCCTCTCGGGGAGCGAACGATGAGAACCATTCCGCTGCTGGCCACCGCCTGCCTGGTGGCCAGCCTGCCGATCCAGGCCTCCGAGATTTTCCGGCCGATCGAGCTGCACGACCAGGAGCTGGCCCAATTGCGCGGCCGCTACGTCATGCCCGGGCGCATCATCAGCTTCGGCATCGTCATGAGCAGTACCTGGAAGAACGCCGTGGGCGACAACATCGGCGCCAAGGTGAGCATGCAGATCCAGGAGTCCACCATCAAACCGCAGTTCTACGTCACCACCACCAAGGAAACCGGCAACGGCGGCACACCCTCGGCCGCGACCGGCAGCATCGTTGGTGGCGCAGGGCTCAACCAGACCCAGGGCGTCACCCAGAGCGCCCGCTCGGCGGGTGACTACAACACCGCCTACAACAACGTCGGCATCAACGTCAGCGAAGCCGACCAGGCGCCCGCCATAAGCAACCAGGGCACGCCCCTGAACGGCCCGATCAGCGCCAGCAACGGCGCCGGCACCGTCACCGTGTCCCCCGGCAGGGGGAACATCCAGTTGGCGATCAACGCCAACGGCCAAGGCTCGAGCCTCCAGCAACTGGGGGCCGGCGGCCTGGTGCAGGCCACCAACCTGCTGGGTAGCAGCAACCTGGTCAACAACCTGACCCAGTTGAACGTGGTCCTGCGTAACAACGCACCTTCCGTCGGAGCGCTGGATTGCAATCTCGACCAGCTCAAGGGCCTGCGATCCATGGGAATGTGATCTACGCTCAGTGGCGGAAGTAGTGCCCAAACGATAAAGATAGGGATAGCGCGCCATGCACCGATCGCTCACGCTTCGCACTGCAATCTGTGTATCCGCTTTGCTCCCCTCGGCCTTCGTCCATGCAGCGACGGAGGCCGAGGTGGAGGCTCTGAAACAGGAACTCATCGAGCTCAAGCAACGCTACGAGTCGCAACAGAAAGCGCTCATGGTGCTCGAGCAGCGGGTTCGCCAGGTAGAGGAACAGCCGGCGGCGACCCCGGCGCAGCCCAAACGCCTGGTCACTGCCACCAACAAGCCGACGCCACCGGGCACCGGGAGTTCCTACGGCGAATCGCTCAAGGACGACAGCAACAACCCGCCCAAGAGCGTGGAGAACCTCTACGACGAGGCCAGCGGCTTCTTCGGCAACGGCGCCTTCAGCTTCGAGACCGGCCTGACCTACACCCACTACGACACCAAGCAGCTGATCCTCAACGGCTTCCTGGCGCTGGACACCATCTTCCTGGGCAACATCGGCGTGGACAACATCAAGGCCGACAACTGGACCCTGGACCTGACCGGCCGCTACAACTGGAACAACCGTTGGCAGTTCGACATCAACGTGCCGGTGGTCTACCGCGAAAGCACCTACGCTTCGGCCGGCGCCGGCAACTCCACCGCGCAGTCCACCGACGAGAAGGTCACCCGCGACCCGACCCTGGGCGACGTCAACTTCGGCATCGCCTACAAGTTCATGGACGAGACCGAATCGCGCCCGGACGCAGTCGTCAGCCTGCGGGTGAAAGCCCCTACCGGCAAGGACCCGTACGGCATCAAGCTGGTCCGCGCGCCGGACAACGACAGCCTCAACGTGCCCGACGACCTGCCCACCGGCAACGGCGTCTGGTCCGTCACCCCGGGCATCTCGCTGGTCAAGACCGTGGACCCGGCGGTGCTGTTCGCCAGCCTGAGCTACACCCACAACTTCGAGCGCGACTTCAGCGACATCAGCCCGCAGCAGGGCACCAAGCTCGGCGGCAAGGTGGACCTGGGCGACTGGTTCCAGGTCGGCGCCGGTGTGGCCTTCGCCCTCAACGAGAAGACCAGTATGTCGTTCTCCTTCTCCGACCTGATCGCGCAGAAGAGCAAGCTCAAGCCCGACGGCGGCGACTGGCAGTCGATCACCGACAGCGACGCCAATGCCGCCTACTTCAACTGGGGCCTGACCTACGCCTGGAGCAACAACCTGACCATAGTGCCGAACCTGTCCATCGGCATCAGCCCCGATGCCCCGGACTTCAGCTTCAGCGTCAAATTCCCCTACTACTTCTGAACCCCCGCATACGACAACGGCCCCTTTCGGGGCCGTTGTCGTTTCTGCACCCTGCTCAGCGCAGCTGGTGCTTGTGCAGCAGGCGGTAGAAGGTCGGCCGCGAGATGCCCAGCATGCGCGCCGCCAGGCTCAGGTTGTCGCCATGACGGGCCAGGGCGTCGCACATGGCCTGGCGCTCGGCGCCCAGCTTGTACTCCTCCAGGGTCACCAGCGGCACCTTGCCGGAGCCGCCGCGCTGGCGCTCCAGGCCCAGGTCGCGGGCTTCGATCTGCCGTCCTTCGGCCAGCACCAGGCCACGGCGCACGCGGTTGGCCAGCTCGCGCACGTTGCCCGGCCAGGCGTGCTCGGCCATCGCCGCCAGGGCGTCGTCGCTGAAGCGCCGCGGGCGGCGGCCGGTCTCGACGCTATAAAGGTGGGCGAAGTGGTTGGCCAGCAGCGCCAGGTCGCCATTGCGCTCGCGCAGCGGCAGGGTCGACACCTGCAGCACGTTCAGGCGGTAGTACAAGTCCTCGCGGAAGCTGCCGGTGCGGATGGCGTTCTCCAGGTCCAGGTGGGTGGCCGCCAGCACCCGCACGTCCACGGCGATGGGCTGGCTGCCGCCGACGCGCTCGATCTGCTTCTCCTGGAGCACCCGCAGCAGGTTGGCCTGCAGTTCCAGGGGCAGGTCGCCGATCTCGTCGAGGAACAGGGTGCCGCCGTTGGCCTGCTCGAAGCGGCCGATCTTGCGCTGGTGCGCGCCGGTGAAGGCGCCCTTCTCGTGGCCGAACAGCTCGGACTGGATCAGGTGCTCGGGAATGGCCCCGCAGTTGATCGCGATGAACGGCCGGTTGGCCCGCCGCGACTGGCGGTGCAGGGTGCGCGCCACCAGCTCCTTGCCGGTGCCGCTCTCGCCGCGGATCAGCACCGGCGACTCGGTGGGCGCGAACTTCGCCAGCAGGCGGCGCAGCTCCTGCATCGAGCGGCTCTCGCCGAGCAGCTCGTGCTGGTGCTCCAGGCTGTGGTAGGTGCCGCCGCGCCCGCGCAGGCGCGCCATGCCGAAGGCGCGGCCGAGGGTGACCTGCACCCGCGCCACGTCGAACGGCAGGGTATGGAAATCGAAGAACCATTCGCAGACGAAATCGCCCACCTCCTGGATGGGCAACGCGTCCGGGCTGAGCACCGCGATCCACTCGGTGCCGCTGCGGGTGATGAGGTCCTTCACCGACTCCGGGCGCTCCAGGTGTTGCGGATGCAGACGCAGCAGGCCGACGTCGCAGTTGCGTTCGCTCGCGACGTCGAGTCCGCAACTGTCTACCTCCCACCCTGCTGCCCGGAGCCCGGGCAATAATCGCTGGCAGTCATCGCAGGGATCGACCACCAGCAGGCGACGCCGTTTCGACGCTACTTCGAGCATGCTCCCTTCCTTGGCGCCATTTTTTTGAAAAACTTTATAAAACAGAAACTTGGCGCTCCAAGTTGTAAAGCTAGCAATATCTTGACGCGTCCATTGACCGTTTTCCTATAAGGCCGATGCCAAAACGATCTCAGCAGCCCGTTCCGGCCTATTGACTTATGCCGAAAGCCTCTGGGAAAGCCCTCCTTCATGCCCTTTCCACTCACCTCGCGTCGGAAAATCGTCTTTTCCGGATGACGAGGGCCCGCAGCCGGCTGTTCAGGGCACCATGGCCATGCCGACGCCGAAGCGGTTCCATGCGTTGATGGTGGCGATGGCCAGGGTCAGATCGACGATCTCGGTGTCGTTGAAGTGTTCGCGCAGGGCGTCGAACTGCGCCTGCGGGGCGTGCTTCTCGGGCAGCAGGGTGAGGCTTTCCACCCAGGCCAGCACGGCTCGCTCGCGAGCGCTGAAGAAGTTGGTCTCGCGCCAGACGCTGAGGGTCTGCAGGCGCGCCTCGCTCTCGCCGGCCTTGCGCGCGTCGTCGGCGTGCATGTTCACGCAGTAGGCGCAGCCGTTGATCTGCGAGGCGCGCAGGCGGATAAGCTCCAGCAGGCCATGGTCCAGGCCGGACTTCGCCAGCGCCTGCTCCAGCCCAAGCATGGCCTTGTAGGCGCTGGGGGACTGCCCGGCCCATTCGATACGTGCACTCATGTCTCTCTCCAGTGGGGCCCGCCGGTTGCGGGAATGCAGCTACCTTAGCCTCCGTTGCGGAGCCGCCGAATAGCCAATGCCGGGCAATAGCGGGAGTCCATTGCGGCCCTAGCGGTCGATGCGGGTGGAGAGAATGATCGACGACATGGTGCGCTCCACCCCGTCCAGCGCGCCGATGCGGTCGAGCAAGGCATCCAGGTCGCGGATCGACAGGGCCTCGACGATGGCGATCATGTCGAACTGGCCGCTCACCGAGTGCAGCGTCTTCACCTCGGGGATCTTCTCCAGCGCCTGCACCACCTGATGCGACAACTTGGGCAGCGCCGTTACCAGCACATGGGCGCGCACCAGCGACTGCGCGTAGCTGTCGGCGACCTTGATCGAGTAGCCGCTGATGATGCCCTGCTGCTCCAGGCGCTCGATCCGGCTCTGCACCGTGGAGCGCGACACCCCGAGCTTGCGCGCCAGCTCGGAAACCGACTCGCGGGCATTGGCGCGCAGGAGGCTGAGCAGGGCCGCATCGGCGTTTCTCGTCATTTTGTCGAATCCATTGGTTGAATTGCCTGGAATAGCTCCGTCATTTTGCAGATTGGCGGATTCATTTCAACGACCGGCTTTGCCACCATGTGCACCAGCGCCGGCCCGCCAGGGCCGGCCGACAAGCCTGGCCAGGCTTGCCCTCTCCGCGTTCGCGCCATCCATCGGAAGGCCGGCTGCGGAGCGCGTGCGGCGGTGCAAGAGACACCTGCCTGGGCAATGCTGGAACAAGGGCCAGGCACGCCAGAATCCTTGGGAGAGATAAATGCACAACAACCGCCACCCCCATACCCCCGGCAAGCAACCGGTGACCATCTTCGGCCCGGACTTCCCCTTCGCCTTCGACGACTGGCTGGAACACCCGGCGGGCCTGGGCAGCATCCCGGCGCACAACCACGGCCAGGAAGTGGCCATCGTCGGTGCGGGCATCGCCGGGCTGGTGGCGGCCTACGAACTGATGAAGCTGGGCCTGAAACCGGTGGTCTACGAGGCCTCCAAGCTGGGCGGCCGGCTGCGTTCGGAGCCCTTTGAGGGCGCCGAGGGCGTCATCGCAGAACTCGGCGGCATGCGCTTCCCGGTTTCCAGCACGGCCTTCTACCACTACGTGGACAAGCTGGGTCTTGAGACCAAACCCTTCCCCAACCCGCTGACGCCGGCCTCCGGCAGCACCGTGGTGGACCTGGAAGGCACCAGCCACTACGCGGAGAAGATCGACGACCTGCCGCAGATCTTCCGCGAGGTCGCCCAGGCCTGGGCCGACGCCCTGGAGGACGGCGCGCGCTTCTCCGAGATTCAGGACGCCATCCGCGAACGCGACACCGTCAAGCTCAAGGCGCTGTGGGACGAACTGGTGCCGCTGTGGGACGACCGCACCTTCTATGACTTCGTCGCCACCTCCAAGGCTTTCTCGCGGCTGTCCTTCCATCACCGCGAAATCTTCGGCCAGGTCGGCTTCGGCACCGGCGGCTGGGACTCGGACTTCCCCAACTCCATGCTGGAGATCTTCCGCGTGGTGATGACCAACTGCGACGACCACCAGCACCTGGTGGTCGGTGGCGTCGAGCAGGTGCCGCGCGGCATCTGGAACCACGTGCCGGAGCGCTGCGCGCATTGGCCGGCCGGCACCTCCCTGGCCAAACTGCACAATGGCGCGCCGCGCCCGGGGGTGAAGAAGATCGCCCGCGCCGCCAGCGGCAACCTGGCGGTCACCGACTACTGGGGCGACACCCGCGAATACGCCGCGGTGCTGACCACCTGCCAGAGCTGGCTGCTGACCACCCAGATCGAATGCGAGGAAGCGCTGTTCTCGCAGAAAATGTGGATGGCCCTGGACCGCACCCGCTACATGCAGTCGTCGAAGACTTTCGTCATGGTCGACCGGCCGTTCTGGAAGGACAAGGACCCGCAGACCGGCCGCGACGTCATGAGCATGACCCTCACCGACCGCCTGACCCGCGGCACCTACCTGTTCGACAATGGCGACGACAAGCCCGGGGTGATCTGCCTGTCCTACTCCTGGATGAGCGACGCCATGAAGATGCTGCCGCACCCAGTGGAGAAGCGCGTGCAGCTTGCGCTGGATGCCTTGAAGAAGGTCTACCCGAAGGTGGACATCGCCAGCCACGTGATCGGCAACCCCATCACCGTGTCCTGGGAGGCCGACCCGCACTTCCTCGGCGCCTTCAAGGGCGCCCTGCCCGGCCACTACCGCTACAACCACCGTATGTACTCGCACTTCATGCAGGACGACCTGCCCGCCGAGCAGCGCGGCATCTTCATCGCCGGCGACGATGTATCCTGGACCCCGGCCTGGGTCGAAGGCGCGGTACAGACCTCGCTGAACGCTGTGTGGGGCATCCTGCACCACTTCGGCGGCGCCACCCACCCGGACAACCCCGGCCCCGGCGACCGCTATGCCGAACTGGGCCCCGTGGCCCTGCCCGACTGACCAAGGAGGAAGCGCCATGCGCCTCGCCCTCTACCAGTGCCCCCCGGGGCCCGACGACCTCGCCGGCAACCTGCGCCGGCTGCGCGAGGCCGCGCAACGCGCGGCCGCCCAGAGCGCGGACCTGCTGGTCTGCCCGGAAATGTACGCCAGCGGCTACAACATCGGCGCCGAACGCGTCGCCGCCCTGGCCGAAGCCGCCGACGGCGCCATCGCCGAGACGGTGGCGGGGATCGCCCGGGAGTTCGACGTCGGCATCCTCTACGGCTACCCGGAAAGCAACCCGGCCGGCGCGCCGTTCAACAGCGTGCAACTGATCGACCGCCACGGCGAGCGCCGCGCCAACTACCGCAAGACGCACCTGTACGGCGACCTCGACCGCGACCAGTTCAGCCCCTCGGACGAGCCGCCGGCGATCGTCGAGCTGGACGGCTGGAAACTCGGCCTGCTGATCTGCTTCGACGTCGAGTTCCCCGAGGCCGTGCGCACCCTGGCCCTGGCCGGCGCCGACCTGGTGCTGGTGCCGACGGCCAACATGCACCCCTACGAGTTCGTCTGCCAGGTGCTGGTGCCCACCCGCGCCTACGAGAACCAGGTGTTCCTCGCCTACGCCAACTTCCAGGGCAGCGAAGGCGAACTGGAATACTGCGGCCTGAGCTGCGTGGTGGCCCCGGACGGCCAGGTGATGGCCCGGGCGAAACAGGCCGGGGAACTGCTGATCGCCGATCTTGAGCCGGAACGCATCGCCATGGTCCGCGAGGGCTACAGCTACCTGCGGCTGCGCAGGCCGATGCTGTATCGGTCCTGATGGAGCGGCTGCAAGGTACAGGAGCGACCGTCTTGCGCCGAGGTGCTCTTCGTAGGATGGGTTGAGCTTGCGAAACCCATGCGGTTGCGCTGATGGGTATCGCTTCGCTCAACGCCATCCTACGAAAAGCCGTGCTTCCTGGAACCTAGGACCTTGTCCGCGATAGCCGGACGTTCCGGCGCGGATCGCGGATAAGATCCGCTCCTACGCCGCCCCACCCACACCACGCCCTGTAGGAGCGCGCCCTGCGCGCGAATCGCAGGCAGGGCCTGCTCCTACAGTCCCCCGGGAGGCACGGCTTCTCGTAGGAGCGCGCCCTGCGCGCGATTCGCAGGCAGGGCCTGCTCCTACAGTCCCCGGGAGGCACGGCTTCTCGTAGGAGCGCGCCCTGCGCGCGATTCGCAGGCAGGGCCTGCTCCTACAGTCCCCGGGAGGCACGGCTTCTCGTAGGAGCGAGCTTGCTCGCGAACCGCAGTCACCATGAGGCATCGCATCCCGCCCGAATGAAAAACGGCGCCCGCAGGCGCCGTTCTTCATCCCGCAAACCTCACCCGTTGTTCTTCTTCACGATGGCATCGGCGATATTCGCCGGCGCCTCGGCGTACTTGGTGAACTCCATCGAGTAGCTGGCGCGCCCCTGGGACATCGAGCGCACGTCGGTGGCGTAGCCGAACATCTCGCCCAGCGGCACCTCGGCGCGGATCACCTTGCCCGCCGGGGTGTCTTCCATGCCCTGGATCAGGCCGCGGCGGCGGTTCAGGTCGCCCATCACGTCGCCCATGTAGTCCTCGGGGGTCACCACCTCGACCTTCATCACCGGCTCCAGCAGCACCGCGCCGCCCTTCTGCGAGAGCTGCTTGGTGGCCATGGAGGCGGCGATCTTGAAGGCCATCTCGCTGGAGTCGACGTCGTGGTACGAGCCGTCGTACACCGTGGCCTTCAGGCCGATCAGCGGGTAGCCGGCGAGCACGCCGTTCTGCATCTGCTCCTCGATGCCCTTCTGGATCGCCGGGATGAACTCCCGCGGGATCACCCCGCCGACCACCTCGTTGTGGAACTCCAGGCCGTCCTTGCCCTCGTCGCCCGGCTCGAAGCGGATCCAGCAATGGCCGAACTGGCCGCGCCCGCCGGACTGGCGGACGAACTTGCCCTCGATCTCGCACTTCTTGCGGATCGCCTCGCGGTAGGCCACCTGCGGCTTGCCGATGTTGGCCTCGACGTTGAACTCGCGGCGCATGCGGTCGACGATGATGTCCAGGTGCAGCTCGCCCATGCCGGAAATGATGGTCTGCCCGGTCTCCTCGTCGGTCTTCACGCGGAACGAGGGGTCCTCCTGGGCCAGCTTGGACAGGGCGATGCCCATCTTCTCCTGGTCGGCCTTGGTCTTCGGCTCCACCGCCACCGAGATCACCGGGTCGGGGAAGTCCATGCGTTCGAGGATGATCGGCTTGTCGATGGCGCACAGGGTGTCGCCGGTGGTGACGTCCTTCATGCCGATCAGCGCGGCGATGTCGCCGGCGCGCACTTCCTTGATCTCTTCGCGCTGGTTGGCGTGCATCTGCACCATCCGCCCGACGCGCTCCTTCTTGCCCTTCACCGAGTTGAGCACCGCGTCGCCGCTGCTCAGCACGCCGGAGTACACGCGGGTGAAGGTCAGGGTGCCGACGAAGGGGTCGGTGGCGATCTTGAAGGCCAGCGAGGAGAACGGCTCGTTGTCGTCGGCGTGGCGCTCGTCGTGCTTCTCCTCGTCGTCCGGGTGGGTGCCCTTGATCGCCGGGATTTCCGAGGGCGCCGGCAGGTAGTCGATCACCGCGTCCAGCACCAGCGGCACGCCCTTGTTCTTGAACGAGGAACCCAGCACCGCCGGGACGATCTCGTTGGCCAGGGTGCGCTGGCGCAGGCCGGCCTTGATTTCCTCCAGGCTCAGCTCCTGGCCCTCGAGGTACTTGTTCATCAGCTCATCGTTGGCCTCGGCGGCGGCCTCGATCATGTGCGCGCGCCACTCCTCGGCCAGCGCCTGCAGCTCGGCGGGGATGGGTTCCTCGCGGTAGCTGGTGCCCTGGTCGTCGTCGTTCCAGTAGATGGCCTTCATCTTCACCAGGTCGATCTGTCCGTTGAAGTTCTCCTCCGCGCCTATGGCCAGCTGGATCGGCACCGGGTTGTGGCCCAGGCGCCGCTTGATCTGCTCGACCACGCGCAGGAAGTCGGCGCCCTGGCGGTCCATCTTGTTCACGTAGGCCAGGCGCGGCACGTGGTACTTGTTGGCCTGGCGCCACACCGTCTCGGACTGCGGCTCGACGCCGTCGGCGCCGCTGAACACCACCACGGCGCCGTCGAGCACGCGCAGCGAGCGCTCCACCTCGATGGTGAAGTCGACGTGGCCGGGGGTGTCGATGATGTTGAAGCGGTACTTGTGCGGGTACTGCTTGGTCGAGCCCTGCCAGAAGGCGGTGGTGGCCGCCGAGGTGATGGTGATGCCGCGCTCCTGCTCCTGCACCATCCAGTCCATGGTCGCCGCCCCGTCGTGCACCTCGCCCATCTTGTGGTTGACCCCGGTGTAGAACAGGATGCGCTCGGTGGTGGTGGTCTTGCCGGCGTCCACGTGCGCGACTATGCCGATGTTGCGATAAAGCTCGATGGGCGTGGTGCGAGCCATGATGTGCTCCGTTTCTGCTGGATGACTTGAGGTTTCGACCGCGAACGGCGAAGCCGTCCGCCGAAGAAGGCAAACCCTCGAATTATGCATTCGGGACAGGCTCAAGGTAGCGCGTCTGCGCGGCAATTCCAGTGCCGATGACGGCGCCCGGCACATGCGCCGACCGGCTGCGGCATCGCGGCATTGCGCCGCGCGGCGGAACCGACATAAAATGAGAGTCATTCGCAAATGATCATCTGGCGCACGACACCGTGGCATTCGCCGAACCCTCCGCCGACCAGCACCTGCACACCCTCTACGAACGCCACCACGGCTGGCTGCAGCAATGGCTGCGCGGCCGCCTGGGCAACGCCTGGGATGCCGCCGACCTGGCCCAGGACACCTTCCTGCGCCTGCTGCGCCGGCCGCTGAGCGACGTCGGCGATCGCCCGCGCGCCCTGCTCACCCACATCGCCAAGGGCCTGCTGGTGGACCGCTGGCGCCGCCAGGAGCTGGAGCGCGCTTACCTCGAAGCCCTGGCCGCGCTGCCCGAGGAACTGGCCCCCGGCCCGGAAGCCCGCGAACTGATCCTGGAAACCCTGGAACGCATCGACGCAGCGCTGGGCGAACTGCCCGCCCTCACCCGCGAAGCCTTCCTGCTCGCGCAGCTGGACGGCCTCACCTACCCGGCCATCGCCGAGCGCCTGGGCCTGTCCCTGGCGACCGTCAAGCGCTACATGCGCGCGGCCTTCATCGCCTGCCTGAGCCTGGCCTGATGCACGAGCAGACGCTGGACCCGCGCATTCTCGGCGAAGCCGCCGACTGGCTGGTGCGCCTGGGCGAACGCCCGGCCAGCGCCGCCGACCTGCGGGCCATCGAGCAATCCATCGAGCAATGGCGCGGACGCAGCGCGCAGCACGCCGAAGCCTGGCGCCGCGCCGAAAGCCTGCTCGGCGGCCTGCAGCAGCTGCCGCCGGGCATGGGCCGGCAGAGCCTGCAACGCCTGGGCGAGCGCGGCCTGAGCCGGCGGCAGATGCTCAACCGCCTGGGCCTGCTGCTGGCGGTGGCGCCCGCGGCCTGGCTGGGCGCGCGCCAGCTGCCCTGGGCCGAATGGAGCGCCGACCAGCGCACCGCCACCGGCGAGCGCAAGCGCGTGCAACTGCCCGACGGCAGCCTGCTGACGCTCAACACCGGCAGCGCCGTGGACATCCGCTTCAGCCCGCGGGAACGCCGCCTGCGCCTGCTCGACGGCGAAATCCTCGTCGCCACCCACGCCGACCCGGCGCCCGCGCCGCGGCCGTTCCTGGTGGAAAGCCGCCAGGGCCTGCTGCGCACCGCCGGCGCGCGCTTCGCCGTGCGCGACCTGGGCGAGACGTGCCGGGTGGCCGTGCTGGAAGGCAGCGTCGCCGTGGAACCCTTCGCCACCGCCGCGCGGCGCCAGGTCGAGGCCGGCCAGCAACTGCTGTTCAGCGCCGGCGCCCTGCAGGTCGTGCAGCCGGCGGACGCCAATGCCAGCAGCTGGGAAAACGGCATGCTGCTGGCCCAGGACATGCGCCTGGACGCCCTGCTGGCCGAACTGGGCCGCTACCGTAGCGGTGTGCTGCGCTGCGCGCCCCAGTTGGCCGGGCTGCGCGTCAGCGGCGCCATCCCCCTGAGCAACGACGACGCCGGCCTGCGCCTGCTGGCCGACATGCTGCCGCTGAAGATCAGCAGCCTGACGCGCTACTGGGTGACCCTGGAGCCCGCCTGAACCCCCGCCGCTACGCCGCCCCAACGCCCCCCGAAAAATTTTTCATCCACCATGACACCTTTTTCCTGCTCGTCCGGTGAAGGAGGAAACACCCCATTCACTCTTCGCGCCGACAGGACCACCGCATGACCACCCGCCTCCGCCTGAAGCCCCACACCCTCGCCCTGGCCATCGGCCTCGCCCTGCAGGGCGCCACCCTGCCCGCCCTGGCCGCGGAAACCGCCAGCGTGCAACGCCAGTACGACATCGCCCCGGGCCCGCTGGGCGAGGTGCTGGCCCGCTTCGCCGCCCAGGCCGGCGTGCCCCTGGCCTTCGAGGCCGCCACGCTGAACGCCCGTCACAGCGACGGCCTGAAAGGCAGCTACGACGCCGAGGACGGCCTGATGCGCCTGCTGGAAGGCAGCGGCTACCGCCTGGTGCGCAAGCCCAGCGGCTACGGCGTCGAGCCCATCGCCCGGGACGGCGAGGCCCTGGAGATGGGCGCCACCACCGTCAGCGCCGTGGCCCAGGCCCCCGGCGAACTGCCGCCGGCCTATGCCGGCGGCCAGGTGGCCCGCGGCGCCCGGCTGGGCATGTTGGGCAACCAGGACATGCAGGACGTGCCCTTCGCCTTCTCCAGCTACACCGCGCAGGCCATCAAGGACCAGCAGGCGCAGACCGTCGGCGACGTGCTGCTCAACGACGCCGCGGTGCGCCAGGGCAACGGCTACGGCAACTTCTCGCAGATCTTCGTCATCCGCGGCCTGCCGCTGAGCACCGACGACGTCTCGCTCAACGGCCTGTACGGCGTGACGCCGCGGCAGATCATCGGCACCGAGTCGCTGGAGCGCGTCGAGCTGTTCAAGGGCTCCAACGCCTTCATCAACGGCGTGACGCCCAGCGGCAGCGGCATCGGCGGCGCGGTGAACCTGCAGACCAAGCACGCCGAGGACGTCCCCACCCGCAGCCTGAGCCTGGACTACGGCAGCGACAGCCAGGTCGGCGAACACCTCGACCTGGGCCAGCGCTTCGGCGAAGACAACCGCTTCGGCGCGCGGCTCAACCTGGCCCAGCGCGAAGGCGACAGCGCCATCGACGACAACGCCCAGCGCTACAAGCTGGCCAGCGTCAACCTCGACTACCGCGGCGAACGCCTGCGCCTGAGCAGCGACTTCGGCTACCAGAAGCAGCGCATCAACCAGGGCCGCCCGGTGGTCTACGTCGGCAGCGGCGTCACCAGCATCCCCCACGCGCCCGACGCCGACAGCAACTACGGCCAGGCCTGGAGCTACTCGCAGCTGGAAGACACTTACGGCATGTTCCGCGGCGAGTACGACCTGAACGACAACTGGACCGCCTACCTCTCCGGCGGCGCCAAGCACACCCGCGAGAACGGCAGCTACTCCTCGCTGACCCTGAGCGACAACAACGGCGGCGCCGGCGGCGGCACCATGGACGCCACCCACGACGAAGACAACAAGAGCGCCATGGCCGGCCTCAACGGCCGCTTCCACACCGGAGCGGTGAGCCACCAGTTGAACCTCGGCCTGGCCGGCATCTGGGCCGAGCAGCGCAGCGCCTACCGCATGGCCCTGAGCAAGTACCCGGCCAACCTGTACCACCCCGTGCAGGTCGCCAAGCCGGCCACCACCTACTCCGGCGGCGACTACAACGACCCCGGCATCGTCGGCAAGACGCGCAACCGCAGCGCCGCCGCCTCCGACACCCTGGGCTTTCTCGACGACCGCGTGCTGCTGACCCTCGGCGTGCGCCGCCAGAGCATCGGCACCGACGGCTGGAGCTACGCCGGCGTGCGCAACGCCGACTACCGCGAGTCCATCACCACGCCGGTGTACGGCATCGTGGTCAAGCCCACCGACTACCTGTCGCTGTACGCCAACCGCATCGAAGGCCTGGCCGCCGGCCCCACCGCGCCCTCCACCGCGGTCAACGTCGGCGAGGTGTTCGCCCCGCAGCGCTCCAAGCAGATCGAAGTGGGCGCCAAGCTGGACTTCGGCAGCTACGGCGGCAACCTGGCGTTCTACCGCATCGAACAGCCCACCAGCGTCACCGACCCGGACACCAAGGTCTTCAGCGTCGACGGCGAGCAGCGCAACCGCGGCGTCGAGCTGAACCTGTTCGGCGAACCGCTGGACGGCCTGCGCCTGCTGGCCGGCGCCACCTGGATCGACACCGAGCTGCGCAACACCGCCGACGGCGCCAACGACGGCAACCGCGCCATCGGCGTGCCGCGCTTCCAGTACAACCTCGGCGCCGACTGGGACGTGCCCGGCCTCGACGGCCTGGCGCTCAACGGCCGCCTGCTGCGCACCGGCGGCCAGTACCTGGACCAGGCCAACGAGCTCAGCATCCCGGCCTGGACCCGCGTCGACCTGGGCGCCCGCTACCGCTTCAAGGTCGAGCAGCGCGAGGTGACCCTGCGCGCCAACCTGGAGAACGTCGCCAACGAGGACTACTGGGCCTCCACCATCGGCGGCTACCTGACCCAGGGCGAGCCGCGCACCCTGCGGGTGTCCGCCTCCGTCGACTTCTGAGGCCGCGGGCCGGGCGCGCGCTCGCCCGGCCCTCGCTCAGTCGAGGTACAGGCCCACACCGGGGGCTATCGGCAGCCCCAGCTCCATCCAGAGGATGAGGAACAGCGTCCAGCACAGCAGGAAGCCCAGGGCCACCGGAATGGTCATCGACGCCAGGGTGCCGATCCCGGCGTCCTTCTGGTAGCGCTGCAGGAAGGCCAGGCACAGGCTGAAGTAGGGGCTCATGGGCGTGACTATGTTGGTCGAGGAATCGGCGATGCGGTACGCCGCCTGCACGAAGGCCGGCTCGAAACCCACCAGCATCAGCATCGGCACGAAGATCGGGGCCATCAGCGACCACTGCGCCGAACCCGAGGTGATGAACAGGTTCATCAGCGTCACCAGGCCCAGGAACGCCAGCACCAGCGGGATGCCGCCGAAGCCGCTGCTGTCGAGCAGGTGCGAGCCGCCGACGGCGATCCATTCGCCCAGGTGCGTCCACTTGAACCAGGCGAGGAACTGCGAGATGGCGAAGAACAGCACCAGGGTCGGCGCCAGTTCCTCGATCGCCTCGGCCATGAAGCCGATGGCATCGCGGGCGTCGCCGATCTTCCCCACGCTGCGGCCGTAGACCCAGCCCAGGGCCAGGAAGAAGATCGCGAAAACGGCCACCGCGCTGGTGAGGAACGGCGAAGGCACCAGCCCGCCCTCGGGGTTGCGCAGCGGCGAGCCGGCCGGCAGCACCGCGGCGAGGACCAGGGCGGCCAGCACCAGCGCCGCCCAGCCGGCGCGCTTCAGCCCCTTGAGCTCCCGCGCGCTGATCGGCTGGATGTCGACCACCACGCTGCCGCGGTACGGGCCGGCCAGGGGCTCGACGATGCGCTCGATGATGAAGGCGCCGATCACCGACAGCAGCACGGCGGAACAGGCGACGAAATAGTAGTTGTCGATGGGCGAGACGTAGGCCGCGGGGTCTATGGTCTGCGCGGCGCTGGTGGTGATCCCGGAGAGGATCACGTCGGTCGGGGTGATCAGCAGGCTGGCATCGTAGCCCGCCCCCACCGCGACGAAGCCGGTCACCGCGCCGACCAGGGGGTTGCGCCCGGTGGCCTGGAAGATCATCGCCGACAGCGGGATGAGGATCACGAAGGCGGCGTCGGCGGCCACGTGGCTGCACATGCCGACGAGGAAGATGACGAAGGTGGTCAGGTAGCGCGGGGCCTTCATCACGCTCACCTGCATCAGCGCCCCGACCAGCCCGGTCTTGTCGGCCACGCCGATGGCCAGCAGGATGACCAGCACCGCGCCCAGCGGCGGGAAGCTGACGAAGTTCCTGACCACCGAGGTCAGTGCGAAGACCAGGCCCTCGCCGGAAACCAGGCTCCTGACCGTGACCAGGTCGCCGGTCTTGGGATGGACGCCGGACACCCCGGACGCCGCCAGCGCCCAGGACAGGAGCGCGACGCCCAGGCACAGCCAGGCGAACAGGACGACCGGGTGCGGGAGCTTGTTGCCCGCCCGTTCGATGGCGTTGAAGAAACGCTGCATGGTGAATTTTCCTTTGCCAGCCGCCGGCCGCTCGCGGCGCGGCGAAGCTGGCCTGCACGGGTTGCCGGATGGCCCGCCTCGGCGCCGCCGCAGGATGGCGGCGCGGCGCGGGCCTGTGAGTGCCTTCGCTCAGGTATTGGCCCCGAGGCGCCGCTCGGCGATGGCGACGAACATGCCCGCCGCGACGGGCAGGATTTCGTCGCGATAGTCGTAGTGCGGATGGTGAAGGTAGGCGCCGTCCTCGCCGTTGCCGACGAAGAAATAGCAACCCGGCACTTTCTCCAGGTAGAAAGCGAAATCTTCCGCCCCCATGGTGGGAAGCTGGTGCATGTAGCCCGCCTTGTCCGCGCCGAGGGCGTCGATGGCGGTTTCCACCACGAAGGCGGTTTCGGCGGCGTCGTTGACCAGCGCCGGGATGCGCATCGTCCGCACCAGCTCGGCGCTGGCGCCATGGGCCTGGCAGACCAGGGCGACGACGCGGCGCAGCGTCTCGTCGATCACCGCGGCGGCGGCCGGCGAGCCGTCGCGGGTGTTGATCATCAGCGTCGCCTGGCCGGGGATGACGTTCTGGCTGTTGCCGCCATGGAACTGCGTGACCGTCACCACCCCGGACTCCAGCGGCGACAGGCGGCGGCCGACCACGCCCTGCAGCGCCTGGACCACCGCCGCGCCGACGAAGATCGGGTCGATGGCCAGGTCCGGGCGCGAGGCATGGCCGCCCTTGCCGCTGATGGTGACCTCGTACAGCGAGCTGCCGCCCATGCTCGGCCCGGCCTTGGCGAACACCCGGCCCAGCGGATAGCCCGGGCGGTTGTGGTAGCCGAAGATGGCCTCGACGCCCTCCAGCGCGCCCTCCTCGATCATCCGTTCGGCGCCCAGGCCGCCTTCCTCCGCGGGCTGGAACAGCAGCTTGATGCGGCCGCAAAGGTGGTCGTGATGCCGGGCGAGCCGGCCGGCGGCCAGCAGCAGCGAGGCGGTGTGCCCGTCGTGGCCGCAGGCGTGCATCTTGCCCGGCGTGCGCGAGGCATAGGGCAGCTCGGTGTCCTCCAGGATCGGCAAGGCATCCATGTCGGCGCGCAGGCCGATGCAGGGGCCGGGGCGGCCGGTGTCGAGCAGCGCGACGACGCCGGTCCCGGCCACGCCGGTGCGCACCTCGTAGCCATGGCGGCGCAGGAAGGCGGCGACGAGGTCGGCGGTGGCGTGCTCTTCGTACTTGAGTTCGGGGTGGCTGTGCAGTTGCTGGCGGATGGCGGTGGCCTCGGCAATCGCCTCGCCGGTGAATACGGACATCGATGATCTCCCAGAGGGGGTTCGTTGTTGTTGTTCTGCCCGGTCTGTCGGCGAGGATTGTTAGCAGTCCGCGCGCGATGCCACAATTTCATTAATTCGCAGCCACCCTTGCCTTTTATGCAAAGCACAACCGCCATGCAGCATCTAGCCCTGCGTTACTTCCTGGAAGTGGCCCGCAGCGGCTCCATCACCGAGGCCTCGGCCCGATTGCACGTCTCCGGCTCGGCGATCAGCCGGCAGATCGCCCGCCTGGAGCAGGAGCTGGGCGTCGAGCTGTTCGAACGGCGGCCGCGCGGCATGCTGCTCAGCCCGGCCGGCGAACTGCTGGCGCAGCGCGCCCGGCGCATCGCCCTAGACACCGAAAGGGCCCTGGCGGACGTGCGCGAACTGCAGGGCCCGCACCGCGGCCTGGTGCGCCTGGCGGCCTACGAGGGCTTCGCCATCGACTGGCTGCCACGGATACTCGCGGACTACCGCCGCACCTACCCGGGCGTGCGCTTCCACGTCTGGGTGGGCAACTCGGCGGACATCTGCGCGCGCGTCGGCGACGGCAGCGCCGACATCGGCATCACCTACAGCTATTCCGCGCCGGCCGGGGTGAAGGTGGAACGCATCGTGCGCCGGCCGATGCACGTGCTGGTGCCGCGCGACCATCCGCTGGCCACGCGGGAACAGGTCACCCTGGCCGACCTGGCGTCCGAGCCCATGGCCCTGCCGGACCAGCAGCGCACGCAGCGCCAGTTGGTCGACACCGCGCTGGCCACCCAGGGGCTGTCCATGGAGCCGGTATTCACCACCAACTCCATGGCAAGCCTGAAGGCCTTCGCCCTGGCTGCCGGGACGCTGATGTTCATCAGTTCCCTGGGCAGCCGGGGCGGCAACCTGCCCGAAGGCGTGGTCGCGGTGCCGGTGGCGGACGACACCATGCAGGCCAGCGTGCTGCAGATCGTCACCCTGCAGGGGCGCCATCTGCCTGCCGCCATCGTCGAATTCCTGGGTTTCCTCGATCGGGCGATCGAGTGAGGGCGGGTTGCCGGGGCGTGGGCGGGGCAGCCAGCAAACCTCGAAAATAATTCCATTATTCTCAGTAGGTTGCCTGTTATTTCTAATGTCGAATATACGATTTCCGCTAGGAATAACCTACGCAGTCGCAGGATAAGTTATTGAATATCAATAGCTTATGATTGATATAGAGAAACAACCTCACGCCCAGTCACTTCCTCCGCATCCCGCTATCGCGCCGGAGTCCAGGCAGGGCAAGGCCTGTAGCCTGTACCTGGGCAGCTGGAAGCACGCCTGAGTTAAAGTCATTTCTAGAATATAAATATTCCTTATATATCAAATAGATAAAAATAAAACCTAAAGTCATAAGGAAGAATCAGCTACGCCACGCCCCGCCGGCACTGGATCACCCGGGGCAAAAAGGTCCATGCTTGAACACCGAAACCCCAAGGCGGAGATCGCCCGTATGCGCGAAGCCATCACCCTCGATTTCGTCTCAGACGTGGTCTGCCCCTGGTGCGCCATCGGCCTTTGCGGATTGCTCGAAGCCATCCAGCGCGTCGACGGCGAGATCGACGTCGAGCTGCGGATCAAGCCCTTCGAACTCAATGCCGACATGCCCGCCGAAGGCGAGGACCTGGTCGAGCACCTGCAGCGCAAGTACGGCAGCAGTGCCGAAGACATCGCCAGCAACCACAAGCGCATCCGCGACTTCGGCGAGGAAGTCGGCTTCCACTTCGACCTGCACAAGCGCCAGCGCATCTACAACACCTTCGACGCCCACCGCCTGCTGCACTGGGCCGCCGAACAGGGCCGCGACCTGGCGCTGAAGCAGGCACTGCTGCACGCCTACTTCGGCGAAGGGCGCAACATCAGCGACAGCGAGGAACTGCTGGACCTGGCCACCAGCGTCGGCCTGGACCCAGTGCGCACCCGCGAGATCCTCGACAGCGACGCCTATGCCAGCGAAGTGATCGAGGAAGAGGAATTCTTCACCAGCCACGGCATCCGCGCCGTGCCGGCGGTGATCATCAACGGCCGCCAGCTGATCTCCGGCGCGCAATCGGCCGACTACTACGAAAAGGCCCTGCGCCAGGTGGCCGAGAAATCCGAGCCGGTGCCGTAAGCCGGCTACGCCAAGACGCTCTTCGTAGGAGCGGACCTTGTCCGCGATGACCGGACGTCCCGGCGCGATTCGCGGATGAGATCCGCTACGCCACCCCACCCACGCCATTCCCATGTAGGAGCGCGCCCTGCGCGCGAATCGCGGGCAGGGCCCGCTCCTACAGTTCGCCATCAGGTATGGCGTTTCCCCGTAGGAGCGGACCTTGTCCGCGATGACCGGACATCCCGGCGCGATTCGCGGATAAGATCCGCTCCTACGCCGCCCCACCCGCGCCATTCCCATTGTAGGAGCGCGCCCTGCGCGCGAATCGCGGGCAGGGCCCGCTCCTACAGGTAATGCCCAATCGCGGATATGAACCCGCGCCCACAAAAAAGCCGGGGACCTGCCCCGGCTTTTTCCACCACATCCCGCCTCAGAGCGCCGACCAGCCGTCGGTCTTGCCGCCCAGCGGTTCGGAATGCTCGGCCAGCAGTTCCTCGTAGCCGCTGATGCTCTCGTGGGTCGGCTCCATCACCGGGTAGGCCAGGACCTGCCAGGGGTTGGCCGGGTCGCCGTCGTATTCGGAATAGGCCACCTTCTGGCCGTTCTGCAGCAGGAGGATGGCGAAATCCAGCGCCGCCTGCTCTTCCGGGAAGATCACGGCGAATTCCACCTCACGCTCGAACGAAAGGTCCTCGCCATCTTCCTGCAGGGCCCACAGGGCGTCACCGATCTCGTCGTCGGGGAAGAGTTGCTTGTCGCGGGTCATGTCACAGCTCCAGTAGAAAGGGGCATCCGGGCGGACGCCTGCCGACAAGGATACCTGCCTTGGCGCGGCCGCGCCGGAAATATCGGGTGCCGGCCGCGGAAAAGGCAACGGCCCGCTGCACGAGGCAACGGGCCGCCCTCACCACCGGCCTCAGGCCTGCAGCTGGTTGCCGATCGGCAGGTTGCGGATGCGCTTGCCGGTGGCCGCCGCCAGGGCGTTGGCCAGGGCCGGCGCCGCCGGCGGCACGCCGGGCTCGCCGACGCCGGTGGGCGCCTCGCTGGACGGCACTATGTGCACCTCCACCGCAGGCATCTCGTTGATCCGCAGCACCTGGAAGTCGTGGAAGTTGGACTGCTCGACCACGCCCTCCTTGAGGGTGATGGCGCTGTGCAGGGCCATGGCCAGGCCGTAGCCGATGCCGCCTTCCATCTGCGCGCGGATCACGTCCGGGTTGATCGCCAGGCCGCAGTCCACGGCGCAGACCACGCGGTCGATGCGGAAGCTCTTGTCGGCCTTCACCGTGACTTCCACCACCTGCGCCACGAAGCTGCCGAAGGACTCGTGCACGGCGATCCCGCGGCCGCGCTTCTCGCCTTCCCCGCCGGCCTTCAGCGGCTGCTTCCAGCCGGCCTTGTCGGCCACCAGGTCGAGCACGCCCAGGTGCCGCGGGTGTTTTTCCAGCAGGGCGCGGCGGAATTCGTAGGGGTCCTTGCCGGTGGCCACCGCGGCTTCGTCGATCAGCGTTTCGGTGGAATAGGCCGTGTGGGTGTGGCCCACCGAGCGCCACCACTGCGTCGGCACCTTGACCTCCGGCACCAGGGTCTGCTCCACGCGCAGGTTGGGCACCGCATAGGGCAGGTCCGCCGCGCCCTCCACCGCCACCTTGTCGATGCCGTCCTTGACCATCGCCTTCTCGAAGGGCGTGCCGACGATGAACGACTGGCCGACCAGATGCTGCTGCCAGCCCACCAGGTTGCCCTGCCCGTCCAGCGCCAGGCGCGCGCTGTGCAGGAAGGCCGGCCGGTAGTAGCCGCCACGAGTGTCGTCCTCGCGGGTCCAGACCATCTTCACCGGGCCCTTGTGGCCGTGCTCGCGGGCCGCCTTGGCGATGGAGACGGCCTCCAGCACGTAGTCCGAGTGCGGGTTGGCGCGGCGGCCGAAGCTGCCGCCGGCGTACAGCTGGGTGATCGAGACCTTCTCCGGGGCGATGCCCAGCAACTGCCCGACCGCCATCTGGTCGCCGGTCTGCCACTGCTCGCCGTTCCAGATCTCGCAGGCGCCGTCGGAGAGCCTGACCACGCAGTTCAGCGGCTCCATGGAGGCATGGGCCAGGAATGGGAACTGGTACTGCGCCTCGATCAGCTTGGCCGGCTTGTCCAGCGCCTTGGCGATGTCGCCCTCGTTGCGCGCCACCACGCCGGGCTTGGCCGCCAGTTCCTGGTACCTGGCGAAGATTTCAGCGCTGCCCATGCGGAAGGCGTTGCTCTCGTCCCACTCCACCTGCAAAGCGTCGCGCCCCTGGCGCGCGGCCCAGGTGTTCTTCGCCAGCACGGCGACGCCGGCGAAGCGCGAGTCGCTGCCCGGGAACTGCACCACCGCCACCACGCCGGGCACGGCCTTGGCCTTGCTGTCGTCGACCTTCGCCGGCACCCCGCCGAAGCGCGGCGGGTGCGCCACCACGGCCACCAGCATGTCCGGCAGGTGCACGTCCTGGGTGAAGCGCGCCTGGCCGTCGGTCTTGTCCTGGCTGTCCTTGCGCGGCAGCTTCACCTGGCCGATCAGCTTGAAGTCTTTCGGTTCCTTGAGCTTCACCTCCGCCGGCACCGGCTGCCTGGCTGCCGCCTCGGCCAGTTGGCCGAACCCGGCCTTGTGCCCGGAAGCCTTGTGCTCGACCACGCCGTCGTGCACCTCGATCTGCTCGGCCGGCACCTTCCACTGCTGCGCCGCCGCGGCCACCAGCATGGCCCGGGCCGTGGCCCCGGCCTTGCGCATCTGCTCGAAGGAGTTGGCCATGGCGCTGCTGCCGCCGGTGCCCTGCAGGGTGCCGAAGGCCAGGTTGGCGTAGCGCTTGGCATCGGCCGGGGCGCCTTCGACGCGGACCTTGCTCCAGTCGGCGTCCAGTTCCTCGGCCAGCAGGGTGGCCAGGCCGGTGTAGCTGCCCTGCCCCATTTCCACGTGCTTGGCGATCACCGTCACCGTGCCGTCGGGGGCGATGCGTACGAAGGCGTTGGGCTCGAAGGCCTTGGCCGCGGCGGCCTGCGGATCGCCGAAGCGGCCCAGCAGCGGCGCGAAGTAGATGCCCAGGGCCAGGCCGCCGGCGCCGCGCAGGAAATGCCGGCGGCTGACGTTGAGGATGCCGTTGCCGGCGTCTTCCGGCTCGACGCCGGCCCGTTGCTGCAGGTCTGCCATGTCGCGCCTCCTCAGGCCAGGTTCTGCGCGGCTTCGTGGATGGCCGCGCGGATGCGTACGTAGGTGGCGCAGCGGCAGATGTTGCCGCTCATGGCCGCGTCTATGTCGGCGTCGCTGGGGCTCTTGTTGCCGGCCAGCAGCGCCGTGGCCGACATGATCTGGCCGGACTGGCAGTAGCCGCACTGCACCACGTCCAGCTTGCGCCAGGCCTCCTGCACCGCCTTGCCGGCGGCCTGCTCGGCCACCGACTCGATGGTGGTGACCTGCTTGCCGGCCACCGCCGCCAGGGGCGTCACGCAGGAGCGCGTGGGCTGGCCGTCGACGTGCACGGTGCAGGCCCCGCACAGGGCCATGCCGCAGCCATACTTGGTGCCGGTGAGCAAGGCGACGTCGCGCAGCGCCCAGAGCAGGGGCATTTCCCCGGGCGCGTCGAATTCGTGGTCCTTGCCGTTGAGTTTCAGCTTGATCATCAGGCGCTCACCTCTTTGTTCGGGTGATGTGGAAGTCCGGAGCCAAGGCCGCTCCGTGGGGAATGGATTCAGCCTAGGCGCTTCCCTGGCCGAATGCCGCGACGATACGGGAAAACCCCGCCCAGTGGCTTGCCCGGTCCTGCGCAGGCTTGCCCGATCCTGCGGTGGATGCTGCCCACCCACGCCATTCCTTGCAGGAGCGGCCCTTGTCCGCGATAGCCGGACATCCCGGCGCGATTCGCGGATGAGATCCTACGGGTTGCCTCGCGCCATGTCCCTTGTAGGAGCGCGCCCTGCGCGCGGAATCGCGGGCAGGGCCCGCTCCTATGTATGGACTCACCCCCACCGTCAACCCGCTTTTGAACATGAAAACCCGACTGCATCTATGTATTAGGCCTGTTCGAGGAAGCCACGTCGGGCTTCTGGCCAACATTGGGTAAGCCCGC